>SKQO01000110.1 GCA_007118975.1 Halobacteriales archaeon | reverse complement strand
TCCCACACCCGTCCAGCCCGGGTGGTGCCCCCCCCCACCATTGACTCGTCCACTTGAGTCATCGCAGACCGCATCGTTCAGCCGACACCTCTGCTCCTTCAGAGTCGATCTCCTAGGCAGTCCGACTCGCCACGTCGGATAACGCTTCGCCCGATCCGAACTCGATAAGCAACCAATCGGGCTCACCGCGGGCCGTAGTCACCGCGCAATCACGACGGTTCCCCCGTCGACTCGATTCTCGGATAATCCACACATGTAGCGGGCATCCCCGTCTACGTCCGTCTCGGGATGGCCGTGAGAATGCCCGGGATTGGGTTGAGGTCCGAGACCGTCATGCCGCGGACCTCCCGAGGGCTACCGGTTCATGTAATGATTGATACTTGCAAAGGAGTTGAATAGTGCCGCCTCCCGGATTTGAACCGGGGACAGCTCGATCTTCAGTCGAGTGCTCTCCCAGTCTGAGCTAAGGCGGCTCACCGACCGGCATCCTGAACCTTGCCAAGTAAGGAAAAAAGGATTTCGAAACCCCCAACGCGTCCCCCGGAACCCGCCATCGGGTCAAGGAGAGTGGTTTTAGACCCGGGCGCAGGTATGTAAGCAAAATGCAACTCGGGCTTACTGTTGGTGACGACATCGATCGAATCGATCGGTACGGGAGGGAATTCGACTTCGTCGAAGTCGGGATTGGTGAGGGGCAGCACGTCCTGGAATCGTCACCCGAGGCCTTGGAAACGGCGCGATCCGAAGCCGGTTGTGAACTCACCGTTCACCTCCCGTTCAAACAGGATCTCGTGACGCCCGTCGCCGAGATAAACGACGCCATCGTCGAGTTCCTTTCGCGCCTCCTGGAAGTAGCTGGCAGGGCTGGCGCGACCGCGGCCGTACTTCATTTGACTGCCAGAAACCCGAGCGATACGACCCTGCGTTCCCTCGCCGTGAACCAGCTAGAGCAAGTGGCAGGAGCGGGCGACGGTCATGGAGTTGAGGTCGTGGCGGAAAACGTGGGCCATCAAGCCCGTGGGTTTCCAATTTCGGTCGTGACCGACCTCTGTGAGCAAGCCAGCGTACCGGTCTGTGTCGACCTCGGACACGCCTTCATGGAGGACGGAATGGACGGTGTGGAACGTATACTCGATAGTGCCCGTGGTCGGATTCGGTATGTCCACGTCCATGACGTCCGCAGCCGCGGGGACACCCATTTGCCGCTCGGGGCCGGCCAAATCGACTTCGAGGCAGTGGCAAACCGGGGGGCGGAGCTTGACGGTCACGTCGCGATCGAGGTGTTCGCAGACGATGAGCACCTACTCACCGATTCGGCCAAACGAACGAGGAGACACTTCGGTATATCGTGAGAAAAGGGGGAGAGCGCACCGGTCCGGGTGCCCTGAGAACGCGGAAGGCCCCATCGATCACACGTGTTATGCTCGTCCCCCCGAAATTTCGCGCATAACCTGCGTCCGGTGGCATTCCGAGATGACCAGAGTCCCGTTCCTGATCGCACGGACCGAGCTGAAACGGTCGGCGAGGGTATTACTTGGTGACCTGACACGATTGGTTGTCCTCATCGTCCTGGGCGTTATTGGAGGACTTCCATTCCTGGCGGGCCTCGGATTTGGCGCGTACGCACTTGGCCAATCGATTCAGTTCGGCGTGATCGATACGACACACGAGCCCGCAGTCCGCCGGGCGGTGGGCGGTGGGGTCGCGTTGGCCTGGTTTGCGGTCATGACTGTCGCCCTCATCAGGGCGGTTACGCACGTCGGTTCGCTGGATCACCCTTCGCTGTCGTTGCTGAACACCTCGCTGTCGAACACACTGCTGGGGCTGACTATCGCGGAATATCTCCGATTTGGGATCATCACCATGCCGGTCGTTACTGTCGTTGGCACCGCGTTCGCCATCGGCGTCGGAGAACCCGTATACCTGCTTGCGGTACCGAGCGTGACTGGCATGCTCCTCGTGGGAGCTGTCCCTGTCGGACTCGTTCTCGGGATTGGATTGCGCCATCTCATGATTACCTTCCGCCCTATCGCCCGATTACGGACCCCGCTGATTCTCGGGATAATCGCGATCTACATCTACGCACTTGTCACCGCACGGTTCGAATCAGCCGTAATTACGGTGGCTGGTTGGCTGAGCCGGAGTCCGTTTGCCTGGCCCGGGGAGCTCCTCCTGGCTCCACTCCCGGGGGGCTCGTACGATCCAGTCCTCGCCGGTGGCGCAGTGATCGTGACCGGGGGGATCCCTGTCATCGCGATCGTTGCAGGACGACGACTGGCAGGTATCCACTGGTATCGAGATCCGCCGGTCGCATCGTCCACCGAGTGGTGGCCCGCCGTTACGCTCGCACCGATCGATCGGGGATATGGTGGCGTCGTCTCCAATCCGGTTCGCGTCGTCGCCATCACGGCGCTTCGCCGGACGATCCGCGCCCCCGTGCGAATGCTGTACGTCGCGTATCCCGCCATGGCTGCGATCTTTTTTGTCGTCGAATTCATTCGGCGTGGCCAGGTTCATCCCGTGTTCTTCGTCGCACTTTCCGTGTACGTGACCTGGGGAACAGGGGCCCTCCTCACGTTGAATCCCCTGGGTGATCTAGGACGGGTGATCGCCGTAGCGCTCACAGCGCCGGTGACTGGGCGTGCCCTGATGCGAGGCTACTGGTTGGCCGCGTGCACCGTCGGCATTCCACTCGCCGGGATCGTCATCAGTCTGGCCACTGTCAGCGGGGCGTTTTCGACGGGTGGTCTCATTGTATACGGATTGGCGACCCTGACAGCCACGATACTCGCGCCGGCACTCGCGCTGGGTGTCGGTGCCCTGTTCCCGCGGTTCGGGTCGGTCGAACTCACGAGCAAACGCGAGGCCGTCATGCCGAGCAAGTTCGCGTTCGTGACGTTCTCGACGCTGCTCTCCGTTCCGGCCGGTGCCGCAACTATCCTCGCGTTACCCACTGTCGTCGAATTCCTTGCCAGCGGCATCGATACCGTCATAAGTACGCTCGATGCAACCGCCGCGGAAGTGGGGATGCTTGTGATACGTCTCAGCCTTGGGGTGCCACTTATCCTTGCGATTGCGCTTGCATTCATCGCCTATCGCTACGCCTGTTTTCGATTCGACAACTATCACCTGCCATAGCAACGAGGTTACTTCCCCAGTGGATCCGCCTCGAGTTCGTCACCGTCCCGCGTGACTGCGAGGAAGGTGTCCTCTAGCGTGGCGTCCCCTTCGGTGGATCGCTCCGCAAGGGTCCCCGGTTCTCCCTCCGCCACCAGCCGTCCCTCGTGGATCACGCCAATGACGTCCGCAAGTTCTTCAACGACAGAGAGGATGTGCGTCGACAGAAACACGGCGCTCCGGCGGCAGGCCAGATCCGCAATCGTTCGCCGCATTGTCCGTGCGGCGCGTGGATCTAGACCGGCAGTGGGTTCATCGAGGAACACGACCTCCGGACGATGGAGAATCGCCTGGATAACGCCGACCTTCTGTCGCATCCCTTGCGAGTACTCCTCGATTCGCTTGTCTGCGTCTGTAACGAGATCGAACCGATCGAGCAGTCGGTCGATCCGGGTTTCGACGCGCCGGGGTGGCAAGTCACGTAACCCGGCGACGTATTCAAGCTGTTCCCGCCCGGTTAACTCATCGTACAACGGTGGCTCCTCCGGGAGATAGCCGATCCGTCGACTCACCGCGCCACGGTCACTAATCGGATACCCGGCGACAGCAGCGGTTCCCGCGGTTGGCCTCGTCAGCGTGGTTAACATCCGCATGGTGGTCGTCTTTCCGGCACCGTTCGGTCCCAGAAAACCGTACACCGTCCCCCGCCCGACGCTAAAGGAGAGGTCATCGACTGCCACCGTCTCACCGTAGCGCTTGGTGAGCCCATCGGCCTCGATCGCAACCTCTCCGTCCATGAGTGTTGATTGGGAGAACGGCGAATAAACGCTCCGCACTCGTTGGTGGGCTCGGAACTCAGCTACCCATCAACCGGCGGGATAAATGACGGGAGTGCGTGATTACATGAACATCCGATCCTCGGGGAAGTCACGGACCATCGGCGAGATTTCTGTCGCACGGCTACGGTCGACAAGGCCTCGATAGTACTCGCGAAGTTCCTCGCCGCGTTCTCGCAAGGCAGTGTCGTCGATCGTCACATCGTGGACGGCCTGAACCGCTTCCAACAACGTGAGTGCCGCGTCAATGTCCGGCCCTGGAAGATGCGCCGGCGTAACGAGGACGCCGGTATCGATCCCTGCCGCGTCGGTCCCGCGGAGCAGCAACTCTCCCGGGAGGCCATCGAGAACACCCACGGGTAAGCCGGTAATCCCGTCGACCCCGGACAGCGCCCGATCACGATACCCGTCGGAGGCGGCGAAGAAGGGAACGTGATCCTCCTCGCTGTGCGGGAACGTCGCGCCGTGGACGATGGTCAGGAGCTCCACCCCAGCATCGCGACACCAGTCCTCGATGGCAGCCGCGAGACGGTCTGCGAATGCCATGGGAAGGAATACCTCACTGTAGAGGAACGTCAGCTCCAGTCCCGGAGCATTGTAGACTCTGATGGGGTGGTGCGGCTCCCCGTCTCTGATCGTTGCAATATCGTTGGTACCTTCTCCCCGAATATGGGCGATTTTCTCGACAGCAGTCGTATTAATCGTGTAGTCCACCGTCGTGATGCCAGCCATGTCCCGCGTTGGAAAGGCCGCGATCACCGTGTCGTAGGGGTTCCCGTCAACCCGCGTTTCGACTCGAAACGATGGCAGGTGATTCATCACGCACAAACATCGTCGGGAGCGTCGTTAAACCCTTGCCTACAGGCAGGTAAGCGTACCTCTCGTCACCGCTCAATTGGCTCGAGTTGCACCGTCAACTTGCTCGCTCCTGCAAGATGTTCGTTGTACACCTGTGCTGTGACCGTCCCGGCGACGATGCCTGCCAAGAGCGACATGATGACCAGCAATACGTAGAAACCAAACGCCAGCCCGTTAAATTCGCCGGACAGTTCGAGTAGGATAACCGGCCAGGTAAACAGCGCGGTGAACGACACGGCTGCGATGCCCGCGAACTTGCCGGCGTTGACAAGGTCGACGTGTTCGAGACGATACTCCATGCCGCTGCATCTCTCGGGAGCGCGAAAAGGCATCTGATCGGGGAGTGTTCCGGTGTAGGAAGCGGTACCACAGACCGGGCTACGTCGCCCCTCGGTCCCGGTTTAACGAATGTGCAATGGATGACATCGTCCTTGATTATCGCCAACCCCGATCGGCCCAGGCCCTGCCCCGGAACGGATCGCCTGCCGCCTCCATCCGGGATACCAGGTCCTGAAACAACTCATCCCGTCGATCCGTATAGTCATTATCGTCGATTCGATTAGTGACTTCGTGAGGTCGCTCGTTGAGGTCGTAGAACTCGTCCGATTCGAGCAAGTTGATCACCAGCTTGTAGTCCTCATTGACGAGTGCTCGAATGGGGAAAAACCCGATACCGTCGGCGCCGACGCTTTTCGCACTAAACGCCCCATACTCCATCACCGCTGCATCACGGTACCGTTCGCCCGCCGCGAGAAACCGACGCATGCTGCGGCCGTCTACGTCCACTTCGTCGGCAATACCCGCGAAATCCAGGAGTGTCGGGAGAAGATCGACGTGGGAAGCGATGGAATCGCGTCGTTCCCCTGTCGGCAACCCGTTCGGATAGCGGAAGACAAGCGGTACGTTGACGGTTTCGTCGTACATTGTCGCCCATTTGCTGTCCAGCCCATGGGCCCCGAGATGATGGCCGTGATCGGACGTGTACGAGACGAGGGTGTTTTCGCGATCGTGGGCGTCGATCGTCTCGAGCAACCGCCCGATTTCCGTATCGACGAATTCCGAGCAACCGAAGTAGACTGGTCGCGGCAGAACGCCTGATTCAGGATCGGAGAGTGAGTCGATAAAGAACTCGCCGTTCCGAAACTCCGCCGCTCTCGCCTGGTGGTGGGCGGGTTTGTCCCGCAGTTCCTGGGCGCTTTCGTAGTTTTCGGGTAACGGCGGGAGGTCCTCCACGTACCGCTCCGCGAATTCCGGCGGACAAAGGCTCGGCTCGTGTGGCTCGTCGATAGAAACTACCAGGAAATACGGCTGGTCGTCGCCGACGTCCTCCACAAACGATCGGGCGCGATCGACGATCCGACCGGCCCAGACATCCTCTCGCGTGATTCCTCGTTGCCGAAGGACGTCCGGTGGATGCTCGGCATTGAAATTCTCGGCCATCCCCTCAGTCCACCACCACCTGAAGAACTCATCCCCCATATCCTCGCGATAGTTGTGCCCGTCATACCAGTACTCCTGCTCGTAGTAATCCGGAGCGGTACCATCCCCGAAATAATCGCCATCGAGATGCCACTTGCCGACATAGGCGGTTCGGTAACCCGCCTCGCGGAAATACGATCCCATCGTCCGGACCCCCTGGTGTAACCGAACGCTATTGGCCCATCCACCCGCACGATGGGGGTAATTGCCGGTGAACAGACAGGAGCGCGAGGGACCGCAGACCGGGGCGCCAGCGTACGCGTTTGCACACGTGACTCCAGCATCGGCGAGGGAATCCAAATGTGGCGTGTCGACGACGCCCGAACCGACGCCGCCCAGTTCTCCGACGGCATTCAATCCCTGGGTGTCTGTCACCACGAGTACAACGTTCGGTCGATCCGGAGCTGCCATGCGGCTGCCTTACCCCTCGCCCAAATAAAACCAGCAGCCATCGATCGGGGAACGCCAGTGCCGCTATCGACGGAAAGGCGCCGTGTCGAGTGTGTGGATCGAACCGGGCGCCACAGATCCCCCTGCCCGCCAAAACTGAGCCCTTAAATCCCGGGAGGTCGTTGACCCGGGTAGAGGCGCATAGCTCAGTGGCAGAGCGCCACCCTTACAAGGTGGAGGTCCGCGGTTCAATCCCGCGTGCGCCTACTTCATCGCGTGCTATTTCGATGTGAGTGGTCGCCTTTATTTATCCCCCGGGTGGCATGCCTCCATGGAAATCACCGACGTTACGGTTCACACCGTGTCGCTTGCGGAAGTCGAGGGCAAGAAGGCTGATGGGACACAGGACGCAGCCATTGTCACGGTGGATACTGACGAGGGGATCACGGGGATTGGCGAGGCCGACTCGTCGCCAGCTGTGGTCGACGCCATCGTCTCGGCCCCGGTCTCGCACGACAAGAGCGCGGGGTTGCGCTCGGTGGTGATGGGCCGAGACCCGTTCGACGTCGAGGTGCTGTGGAACGACATGTTCGATCGATCCTATTTCTACGGCCGCAAAGGGGCCGCGATTACGGCGATGAGCGCCATCGATATGGCCTGCTGGGATATCATGGGCAAGGCGATGGACAAACCCCTTTGCAAGCTGATCGGGGGCGTTCACCGGAACCGGGTTCGCGCCTACGCCTCGACGCTGTTCCCGGCAGATCCGAGCGATACAGAAACCATGCGATCGCGGGCGACGGCCGCACGAGAGGACGGGTTCACCGCCGTAAAATTCGGCTGGGGCGGCTTCGGTGAGTCGCATCGGACCGACCGCGAACTCCTGGCTGCGGCTCGAGACACACTCGGCCCGGAGTTCGACATCATGGTGGATGCCGGCATGGTCTGGGGTGGGGACGTAAAACGCGCCGTGAAAGAGGGGCGTCGCCTCGATGAAGCATACGATCTCTTCTGGATCGAGGAGCCGCTTTACGCCGACAACCTCGCTGGGTACGCCAAAATCGGTGACGCCGTGCCGACGCGGATTGTCGGGGGCGAGGAAGAATACGCGAGCTACGGGTTCGCTGAGTTCATCGACCGAGGGAACGTCGATGGCGTCCAGCCTGACGTGGCACGCTCCGGTGGCATCACACACATGAATAAGATCGCGACACTGGCGCAGGTGGCCGGCATTCCCTTGTATCCACACGGGTACTCGACCGATATTATCATTGCCGCGAACCTCCACCTGTGTGCGGCCAACGAAAACGCGCCACTCCTCGAATACTGCGTCGAGAATTCGCCCCTTCGGTGGGAACTCGTCGAGGAGCAGTTCCCCGTGACGGCCGACGGGTACGTGGAGGTGCCGACGGACCCGGGACTTGGCGTCACGATCGACTGGGAGACCGTCGAGCGATACCGTACATCGTCACCGAGCTCGGCGTGAACAGTGTAACTCCCCCCCCCCCAGATAACGCATGGATCCGGTCACGACGCCGTGCAACGACGAGGACAACTCCCCACGGTAGCGGGGTCCGTCTCCGCTAGAATCCTTCCGTAGTCGAGGTGTCCTCGGGTACCGGTTTCTGAAACGCCCGTTTGAGCACCTCGACCAGAACGTACCCCGCCACGATCATCAAGGAAAGGAAAAACAGGAGGTTGAGGGCCGTCATCATTGGCGTCGCCGGTGCGTCGAGATAGCTCCACCACACCGCCGGCGAACCACCCATCCCGGCACCCAGGAAGACGAGGGAATAGTGCAGCATCGACCATCCCAGTGCAAGACTGGCTGTTCGCTCGTGTGGACTCAGGCGTGCGGGTCGATGAGCAACTCGTCGGTAAAGGAACCACGTCCCTGTCAACAGAACCACAAGCGAGCTTGCGAGAAAGGCAGTCGAACTAGCGAGCATCGCGAGCGTGCCCGCGAGCAATCCAGTCGGCACCTCCCTGCCAGGAGAGACCACGACGATCACGTTGACAAGCAAGAGCACACTCGCCAAGATGCCCACGACACCGACCCCATCCTGCCATATCGACGGTGCGTCCGTCCGTGGGGGCGACGTACGCATATCGGAGAAGAACGGGGCACGGTCCAAATTCTTTTGGTACGATGTACTCCGATCGACCCGGACACACTGGCCAACCGAACGTCCCCTCCACAACGCCCTGGTAGCCGGAACACCGCCGTCGCCGCACAATATATGTGGCCGGACGGTACCTTGACGCCATGAACGAAGACGAATTCCGTTACGAGAAATTGAGCTGGCCCGAAGTTAACGACGCCGTCGAGAAGGAAAAAATGATCGTCATCCCCGTGGGGTCGACGGAGGACCACGGCCACCATCTGCCGCTGGATGTCGATCAGCGCCTCCCGGCGGCGATCTGCGAGAAAACGGTGCGCGAACGGGACGATACGCTGTTGCTTTCGACGCTTCCGCATGGCTATTTGCCACATCACATGGACATGCCCGGCGGGATTACCATCCGGTGGGACACCTTCGTGAACTACGTCATCGATGTAGGGATCTCCCTTGCCCACCACGGCTTCCAACGAATTCTTCTCGTAAACGGCCACGGGTCAAATCACCATCTCCTCGAGCAAGCAACCCGACAAGTGAACCTCCAGTACCCCGGGGTCCGCTGTGCCATGCTCTCCTGGTGGGATCTCGAGGAAGTCAAAGAGACGTTGCGCGAGGTCCGAGATGGCGGTCCCCAGGGCGTAGGACACGGCGGAGAGATGGAGACATCGGTGTATCTGCACCTCGCCGCGGAAGACGTCGATATGGAGCAGGCAACGAGAGACGTGAACGTCCCCGATAACCCGTACTTTCACAACGTCGATTTCGCGGGCGAGAACCGACCCGAGGATTCGACCGCGGTCACCATGATGCCGTGGTGGACGACGTTCTCGGAAACTGGAGTAATGGGTGATGCAAGCGCCGCCACGGCGGAGAAGGGTGCTGCTATTTTCGAGGCCGCGACCAACGGACTCGATAACGTACTCGATGGATTTGCCGCGTATCCGATCCGGGAGATTGTCGATAAGCACCCGAGGGACGTTTCCGACGACGCGTACAATCCCTTCCGACCCCGGTAGGGGCTCCGTCCCACGACAGGAGCGTGTCTGTCCGTACAGCGATTCGAGGAGGGGCCCACGCCGAAGTCGTGCGAGTGATCACCACACTGAACCAACAAATCAAGGTTTTTAGCGACCGACAGCTTCCCTGTCGGTAATGTCAGCCGACACCCTCGAGGACGATCCCTTCGAGGAGCAACGTAAACGCGTCGACGATTCGATGCAGCGGCTTTTCAGGCGGTACGGCCGCGAGAACAGTTTCGAATACGGCGTGGCAATCGGAGGAAGTATCGCTGCGCGATTGCTCGACCTCATTCCGACGTTGATGCTCGGGGTGGCCATCGACGCGATTTTCGTCCAGACACACGAGTTTACTCTCGGTCCGTTCGTCCCCCAGCACGTGCTCCCGGAGACCCAGGAGGGGCAATTTGTGCTGACGCTGATCATCATCGGTGGCGCCTTCGGGCTTGGAGCCGTGTTTCACTGGATTCGAAACTGGGGATGGAACGCGTCTGCGCAGAACATCACCCACGATGTCCGTGTCGACACGTACGAGAGCATGGCGCGTCTAAACATGGAATTCTTTTCGGGCAAACAAACCGGCGAACTCATGAGCATTCTCTCCAACGACGTCAACCAGCTCGAGCGCTTCCTCAACGACGGGCTCAACTCCGCTTCGCGCCTGCTCGTGATGATCGTGGGCATCGCTGGCGTCCTCTTTTATCTCAACTGGCAGCTGGCCCTCGTCGCGTTGCTGGTGGCTCCCCTTATCGCAGGATTCACGTACGGATTTATCGCCATCATTCGTCCGAAGTACCTGAAACTCCGGTCCACCGTGGGTGCGCTAAACTCTCGCCTGGAAAACAACCTGAGCGGCATTCAGGTCATCAAATCGAGCAACACGGAGCGGTACGAAGACGATCGCGTCCGCGATGCCAGCTACGAATATTTCGACGCGCAGTGGGATGCGATCTGGACACGAATCAAATTCTTCCCAACGCTCCAGCTGATCTCGGGAGTCGGATTCGTGATCACGTTCCTGGTGGGAGGGTACTGGCTGATCGTTGGCCCGCCGGGACCAATGACCCAGGAACTCAGCGTGGGTATCTTCACCGTTTTCGTGCTGTACACCCAGCAGATGATCTGGCCCATGGCACAATTTGGACAAATAATCAACATGTACCAGCGCGCAGAGGCCTCAACTGCCAGGGTCTTCGGCCTGATGGACGAATCCACGAAACTCGAGGAGGCCGCCGAGGCCCCGGATCTCGAGGTAAGCGACGGCCGGGTCGTCTACGAAGACGTCTCCTTCAGCTATGACGAAGACGAGGAAATCCTCTCGGACATCGATTTCGAGGTCGATGGCGGGGAAACCTGCGCACTCGTCGGCCCGACCGGGGCGGGAAAGTCAACGGTCCTCAAACTACTTCTCCGTATGTACGACGTCGATCGGGGGCGCATCACCGTCGACGGGACCGATGTCCGTAACGTGAACATTCAGAGCATTCGTCGGTCGATGGGGTACGTGAGTCAGAGCACGTTCCTGTTTTACGGCACGGTTCGCGAGAACATCGCCTACGGGAGCTTCGATGCGAGCGATGAGGAGATCATTGAGGCCGCGAAAGCCGCGGAGGCCCACGAGTTTATCCTCGAACTGCCCGACGGATACGACACCATGGTCGGGGAGCGAGGGGTGAAACTCTCGGGCGGGCAGCGCCAACGACTCTCCATTGCCCGCGCGATCCTCGAGGACCCGGAAATTCTGATCCTTGATGAGGCGACCAGCGACGTCGATACTGAGACCGAGATGTTGATCCAGCGGAGCCTGAACCAGCTCTCGTCGGATCGGACGACGTTCGCGATCGCACACCGCCTGTCGACGATCAAGGACGCCGACCAGATCCTCGTTCTCGACGAGGGAGGAATCGTCGAACGTGGGACTCATGAGGAACTCCTCGCCGCGGAAGGACTCTACGCCCATCTGTGGGGTGTCCAGGCGGGGGAAATCGACGAACTGCCCCAGGAATTCATCGAACGCGCTGCGAGACGAACGGCCCGTCGCGAGACACAACTCGATTAATCGACGTCACCGTTCAGTACCGGACAATCGCCAGAGCTTACAAGCCGGTCGCTGGTGTCTGGTATCGATATGGAGCTCGCGGAGATGCGGTGGCCGGAAGCAGACGCTGTCGAGGATCCGATCGCCCTCCTCCCCGTCGGCAGTACCGAACAACACGGCCCTCACGCCCCCCTCGGCACCGACTGTTTGACGGTCGAAGCCGTCGCGAGTGGCGCCGCCGAGAGAACGGACGTCATCCTCGCACCCACGATACCCGTCGGCGTTGCTGCGGAACATCGTCATTTCGCCGGCACCCTGTGGGTCGAGCCGACCGTATTCCGGGACTACGTGGGAGGTACGATCAGAAGTCTTGCCTACCACGGCTGGGATCGGATCGTCGTCGTGAACGGACACGGGGGAAACGTCGATGCGCTTCGAGAGCTCTGTGCCAAACTGACACGCGGTGAGGACCTGTACGCCGTGCCGTTTACGTGGTTCGACGAGATCGATACGGGCCAACACGCGATGGGTCACGCCGGGCCGATCGAAACCGCTGCGCTCAGATCTCTCGAACCGGGGCTGATCGAGGAGACACAGCTTGACGGGGCAGCTACTCACGGGAGTGAGCGGTGGGGCGAGTGGCAAGGTCGTGTCAATCTCGCGTACGACACCCGGGAATTCAGCGAAAACGGAGCTGTTGGCGACCCTCGCGAGACGACCGTGGAGGATGGCGAATGGTATCTCCGAAAGGCAACGAACGCGCTCGTAGAGCTTATCGACCGGGTACGGGACCGCCAAGCCTGATGGGGACGCCTCCAAGTTACTCAGTCGTCGACCTGGAGCGCTTGGCGGAGTTGTGGCAACGACGCGGTCAGGGTGCCGACATCTTCGTGCAGTGATTCGATGAGCTCGATGACTTCCGCGACCGAACGAATCGATTCCTCCACGGCAGCCTGGTCTTCGAACGCATCGGCGCGCGAACCGATCGAATACCATTTTTTCGCCTCGCGGAGATGATCCTCGGCATCCGCGACCTCGAGGGATGCTCGCAAGGAATTTAACACGCCGAGGACGTTGTCGGCCTCCGCCTCCCAGACAGTCTTGGCGTCCGGGAGTTCCGCTCGGGCTGCGCTGAGGTGTTCCTCGATCGACTCCTCTATTTCGGCAGCCGCCTCACCGAACAGGTCGTCTTCGTCGAGAGTCGCCTGCTCCATGTTCCCACTGTGAGAGGCGATCATCCAAAAACCGTCACCTGATCCCGAAAGTGGTCACTGGCTGCCGTCCTCGATTGTCGTTACCGTCATCTCCGGATAGCCCTCCCGGTCGACGAACTCGGCAACTACCTCAACACCCTCCCGTCGGACCTCAACGCGGCAGTCGAAGAGATTCCCAGTGAGTTCGGTGTACCCGTACTGTTCGTCGCTGGTAGCCGCCACCGCCGCCTCGTCGATATCGACCGTCACGTCCCGGCAATATGGTTGGTTTCGAATGCTTGCCTCGATCGCTGTCTCCAGCGGGCCTGCACTTTGGGCGCTCACCGGCGTGCCGGCAAACTGGTGGTACAGCGATCCGAACTTGATCCCCGCCTCGAAACACGCTCGCTCGCCTGCAGTCGTCGGTTCGTCCATGTAGTTCAGCCGAGGACGCCGCCATTGGTCGTTGCGGTCCGCACCGAGTGACGGAACGGCTTTAGGTTGCGAGTTCGTGTTTTTCCCTATGGATTACGAAGCGAGCCTCGATCGTGCCATGGCAGAAGTGCCCGACATCGCCGACAGCGACGAACGGCTAAACATGCCGGATCCCCAGGCCGAGCGCGACGGCGCGTTCACTCGGCTCACGAACCTCGGCGATATCGCCGACGGGCTCTCCCGGGAAACCGACCACATCCACCGATTCGTCCAGCGTGACCTCGGTACGAGCGGGAAGCTCGAAGAGGGACGAGCGAGGTATAGCGGACGATTTTCCGCGGGTGACTTCGCTACCACACTCGACCGCTATGTCGAGGAGTACGTCACCTGCTCGGAATGTGGCCTGCCGGATACACGGCTGGTTCGCGAAAACCGCACCCCCATGCTCCGGTGTGATGCGTGTGGCGCATTTCGGCCAGTGTCGAAGCGGCGTCGGAGTGCCAGTGCTAACCAGGAACGAGAGGCCGTCGAGGAGGGGAAAACCTACGAGGTGAAAATCACGGGAACCGGCCGGAAAGGTGACGGTGTCGCCGAACGCGGCACCTACACGATCTTCGTACCTGGTGCTCGCGAGGGCGATGAACTGACGATTTACATCGAAAACATCAGCGGCAATCTGGCGTTCGCTCGCGTCGTTGAAAACTGAACACGGAAAACCGGTTCTTTCTTGCTGGCGGTCGGCAGATTTCGCCTATGGACGCGCCCGTGCTCCTGACCGGGTGGGCAGGTCACGTGGGCCGCACAATCCTCGACGGGCTGGCCGACCGTTACACGTGGCGACTGTTCGATCGGGATCCGCCGAGCGGGTCCCCGCCGGGTGAGGTGTTCGTAGCTGACATTACGGATCGGGAGGTCTTGCGGTCGGCGATAGACGGTGTCGGCGCGGTCATTCACCTGGCTGGTGACCCCCGTCCAGAAGCGCCGTGGGATTCGCTGTTACGAAACAATATCGACGGGACGCAGGCAGTCTTCGAACTCGCCGCAGAGGCCGGTGTGGAGAAGGTGATCTTTGCCTCCTCGAATCACGCCGTGGGCGGGTATGAAACTGCGGCCCGTCAACCGGATATTTACCGAGCAGAAGACGATTTCGAACTCGATGGAAACGAACAACCGCGTCCGGGCAACCTGTATGGGGTAAGTAAGGTGGCCGGCGAAACACTTGGACGGTACTATCACGACGAGTTCGGGCTGTCCGTCGTGTGTGTCCGAATCGGCAACCTGACGGAGGAGCGACCGCCGCGGGATTACGAACGCGGACAGGCAATGTGGCTGTCCACGGACGACTGCGCGCACCTGTTCGAGTGCTGTCTGAGCGCGGAATACGATTACGAGATCGTCTACGGAATTAGCGACAACGATCGACGTTACTATTCCCTCGCACGCGCACGTTCCGTGCTCGGATACGATCCTCGGGACAATTCGGCGGACTACGAGGACTGATCGGTGTCGAACAGGCCCGCTGGGTCTGAGTAACGGGTCTGATCTCGCTCGAGGTGCGCGCGGAGTCGGTCGTAGATCAATTCGCGGCGATCCTCGACCAGGAGAAAATCACGCAGGAGCGCGTTGTATCGCTCGTCTTCAGCGCTCGCGGCCATCTCTATCGCGCGTTCGATTAGGGCCGGTTCATACGATGTTAGCTCTTCGGCCAGGATACCCGCAGCAATGGCTACACCCTCGAACTCGAGCTCCTCGAAGGTGACCACCCGCCCATCGATCCGGATTGGTGGGGGTGTTCGTCGCTCGATCGTCACCGGATCCACCGCGAGGGATTCGAGATAGGTGCGGATGACTGCGAGATCGACTCCACGGTGGCACTTCGCCAGTCCATGCAAGTAACCCGTGGCACTTTCTGCCAGTCCGATCGCACCCTCCCAGTTCCGGCGTTTGGCGTGGTAGACGGCCGCCGTATACTGAATCAACCCATGCAGAAAGCGTTCGTCCGCGGATCCGTTCGCCAACCCGAGCCACCGGTCTTCCCACGCGTCGTGTGCCGCGTGATGGTATCCCTCGTTGAAGAGTGCTGCGCCGGCGTCAAGGGCGGCCTCCATGGTGCGGTACTCTGGCGAACCTAGCACTGCTGGCACGGTTTAGGTTTGCGGTGCCCGTCAGGTCGCCGGAGTTTATATAATGGCCTCCCGTCACTACTGTACTGACCCGGGGATCGCCAATCAATCATGAAGGTGAAAGCCGCACTGGCCCTCGTCCTGGCCCTGCTCGTCCTCGCCCTCTTCGTGTTCGCAGTGGGGTGGGAGGAGGTACTCGGCGCGGCTGCCAGGGCGCATTTGGTAATATACGCTGGCGCGTTTGTCGCCATGGGTTGGTGCCTCCTCGCCCGTAGCCTGGTCTGGCACCGCGTGTTATCCGTCGTCGATCAGCCTCGCCCGTACTGGCTCGTTGGGAGCGTGTTCCTCACGGCGATGTTTGCGAAGTACGTGACTCCCTACGGACAAGTCGCCTCTGGTGTCGGCATGGCAGCAGTCGTGAGCCGGTATTACGAATCTGCCTACGAGGAATCACTGGCGGGGATCATCAGTGCCGACTTCTTGAATTACGTCCCGTACTATACATTCGGGAGCATTGGCGTCGTGTACCTCCTGATGGTCGAATCCGTAAGTTTGCCGCTCCGGGGCTATGCTGCGTTGATAACCGGACTCGTGATCGTTATCGCGGTGACCGTCAGCACGCTATGGCGCCGCCGAGATTTCGTCGAGCGGGGGATCGTTCGGGTTACGGGAACGGTGCGATCCCTCGTTGCGCTCGTCTCCGAGCGTCGGGCACGACAGATCCAACCGGAGAACGTCAAGGGGCGATTGGAGGGGTTTTATTTCACGCTCGATCTCCTATCGCGCGATCGGCGCACCATGGTGACCGCGGTCGTGTTCGCCCACGCGGGCTGGCTCGGCCTCGCCACGGCGTTGTATCTCAGCGCACTCGCCGTCGGAGTGCCTATCGCTTTTGGACTAACGTTGCTCTGCGTGGCCGTCAGCAAATTCGGCTTTCTCATGCCCACACCAGGCGGCGTTGGCGGGGTGGAAATCGCCCTTGCTGGCGCACTCTATCTGGTTACACCGATGGGTGCAGCCGTTGCAACAGCTGTCGCGATCTTGTTCCGATTCGCGACGTACTGGTTTACGATCTTCGTCGGTGGCGCCTCGTCCATCGCCCTGACAATGGCCGACCCGACGCCACCCTAATCGCGCTCAATCGTCAATCATCAGGCGTTCCACTGCCACGCGACGGTTCAGGAATGGAAGGTACTGGTCCAACGTATTTACGAGCGGGTGGGCTTCGAAGCGAAGTGCAAGGCGTGGTGTGACGATCACCGCAGCAGTTAGGGCGGCGTATGCAACCGTCTCTACAGCTATGAGCGCCGGTGATTCCACAAGGGAGGGGAGTCTCCCGGTCAGGAACAGCGACAACGCCCGGACAACGAGCAATCCGGCGATCGCGAGAACACCCGTCACAAGGATGGCAGTGCCGTGGTTCGACGTCAAGCGGTCGCGGATCGCGTACCAGCCGGCCGCGCCACCGACGCCGGCCCCAATGGCCATCGAAACGAACTGTCTGGAACCCAGGGCTACAGTCACAATCGCGACGGCAGCGGCGACAATGAAGACTGGGCCGGGATTGAACCTCCCCTCCTCCCGCCACCAGATACCAGCGGCCACCAGCCCGACCCCCAGGACAACACCGATTACGACATCGCCGAGGTAGTGGACACCCATGACGATTCGGGAGAGCGCGACGAGTGCGATGATAAGCGTGGCGATCACGGTCCGTTGCCACTGTCTTCCAAGTCGAACCGTCACCGCGAGCGCACTGTAAAATGCTGCTGCGCCAAGGGCGTGGGCGCTGGGAAACGTGTAACCTGGATAGCCCGCAGGTGTGAACGCGAGTTCGGGTCGTTCCAATTGCACGATGCCTTTGATCCCGGCGGCCAGGGCGAGTGCGGCGATCCCAACAGCGAGGACGAATGCCCGGTCGCGGCGACTGGCGTCGTCTCCGAACCAGTAAATGATAACGCCGAGAGCAATGAGAAACGCGCCGTCGCCCAGGTGAGTGAGGAGTTCGATCACGGGGACGACTGGCTCCAGCAGCTCCCGCACTGCCACGTTCAGCCGGTCGTCCCAAAACACCGTGTGCGACGGCATGTACATTTGATGATCGAATCGCGTCACTGTAAGGGTTTCTCGGTGTGGATCTCCACTATCCACTCACGACGGAAACGTCGACGAGTCGAACCTGGAGAGTTCGCGCTCGGTCTCCCATGTGCCCTGGTGAACCCGGGGACGTCTACGGGAGTACCACCGTTCGCTAGGGATTGGGCGGATAAGGTAACGATCGAGCTCCACCCAGCCGCCTCGTAGACGTTCTTATCAAGAGTTCTCCCCTCATTGAGCGCGTCAAAAAGTCGGTGTAGCATGAGCCGATCACCACCGCCGTGCTCCCCACGGCTTGGGGCGGGCCCCCGAGTTCGGTCCACAACGGGTGCGCGTAGCGATCCCGGTAGTCCTGATAGGTGGCTTCGTCCAGTTAGCCTACACCCTTCTCATCAACCGCGAACCGGCTCGGGAATCCGTCGTGATACAGTGGCTTGACCCTACAGCTGGTTGACTCGCCTATACTCTCGGTTGGGCTTGACGTCGAACTCCAGGAAGATCGTCCGACCCCGTTCTGTTCCGATCGTTGTCCTCGTCACGTCGCCGTTCGCCCATTTCATTTCCCCGCGAATTCGTGTCCTTCCACGAACCTCGTCGCTCGGCGCGTCATGCGGTTTTCGGGGCAATCTGTGCTCGAAACGGTCGCCGACCGATCACTCGGAGAATATCCAGGTAATGTGCGATCGGTCCGAGTCCGTGGGTTGGAGACAGGTCACCGCGGGCTTCGTGGTGGACCCGTGCGCGCCAGTTGTCTCAGAACCGATAGAAAAAGTGAGCGTGGACGCAGCCGTCCTTTGCATAATTGAGTTCCCCGAACACCCCCGCATCGACCATCGAAAGGACCCATAGTTCTTCCTCGCAATAGTTGACGTTCTCGAGCATCACGAAATGCTTCCTGGTTCGCTCGGCGGGCGCCGCGAGTGCCTCACACTCTTCGATCGTGCGGGTCGCCGGGATCTCGGTCGCTATGTGATTGCCGGGATCCATTGCCTCGATAGACATCGATGCACGCGCCTGATAGTGCGTGAAGACGGAGACCAAATCGAGACCATCGTGGTCGAGACCCTCGTACCAGGCGTCCTCATGACCGGTGGTAGGTGTCGGGATCGTGGTGGCGTTCGCGAAGGCTGTGGGCCGTTGCTGCTGTCTCCTGTTCCCGGAGATCACAGATCGGCCCGATCGAGGCTATTTCGGGGGCGAACGTTTCGATCAGCTCGGTCAGCGCGCGCCCATGGGTTCCCAGCCCGATGGTACCCGTTCAAACAGAAACGATTGGATTCACGCTGAAGAAAAAACTCCACCGGGTCGGTGCGTTTCGTAGCCTCACTATCGTGTATTCCTACACAACCTGTCACCAATCCGTCGAAACCCGCTCCCGTCGTGGCGATGTATGTGCGACGTTACATCCCTTGCACGCAGTGTGGAGCGACTGTACAGGTATTACGCTAGAGACACTGGGTGTCGGCCCGGGGTGGAACTCCCGGAGCCACCCTTTTGGGTTGCCGTTCCCGTATTCCAATACATGGGCTATGAGCTGATCGACATCAACGAACTGGACGAAGTTCCTGATCGAACCGCAACTGGGTACGAAATCAGCGATCACTATCTCCCGTTCCGGGATGACGGGGAGGAACCCCGTCCTGCCTCACGCGGTCCCGAGCAGTTCGGCTTTCGCGTGTACTTCATCGACCCAGGAGAAGAGCTGGGAAGCGGTCGGATGCACTATCACGAAGAGCAGGAAGAACTATTCTACGTCGTCGCCGGTGTCCTCCACGTCGAGACCCCGGACGAGACCTTCGAGGTGGGGCCGGGCCAGGCCCTCGTGATCGATCCCGGGAATCCCCAACGCGCCTACGCGTCAGCCGATGCAGAACGGCCCGTCTACGTCGTGGCGGCCGGGGCACCGTCCTATCGCACGTTGGGTCGAAACGACGGCATGCAGTACGAACCGGAGGACGGGTGAGAAAAGAGGAGATAGCGCGCCAGAACTGACAGTTGCTCCTCGGCATCGAGCTCACACGCAGAAGAATGACGTCCTGACGGAGATTTGAACTCCGGTCACAGGCTCCGCAAGCCCGTAGGATAGTCCACTACCCTACCAGGACACAGGTCTTAGTAATCGGAACGCGACCAAAGTCGTTACGATCGGACGTTCGCCAAGTAACACCGCGAAAGAAACCCTTATGCAACGACCAATCGTCGTCGTGCGTAGCAAAATGGGGGTCATCGAGGAGGTCCACGAGGACCTGGACGCGGACGTCACGCTTGCGGCATTCCGCGATGCCGTCGAAGAGAAGGTCGCCGAGATGGGAGAGCTCGCAGACCAAGAGACGGCCGCGATGCTCGTCGCCTACGAGCTGAGCGACGATCGCATCACGAGTATCGGGGATATTGCCCCGGAACAGGAGGAGGTGAAGTTCACGGGAAAAGTGCGGCGAGTCGGGGAACTGCGAACGTTCGAACGGGAGGACGAGGACGAGCCGGGATATGTCATCAACGTTGAACTACTCGATGAGACCGGAGGCGTCCGCGTCGCGTTCTGGGACGAACAGGCGAGAGCCGTCGAACGGGATGGCGTATCCCGGGGGGACGTGCTCCGAATCCGCGGGCGTCCCCGCGACGGTCCGCGGGGTCTCGAAGTCAGCGCCCAACAGGGTGAGATAGATGAGAATGCCGAGATCGACGTGGATCTCGATGCCGGGGAAGCGATCGCCGACCTGACTGCCGGGCAAGAGGGGATCACCGTGGTGGGTCGTGTCCTGGAAGTCGACGACATCCGGACGTTCGAACGTGACGACGGTTCGGAAGGACGGGTTTCAAACGTCGTAATCGGTGATGAAACCGGGAGTCTCCGCGTGACACTCTGGGATGACCAGGCCGAAGACGTCGAAGCGTTCGAAGAGGGGGATGTCCTCGAGGTCGATGGCGGCTCGGTACGAGACCGGGACGGAACAATCGAATGCCACGTCGGCGCCGCCGGCCGGCTCCGCGCAGTGGATGCCGACGTACGGTTCGTCCCGGAAGTGGCCGCGATCGGGCGCGTCGAACCGGGTGAAACGGTCGACATTGCAGGGGTGGTTCGATCGGCCGACGAACTCCGGACGTTCGAACGTGACGATGGATCGACGGGGAGGGTTAGAAACGTGAGAATCCAGGACGAGACGGGCGATATCCGGGTGGCCATCTGGGGAGATCGCGCCGAACGCGAACTCGCGCCCGGCGACACCGTCTGGTTCGGTACTGTCGAGATTCAGGAAGGGTGGCAGGACGCGCTCGAGGCTTCGGTTAACTGGCAGTCGTCCCTGGCAGCGATCGAACGGGACTCGCTCACGGAAGCCGGTGATGGGTCCGGGAGCGAGGATCGGACGGAACCCGAGACAGCCGGTGGGCTTGATTCGTTTACGGACGACCGGAGCGTGGACGGTGCCGAACCGACAGAGACAGAACCGGTTACATTCACCGGCACGGTCGTCCAGACCGGTAATCCGGTGATCCTCGACGATGGTGAAGAAGCGGTCCGCGTAGAGACCCGAGAGACAGTCACCCTGGGGGAAGAACTGACCGTCGTCGGCGAGCGACGGGGTGAACGGATCGACCCCGAGTCCATCCGTCGTCCCGACGGAAAACGTTAAGAGCGTTTCTGCCGCGAATTCGGTATGAGCGTCGAGCTGCCGTTCGCCCCCGTCGACTCGATTATACGCCGGCACGCGGACGGGTTGCGGGTAAGCGCCGACGCGACAACGGAGCTCGCGGGACGAATCCAGTTCCATGGCGCACAACTCGCCGTTAACGCGGCCGAACGCGCTAATCGAGACGGGCGGAAAACGCTGATGGCGGAAGATTTTGACGTGCATGAACCACCGGCTAAAAACGACCTGACGCTCCCGATCGCCCCAGTCGACCGGATCGCGCGCCTCGAGATCGAAAACCGCTACCTGGTTTCGATGGATGCACGTGTGGCGCTTGCCAGCGTTCTCGAAACATACGCTGACGACGTTGCAGCTGGTGCCGTGATCCTCGCAAGACATGCGGATCGTCGAACCATCACCGACCGGGATGTCGAGACGTATTTCCAGCTCGTCAGTCCAGAATGAGGTTTGGTTTCAACAGGACGTGTCTCGAACACGATCCCGGCCCCCGCCACCCGGAATCACCCGATCGGTTGCGTGCGATTAAGCAACTCCTCGATCGCAAACACGAAGCGTCGATTCATACACCGGACCCGACATCCCGCGAATCGATTACCCGGGTCCATGACGAGGATTACGTCGATTCGATGCAGTCATTTATTGCGGACGGTGGGGGGGCCTGGGATCCGGATACTGTGGTGATTGAGGAAACCTGGGAGGCTGCACTGGCCGGGGCAGGACTTGCGGTCTGGGCAGCCGCAAACGCGTCGGGGGTAGAGTCGCGACGAGCAACACCGTTTGCCCTTCCTCGACCGCCCGGACATCACGCTGTCGTTGACGACGCCATGGGATTTTGTATCTTCAACAACGTCGCTGTCGCCGCAGAACTCGCGCTCGATCTCGAAGATATCGAGACGGTTGGAATCATCGACTGGGATGTCCATCACGGAAACGGAACGCAAGACATCTTCTACGAGCGTGGGGACGTTCAGTTCGCGTCGATCCACCAGCAGGGGCTCTATCCGGGGAGCGGTGAGATCGATGAAACCGGTGCCGGTCTCGGGGATGGCGCCACGCTCAACGTCCCGCTCGCGCCGGGGGCAACGGACGCCGGTTATGTTCGGGTTTTCGGGAAGGTCATCGCCCCGTGGATCAGACGGGCAAACCCCGAGCTTGTTCTCGTCAGTGCGGGGTTCGATGCGCACGAACGGGACCCCATCTCCCGGATGGCGATGAGCACCGAGGGGTATGGCATGCTCACCGAGAGACTCCTCCGGCTGGCCGACGGGCTCGAAGCCGCCGTCGCGTTTGTCCTGGAGGGCGGGTACGGTCTCGAGATTCTCACCGACAGTATCGGCATGGTCGATGACGTTTGTACTGGCTATCAACCGATGGATCCCGACGGATCTCCACGTCAGCAAGATATAGCACAAATCAAAGCCGCCCGGGACGCTCACGGAATCGGATCGTAAAAGCGAGAGAGTGCCCTGTGGCCCCCGGGGAGGAGCACAGTGACCTCGTCTCCAATCAGGACGTCACGGTCCTCGCGCAGCGGGTTCTTCATGCTGGCGCCCAATCGTAACGAGAGCAACTCGTCGCTCCGGAGATAGGCGGCTGCATCTCGCCAGTCCCGCTCCCGCTCGACGACGTATCGATCACCGTCAATGAACGGACCGTAGACGCCTGGCTCGTCGTAGGTGTCGATGAAGGAGCGTGCGTGTTCGCCTAGCTGGACTGGCGGTCCCACGTGTCGTTCAACGGCAGGGAGCGTTGCGCTCACGAGTTCCAGATACCACACCGCGTGATCGCCCGCAAAACACGTCGAGCGAAGGATCTCGAACCCCTGTTGTTCCATCCCGCCTTCGATGCCGGCCAGTGTGGTGCGAAGTTGCGGGTACAGCTCATCCTCGACAAGATCCGGTGAGGGACAACGGATCGCAACGGGCTCCACCCCCCGACGTTGGACGTGCTCGAGAAGCTCCCTCTCTGTCAGTTGGTTTGGATGGCGAACTTCGAACCAGCATTCGTCTGGATCAGCCAGGAGTTCACGGGCATAGTGCTGGAGCCGAGCGACGGTTTCCCGGTGGACCACGGCGGCCACGTTTCGCGCCGAATCGGTCGGATCGATCACGACGAGGGGGTCTGTGAAAGTCTTTGTTCCGTGCGCCTCCGGGTCGAGCTCGACCGGCGGCGACCAGGACGCGACCGCTTCGATTACGCCACGAAAGCCGCCGTATTCGAGAATCAGCAGTTCGGTGAGATACCCCGAGAAGCCACGCGTCCGGAGGTCGCTCCCGTACAGCCCGTGGGCATCACAGAAGTGCTTTAGCAACCGAACGTCGTTGGCCAGCTCGGTTGTGAGGCGATCCTTGACGTACGCTGCGTGAAACGGGCTACGATCGACAGCGGACTTGATTGCCTCGCCATCGGCCACCCGGAAACAGGGGACGAGATCGATCGTGTAACCGTCCAGTTCACCGGTGACGTACGGATGCTCTGCGTACTCTTGCCGGCCTTCGGGCAGGACCTTACGACCGACGGCAAGTCCGTACTCCTTGAGCTGTTCGCGAGAGAGCTCCGGAGGGAACCGGACGAAGATGTCGATATCCCGCTCACCGCGAAGCCAGGTATCTCGTGCCGTACTCCCAACGCGGACGACATCTGCATCGACCGCCAGCTCGCCCACCACCGTCTCTGTCGCCGAGAGGACGTGTGTTACGGCCGCCTCGAGATCCCGCCGCTCTCCAGGTCGGGGGATCACAGACTGTCGGACGGTCTCGATCGTTTCCGCCAGCCTGTCCGCCATTGCATCGGCGTATTTGAGCGTGGAGCGAAAGCCTGTCGATGTCGGGGGAGGCAAAAAACGAAAGCCCTATGAATCGAATTCGACTATTTACGGTCGTTGCCGCCGTAGCTCAGCTGGTAGAGCGCCTCGCTGTTACGGTGCGTAGTTTCGCTATGTGCCGCAGGGACGAGGTCGTCCCAGGTTCGAGTCCTGGCGGCGGCGTGATGCTTTTTGTTCAAGTTCCACCAGGACACTAACCGTCCGAAGTAGCGGGTCTATCCCCAAGCACTCTGTCCCACTACGAGACCTTCATATAAATAGTCTGATTTATTTCTGCAAATACCCTCACCTCGGTGTGTGAGTGGTTGGAGATCGGCCCCGTTCCTTTTCCGGATCCAATATCATCCACATCGTAATTCCTCGACGAGCGTACCTCCGTGACCATGGCGATCGCAGGATGGCAGAATGTTGGCCACATCCTGGAGTAGAGCCGCGGTTGGCTGCGTCCTCATCAAAGTACGACAGATCGGTTGATGTTTCAAAGAAACACGAGTCTAGGGGAAACGCTGCTTCGCGACCGGCCAAGAGCTGCGTCCTCCTGGACTAAAGTGAGATGTCGGGATCGACAGCCGGTATCACCCAAATGGGGAGCTCATCGAAAACGAGGGACGTTCGAGTCAGCGAGCGAGCTCTTGCGACGCAATCACAACCCGGGCCACGACGGGCCGACGAGCGATTATGGAAGAGCGGAACGGAGAACCGTCCCCAGGACAGCGGTGAGGCGTACTGCGAGTCCAAGATTCCGCAAGTGACGGACAATTCGGCGGCCGAGGAGAAGCTCATTCACCAGTTCCGGCTACACGTGCCGATCGCCACCGACGTCGAGACGGGCAACGCGATCGGCGGCCTCCCCCAGGAGCTTCGGGCACAGATCGATAGTGCCTACGTCCAGACCGACAAGTACGTCCCAGCGCTCATCGGGATGTTCAAGGTGGCCGGGATCACCACGATGTCCTTCGACGACATCCTCCCCTTGAATCGGGTCCCCGCGATGGGCGACATGCGTCTCGATCGACCGCTCGAGCAGCGAGGCAAAGCCTGTCCATCGGGACGCCCGTTTTGAGAAATTGACGCGATTAAGCTCGATCTGCTGGGGCAGCGAGGAATGAACTGGGGGCCAGGGGATCTTTGGCTACCGAGCCGGCACGTTCAATTTAGCGTCATTATCAAAGGACGTCCGATTGGCAATCCTGCTTCGGCCAGCCAAGTTCCAGCAACGGGCGCAATCGGTCTAAACTCAATCCTTTTCAAACCCAAATTGTGGGATCCGGCATAGCCGAGACCGATCTTGGGGCAGAGATTGAATCAGTTCTATCGGTTCCGAAAGCGGAGTTCGAACAACAGGTTGGATCGGAGGCGGAGGTCATATAGGGCTGAACTCGAGGAAGGGACCTTTGATAACCCACAGGGGCTCGTCGGGCTCAAGTACGAGTTCTATACGGTGATGGGCGAGCACGATAGCGAAGAACAAGTCCCGAAGTGGCGACTCAGACGAATGGCACATCAGACACTCTCCGTTATTGGATTCGAAAAGGAGTTCGGTCTGCATAATGCCGAAGTAACACATTGACACGGGCCGATTGGGGGAGACGGAATAGGGATTAATCTGCGTCGATTCTTGAAGATTTCGGGGTCTCGGCGTTCGTTGCTACAGGGTGATCGCCTCGGCGGTCGGTGGTCCGGACGCATTGGGCGATTCCGATGGCGACCGGGAGAACGAAACGGTACCGTCAGGGGCAGAGCAAACCGGTGTCACCTTCGACGGCTCGCTCGTTCTCGAGGACGCTAAAATCGAATCTGCGGATGGAACAATCTCACAGCTAGCCTTCCGACTCGAAGGAGAGGTGTCCTACGATGCAGTGAGTGGTGACCCCGACACGCTCGGCTTGTATCTCTTTGCCGGACGCCCCGGCGACACCGTCGAGCAGTCGCGGAACGAAGTCGGCCGGAAGTCGTTCGAACTCGAAGAGGAAGGGGACCTCGCTCCCGTCACCGGTGAAACTGCCTACGAATTCACCGACATCGACCTACTGGAGGCTGATGCCCTGTCGACCGTGCTATTCAGCGCCCCGGAAGAGCAACCGAGAGAGCGTACCATCATTGTGTCGCTCGTCGCGCAACTGAAACGTAATGAGGAGGCCGTGATCGAAACGACGCTCTCGGAAGAGTTCACCGTTACCGTCGTCAACCTCCAGGGAACGTTGAACGTGAGCGGCGAGGGAGAGATTATTTCGAACGGAAATTGACGTGCGGCGCCGACCCACGGCACCGATACAGCGATCACGCCCCCGACCGCCATGCCCGAACCGTAACCATCCCCAGAATCGAGCCCACCGCGAGTGAGACACCCACAGAGTAGCCCCGGTCGAACCCATAGACGAACGCGGTTGACCCCGCAACGCCTGCAACCGCGAGAACGAGGAGTGAGGTTCCCAGCAGACACCAGCGACAGGGCTCCCGATCTTTTTCGGTGCGTGTGTCCCCGGTCGTGACCATATTGACCATTGACGAGGTACGGAAAAGAGCATTTGCTTCGCCGAGCAGGCTCGTGGGAGCAACATACAACACGTCTCTCCGAGCGCGTCAGTCGCGTGCGACGCGATAGGCATTTGTGGGGTCGTGGAATTGGTTCATACGTGGGCCCTTAGCTCAGTCTGGTCAGAGCGCTCGGCTCATAATGGTACCGCAGCAAAGATGGGACCAGGAGCAACCGAGTGGTCGCTGGTTCGAATCCGGCAGGGCCCATGGCGTTATTATACGTTTTTCATATCTTGCGTAGAGGTTTCACGGCGAATTTTATTGACGCCCTGAATTCCGGTCGCCATCCGGATGTGGGAGGGGTCCGATATGTCT
>SKQO01000105.1 GCA_007118975.1 Halobacteriales archaeon | reverse complement strand
TGATCGCACCAGGAACGATTTCTGTCTCGGTCGACCCGCCGGTCACTGCCTCACGGGCTGTGATCGGGCGGGTGGCCCGACCCCAGCCGATGCCGACAATCGTCATCACACTGGCCATCACGAGACTGATCGGGATGCCGATCCAGGAGAGCGCGGTCGTGATCGTGGCCGCGGTCACCATGACGAACAGGGCAGCAAGTAACGGAATGTCGCTCAATTCGCTCCCGACTGACGCCATCGTGCGACGGGCGATGGTGAAACCCCCCAGACCAATCGCGAGCGTAGCAATGACCACGGCGGTGTTTACGTCCAGTCCGGCTTCGCCGACGAGTGGCGCAGCGGCGTTCGGCACGTTACTCGCCCCGGCGCTGAACGCCATGTAACAGCCGATGGCGAGGACCACGGCCGTCGTACCGACCTCAGACCATGTCGTGTTTGGTCCGAGTGCCGGTTTCGGAACCGATCCCCGCCGATCGAGCGTCAGCAACGACCCGTCGGATCTCTTGATCGTCACTCGTCGATTGATTTCCGGGTAGATGTACCGGCCGATGACGGCGCCGATCCAGAAGCCAATGATCGGCGTGACGATCCACCACGACAGGATCTCCGCGATCATCACGTAGTTGAGCGTGTCTGTGGCCAACCCGAGGCCGGCGATGGCACCGACGGTCGTCATCGACGTCGGAACAGGGACGCCGAAGATGTTAGCGACGAGAATGCCCAATCCGATAAAAAAGAGGATGGCGACCCCTGCGGACAGGGACAGATCAATCGTAACAATACCTTCACTGAGCGTCTTCATCACGTTTTGACCGACGGTAATTCCACCGAGAAAAACGAAGACCGTCATGACCGCCGCTGCAGACGTCTTCTTTATAATGCCGGCACCGACGGCAGGTCCCCAAGTGATTCCCGTCGAGGAACCACCAATATTGAACCCGACAAATATCGACGCAACGACGCCGAGCAACAGAAGAGTCTCGACCACAAGCAGAAAGAATGACTTTACCGATAAAATATGTGATGCATCCTTTCCGAACTACGTCCACAAATAGCTCGTTGTATTCGGATGGTGATGCCCCCACTATTTCGACCGATTGAGAATCGGTCGTTCCAATAACATCTCTCTAGAATTGAATTTTGCCGAGTCGATGGAAATCTGGGCCGTTTGTGTTTCTCAGATTCAATCAGGATTGCACTGTTCCGGCCCATCAGTATATTGGTGGGCAAGTTCGCTCTTGTCGATATATCACCAACGGGCGTTAACGCCAGCTCGCGGTACCAACAAGGCTCAGGGAATGCCGGGATCCGTCACACGCGCACGTCAGACACCGACGCCCGATTTCAGACGAGCGTCCCCGGCAAACGATCGCGATTGACACTCGTACTCAAGGGTGGGGGCTCGGGCCACGGAGATCCTACAACGAGGCGACACGCTGATCGATCTTGCTTGTACTAATTGGCACGACGCCTGCCAGCGTCTCGAATGTACGGGAAGCCGGATTCTTCGTCCACGCCGACGGATCGATCCTCTTTCGCGCCGGTGTTGTGCTCTCGCAATGGTCAATTCCGCGGATAGCGGGATTCTATCCGGGGCTTAGACTGATAATATCTATCTGGCAATGAAGGTGCTATAAGCATATGAGTGCAGCCGTCGAAGCCCATCTTTCGTCCAATAAACTGGCCTTGGACGAGTCGCTCGAGAAGGTCCCCAACCTTGGCGTAGAGATTGTCCCGACTGTCGGGACGGGTTCTACACAGTTGGCGGAGGATCCGTTCCCATACCTCCGGGCGTCCGCTCCTGGAGAGCGAGATCTTCAGCGGGTATTGACGAATGACCCGTCCACGGACCGGGTCGAGGAGCTGGGTACGACGGAGGAGCATGCCTTATTCAGAGTGGAATGGGCACCCGAAGTGCGGATTACCTTCCGATGTTTTCTGGTCCAGGGAGCAACAGTTCTCGAAGCCCGCGGCGCCCCCCGTGGCTGGTGGTTTCGGTTAATATTCCCTGAACACGACGCGATCCGGAGGACATTCGATGTCTGCGAATCTCACAGCATCGATCTAAACCTCGAGGCAATGTCGTCGCTGAATGCACCTCTCAGGGATCGGAAAGGAAGTATCACCGGGCTTCAACTGGAGACGATTCGGGAGGCGTACGAATCGGGATATTATAAAGTGCCTCGCGAGGCGTCGTTGATCGATCTGGCGGGAGAAATCGGTGTCTCTCACCAGGCACTTTCAGAACGGATGCGCCGCGGTCACGGCGCCCTGGTGAAGTACGTGCTTGCCCCTCAAATCGAGTGAAGCACTCGGACTCGGATCTATAGTCCCTTCAACGATACTTACCCAGTCCGAAGTGAACGCTATGCTGACCCTATCCCGAACGATGCTATCGCAGCTGCGGGTGTCTCGACGGTCGGACGGGAGATGATTTCAGCTCCTCCGTTTTTCCCCTCGTTATCCGGACCTTAGGGGAGGTGATCCGGTTCCGCTTCGTCCTCGCTTTCGGGGTCATCACGCGCATCATCGGGTTTTCCGTATTCTGGTACGTGTTCCTCGTCTTCGGTCTCATTTTCTGCCCAATTGACGGATGCTTCCTCGTCCGCTTTTTCGTCTCGTTGATATCGGCGGAGAACGAGTACTCCCAGGATTCCCACACTCACCAGGGACATCACCACAAGTGGGCGGGCCCAGCTCCGACCATCCGTCGGTTCTTCCGTTGATGCCGATGTCATCTCGATATCGGATTCTGATAACTCCGCAACGAGCGCTTCTCGGACCGCTTCCCTGACCGGATCCTTGAGGAGTTGCTGGACGACTGTCCCGGCCAACTCCGTTACCTCTCGCGTCTGGAGTGTATTCAATCGACTGAGAATCACGACGTATTCTTGCAACGGTATCCTCGAAAGTCCACGGCTTGCGTCCGCAACGTGTATAGGACGCAGTCGCCCGTTTCCACCCGCAAAGCTCCGTTCTATCGTACAGCCCCGTGCACGATCATCGCCGGAATCGGCCTGACGGGTTCTGGAGACTGCCCCTATCGAGTGGGTGTACGTCTCCGGGCTCCTCATTCCTCAACGTTGGGTCGTTCTATCATGGGGACAATCTCTCCGCCGCGATCGGCACGCGTTGGCGACATCGCCGGTCCGCCGTTCGGGAGACCATACTATTCCTCCCCAACCTCGAATGCGTTGTACCTCCCGTCGCTTGACACCCGTCGTCCCCGAAACGACACCGTGCCACCATGCTGACAGGTGCACCTGAGTCAAAACATGGTATAAATGATTTGTTCCGGGTATCAGTTCGTCTGAGAGGGTCCCCTCACTCGGGCGTTGACTGCCGCCAGTTCACGTAGACCGCTGGGCGACAGCATACAAGGTTGCTACTCGAAAGAATCGTCCGAGCCCATGTCGCCGCGGCGATATCGCTCGAGACGTCGGTACCCGGTGATCGAGCCGTCGCCGTTGATGTGGACCTCGTACTTGCCGATGATGTCTTGCGTATCGGGCACCGCCGATCGTTCGATGATCTCGACGACGCTCTGCCAACCGTTCTCATCGTCGGTGATCTCGATCACGGCGTCGAGGTCCCGGCCGATCAGATCGGGAATGATCTCTTGCAACGACTTCCGAATGACGCTGGCCCCAGATTCGTCAATCCGCAACACGTTTTCACTGCTAGCCGTCTGATCCGATTCATCGTCTCCCGATTGTTTTTCGTTTTGACCCTCGTTCTCGTCGACGACGGGATCATTTTGGTCGTGCTGGTGACAGAACCCGTTCTCCCGTGCCGGTCGCGAACACCGCTCCCCGTCGGTCGTTTTCGCGCGACACATCTGAATTTCTGAATCGCTCATATGCTCGTTTCCTCTCTGGTATCTGGAGTGCACGACTCAGGAGCTCGTCGGGGCCGATTCGTAGTCCGGAGGGCGTGTCGGCATCGCGAGGTCTAACTCCTGAAGATCGGCGATATCGTCGCTTTCCATCGCTTTTTCCACCTGCGAGATCGCTTGTGCGTAATGTAGGAACGTGTCGACGGATGCCGCAACAACCCGTGCTTCGACTGTCAGGATTTCGATCCCCACGACGGAGACGCGTGCCCAGACGTCGATGACGATACCCTTGTCGAGAATTCGATCGAGAACTTCCGCGAGACTCGAGGACTCCGGTCTTGCCATTGTAACCATTGCTCGCGTCCCACGTCGTAGATACTTGATGCTTGAATACGCAAGTCACTCTCCCGGCGGCCTCAAGCAGGGGTCACGAGTGGATAGCAGCGCGGTTCGCGGTCGAGGCAATACTGTGGGCCGGTCGTGGAAAGTCACCTTGCGTATGCCGGCCGCACGACTATCCACATCCCGACCAATTCTCGGTACTTGAGTTGGTCAGTAAATGAACGAGACGAAGTGGTACGTCTACGGCATTGTCGAAGCCGAACCGCTCAGGATGGACGTGAGCGGTGTCGCTGGCGCCGAGGAGGTAACAGCAGTCGAACATCAGCAGATCGCCGCCTTGGTGTCCGAGATCGAGACCATGAATCCCGACCGATCTGAGGCGAACGTTCGCGCACACAACCAAGTCCTCAAACAGGCGATGGATCAGGGCTGCGACGGGACGGTCGTCCCAATGCAGTTCGGGATGGTGTTCGAGACCAAAAACACCATCGAGAATGTGCTTCGGCACGGACGTCGGGCATTCGTCCAGGCGCTCGAACAGACCGAGGGGATGATCGAACTGGGTGTCAAAATCATTGCCCATTCGGATGCCTCGGTCGACCGCGCAGCTATCGTCGCTTCGGTCGAAGACGAGCTAGATCGATCGAGTGAGACTGTGGCCCAAAACCGCATGTTCAGCGATCGGCTACTGATAAACCGATCGTATCTCGTCGAACGATCAAACCGGGAAGCCCTCGATGCAGGGATCGATCGGCTCCGCGATCGCCACGAAGACGTAACGATCCAGTACTCGGGTCCGTGGCCACCCTACAACTTCGTGGACATTCAGATCGGAGCTAGCCAATGACGTTCCTCATCGATGATCTGTTAATCAGGCCGTTTGTCGGATTCCTCGAGATTATCCACGATATGGCGATCCGGGAACTGTACAATCTCGAGGATATCCAGGACGAACTGAAAGAAAACCGCCTTTTGTTCGAATTGGGAGAACGCTCCCAGGAGGAATACGAACTACGGAAATCCCAACTCGAAGCACAGCTGCAGGAAGCCCAGGAGGCTCACGAGCACCTTCGCGGACGAGCGCGGGTGATAGAATGACGGCCGACGATCGTCGCCCGAACCTCATCGAGACGTTGCTCGATCTGCTGGCTGAATTGGAAGACCATGACGCCGCCGTCCGAACAGGTCGATGGAGCGGGAGGGGCGGGGATATCGATTACGCGATCTCCGTCAGGGGCCTGGACGGTCCGTGCCGCCCGCCTACCCCATCTGAACGCGGGGAATCGCCTCACGGTATCACTACGCGAGAGACCGACACCGGCGTGACGGTGGTAGCCGACTTGAGTCCGCTCACGCAGAACGAAGATGAGATCGACATCGAACTCGCCGGTGGAAAGAACAGGCTTGTTATCCAAGTGAGTGGCGAGCACATCGGAGACATACCGCTCGACGACAGCGAATGGGACATCGCCGACGTCACCTTGAATAACGGTATCCTGGCCGTGGAGCTCACTCATGCCTGAGACCACTGACACCGTCGATATCGACGAACAGCTCGACCGGTTGGTCGACCGGGTCCAGGACATCGTGGAAGCCGTCGCCCCCAAAGCGGACGACGAGGAAGATACACCCGTGATCGAGTTCCTGGACGATCTGGAAGACATCGTGGACGAACTCGAGGATATCGTCCACACGGTCGAAATGACCGAACTCGTCGAGGTAATCGAATGGAACGATGTGCCAGCCGCATTCGAGCCCGACGACGTCCTCCATGCAGCTCGGGAGGACTCGGAGGAAGCGGTTACTCTCGGGAAACTCCTCTCGCTCGTAGACCTGACAGAACTGTGGGACACCATTGATGCCGGCCAACTGTGGCGCGAGAAACAGGAGCTCGACGACGAGCTCGAAGATGTTGTCGGCGAAGATGATGATGGCGTGGGGGGCGATAGCGATGTAAATGTCATGGGAGCCGATGTGGAGCTCCACGAAATCGATTCGGAACTGATCGAAAGCGAGATCCAATCACGGGTTCACGAGGCAACGGGGACGTTTCGGGAGAAACTCCTCGAAGCACGCCAGCGGTTCAAGGCTATTCGCGAGGAGAACGCCGAGCGGTTTCAGGACCGTCGACGGTATCGTTCTCGTAACCCCACCGCTGTCTCGACACTTCCATCGATCGATGGGCAACCGATCGGGGCGGCCAGATTCTCCACTGTGCCGAAGGACACACGTCATTCCGCCGCACCCAATCGACGCCGGATCTATGGCTCGCGGTTCGAGTCCGAGGGAGGTGATGATCATGAGTAACCCCGGCGCGGTGCGGTCCCAACGTGATCTGGCGGACATGGTCGAGATGCTCCTCGACAAGGGCGTGGTCGTCAATGCGGATATCGTGGTGACGATCGGCGAGACGGAACTGCTCGGGATCCAGGTCCGCGCGGCGATAGCGTCATTCGAAACAGCGGCGAAATACGGCCTGGAATTCCCCGAGGGAACGGATATGGAACGCGTAGAAGCTGCCGCGAGCGGCCGGTCATCGTTGGCCGCCGCTGATGGAGATGATGACGACTCCGTTCGCGAAAACGACGAAGGTGAAACCGACCAGGACACGCCGGATCATCCCTCGGGACGACCGGTTCCGGAGGAGGCAGGTCTCGACGGAGATCAGGACCAATGAACGAACTTGAGCTGAACGGCGAGGACGCAGGGGCTGGTTTGGTTGCCCTCGTCGTCGCCGTAATCGAGTTGCTCGTCGAAACGATGGAGCGTGAGGCGATTCGTCGGATGAAGTCGGGACAGCTCTCCGAGGAGCAAATAGAACGGGTGGGCGCACAGTTCGCAGCGATCGAATCCGAGATGGAACGGCTCAAAGACGACGTCGACATCACCAACACGGTCGATGATTTCCGGGCCCAGCTCGACGATGTCGTGAACGATCTCGTCCGCCCGGCCGATGTCGACGGGAACGCACATGGGACACCCACGGTCTTTGACGATGAGTGAAACGTCAGATCACCCGTCCGGGAGAGCGTCGTTCGACGACGGTCGCTACTTATACTGTCTGGTCGGGCTCGATGGTGAGGATAGGCGCACGAACCAATTCGCTCGTGGCGTCGACGGTGGCCGCCCGTATCTCGTCTCGGAGGAGCGGGTGGGTGCGGTGGTTCAGCATTGTGAGTGCCAGTTCGATTCGGATCGTCCAGAGACGGTGAAAGAATGGCTTTTGCAACACCAGACGGTCGTCGATGAAGCGGGCCAGGTGTTCGGGACACCCTTGCCGTTCCGGTTCGACACCGTCCTCACAGGCGACGACAATAAGGTCCGAGACTGGCTTGCCGAGGAGTCGAGCACGCTCTTGAACGCTCTCAACGAACTCGAGGGCCTGTGGGAATATCGAATCGAGCTGGTGTGGAACCTCGAGCGACAGAACGACGAAGTGGAAGATAACGAGCGACTGGCGGCGATCCGGGAACAGCGGGATAACACGTCCGCGGGAAAGGCGCATCTCCTACAGAAGGAGTACGAGCGACGCCAGGCACGTCTGGCAGAAAGGCGTCGCCAGGACGTCATCTGCAACCTACAAGAACGGCTAGCCGAGCTGGTCCAGGAGGTGCATTCGGTCGATCGATCGAGGGCGCCAGCGCTCACGGATCGCCAATCCGGTAGCGACGAGGCGCGACACATGACTGCTATCCTCGCCTCGACGCAACACGAAGCGAACATTGGCGAGTACCTTGATACTATCACCTCGAAGCCGGGACTTGCGGTGAGATTCACCGGTCCGTGGCCGCCGTACTCCTTCGCACCCACGATTGGCCAAGACCAATGAGGCCCACAAGGTCCGACGACGCCGCGGTCGATTTGGTGGATGTGATACTCCGGGAGGGCGTCGTTGTGGAAGCGGACGTAGTAATCAGGGTTGCCGACGTAGCACTTGTTGGGGTTCGACTCAGAGCTGCGGTCGCGGGGATGGCAACGATGACGAGATATGGCTATTTCGAGGAATGGGACACCGAAGGAACACGTAATCGTGGGTCAACGGGCGGTACCTGAGAGTCCGTCGCCGAACGTCTCTCCACCTTGCGTAGGGGTGTATCGGGTGCTCTTGTGTGCCTCGAACAGTGCTTATCATGAATCAGTCCCGCTTCGGTCGATCCGTGCTCGTCACCACTCCCGGAGCGCTTCCGATAGTCTCCCCTTCTCGCATTGCAGTTTCGGGAAGCACCGGTTCACACTCCTAGGCTGATCTTTGGTACTCGCTGATTCGCCACTCGGCTCCTTGTTGCCGGAGGAGACGCTTCGAACGGCCTGACCAGGTCCTTTTCTGGAAGTCCGGAAACCGAGGCCAACACCACCGACACGCGGGCCATCACCCTCGAATATCTGCAGTTGTGAGGGATATCAGGGGTGTGATAAGAGCCTGGCATTTGCAGGGCGGGTGCCGAAGGTTCCTCTTGCCGTGGCGCGCCTATGGGAAACAACGGACCAACGGCGAGGAGCCCCGGGAATGTTTTCCTCACTGATGGTGGGGAGGACCCTGAAGAGTCGGATGGGGGTGAAGCTGAAGAGGAAACCCCTGATGATGGAGATGACGAGGAGCCCGAAGAGTCGGATGGGGGTGAAGCTGAAGAGGAAACCCCTGATGAGGGAGACGACGAGGAGCCCGAAGAGTCGGGTGAGGACGAAGCTGAAGAGGAGAACACAGACGGGGAAGATAGCGATGAGGACAAAGAAGACGAGGAAGCAGAAGAGGACGATGAATCCGGAACCAACGTTCTATTCCTTGATCTGCAAGGACTCTTCATCGATCTGCTCGGCCTTGAGATCGATCTCAACGAGGTTGTCCTCGACATACAAGCCGTACCGGGTAGCGGAAATTTGCTTGGCAACCTCTTATCCTCAGTCGCTGGGTTGGTCGATAAAGGATTGGGTGGGGGGATCCAACAGGGCGTGAGTCAGCTCTTGGGAGCGCTTCCCGGAATGGGTGACGGAGAGGAGACCGACGAAGATGGATCGATGATCGGCGGTGGTATCGAACGTGCCCGGAACGCGATCGATGATACCCTGGCCGACCTTCCGATCGAGGAACTAATCAGTCAGGTCGTCACCGAAGTCCTCACGCAGTTGCTCGACGATTCCGAGGAGTCCCCTGAGCAGGACGAAGAAGCGAGCAACGATTCGGGGTCAGACGAATGAGTGACGAAAGCTCCGGCCTCACCTCCGCGATCGACACCGACCGGATCGTCGAGAATATAGACTTCGAAGAGCTGTTTGAAGGGACGGTGCTCGAAGGGATCGAGTTCGAGGATGATTCCTCGCTCGCCGAATCCATTGGCCGTAAACTCGGCGAGGTCATTGGTCGGGCGATCGGCGAGATCATCGGTGCGAAACTCGGGGCGATCGTGTTCCCAGCGCTGTTAGAGAGGGGCAAGCCCGACCGCGAGTCGGATGAGGAGTCCGGGGAGAGCGGTGAAGACGATGAGGAAGACGGTACGGATGAGGACCAATCGGATGATTCCGACCAGCAAAACGGCGGGGACAGTGATGACTCCGAAAGCTCCGATGATGAATAACCGACCGGTGAATCGATGATGAAACCGTCTACACTAGACGAGAAGGCGAGAGCGGTGGGATGGTGAACATATGAGTGACGAGTTAGAAGGATCACCTGTCACTGGTTCGCTCGCGAAGGCACTCGCGACCGATGAGATCGAATCGATGATGGAAGGGGAGCAAACTGCCCAGTCCGCAGGGCAAGATCTCGGGCGCCGAGTAGGTCGGGAACTCGGTGCCCAGATCGGCGGAGAGGTCGGCGCAACTGTCGCAGCCGATCTGCGTGAGCGAAAACATCCACGGACGATCATTCGTAATGCCGCCAAACGGGTACGAGATGTACTCAGCGACGTAATCGCGAGCATCAATTTCTCCACGGTCATCTCTCGAGCGATAGAGCTCGGCGAGTCACTCTCCGTCGGTGAAGCGGCTGAGGATGTCATTGATATTGCCACACCCGGCGAGGAGCGTTCTACGTCAACTGATGAGCAGGAGACGGCCGATGCCACCGATGAGGAAACCGAGGAGGACGCGGCGGACGGCCCGGACGTCTCCAGTGACGACCTCCAATCGATGCGGGAAGAAACCTACAAGGAGCTCATGGACGTGATGTCGTACCGCAGCCTGCAGGGCCTCGCAAAAGAGGTCGGTGTGCAAGCAAACCTCAGTCGGGATGAGTTGGTAAAACGAATTACAGCGGAGTTTTCGGAGGGGAGCCCGGAGTGACGACAGATCAAGACACAGATCTTGATGAGTTGCACGATCAAATCGCCGAACTCCTGGCCGAAGCCGACGAACGAATCGATTCCCTCGAGGAAGACGACACGTCATCGCTCGAGGGTCTTGCCTCCGATGCGGCGGAACTCGTCTCCGAGACCCACCCGCGAGCCTTGATCAATGCCATCACCGCCGAAGATGACGCCTCGGACAGTGTCGAGACGATTCCGGCGGCGATCGCCAAGAGTGACCGCATGACAGTTGTTACCCTGCGAAAGTTGCTCGCGCTCGCCAAGATGGACAGCGGGGACGGATTGGAACGTAGCGGGCAAATAGAAACATACCGGGAGTTGCTCGGTCTTGCCGAAGAATCCTCAGTATCGAGTGATCAACCCGAAACGGAGAGAGGCGATGAACCGCTCGAACCCGTAGAGCAACTTCGAACGACCATCCAGGATGGCATCGACGAGTTTAGAGAACGCCTGGACGCCCTACGTGAAGAGGATGCAGACGAATCCGGCGACCAGGAGACTGATGAGGATCGTTGGCGGGGCCAGGGAACGATGCTTTCAACAATGCCATCCAGTAATCGTGCGGATATGACCGTCGTCTCCCGATTTTCGACCGTTCGCAAGAAATGATTGGCAGAGTGTGCGTAGGAATACCTTGGGGTTTGAGGAGAAGCGCTTCATTGCATGTCCTGGTGAGATAGACACGTACCTGCGAGGAGCAGATGGCAGACGGATCCAAACCCGACATGTGACCGGTAACGCTGTCGGGACGTTCGCGTGTAAACGCCGCCGGTGTTTACAAGAGGCGGTCTCGAGCATCGGTGTGCTAAGACGGCCCCAGGTTGATAGGTCGGCTATATAAGTGCTCGTGCATGGGCGTTAGGACGACCGACAGCGTCGGCGTCTACGCGGTTTAACTGTCGAAACGTCTCGTGTATCAGTGCGGTTCGACTCCGGCAAGGATCGCAAGAAGGCGGTGGCAATTTCGATGTTAGCCCTGAGAAAGGACCATATCCCGCTTGTCACCGGCAGTAGAGCGTTCCCGACTCCGTGAGTACCACGAGGTGAGACAGCCACCACAGCGGCGCGTCCCAACTTCATCCATCCCAGGAACGGAAACCGAAACGCCAGCTATTTCACCCCCTTCCCTTCCTTTTCCCGAGGTGTTGGTCATTTTGTCCGTCATCGCAGTAGGCAGTAGTGTCTTGGGTTGCCCGCCCTGAAACCGACTGCGAGGTTGACGTGGTTGGTTTACGTGGGTGAAACAGACCCGCGAGCTTCTTGAGGAACCGATCGAGCTGGATATCAGTGTCCCGGCTATCCCGGTCTTTGCAGGGCTCGAGGCGTACCGTCGGGCGATTAGTGGTGGGATCGAACGATCCCAAGGTCGTCGAGACCACTCTTCGGGAGGCGCGAATCGACTGGATTGCTGGGAGGTTGGCTGAGATGGCAGGGCTTGGAAACGAAACATCACCGCATGTGAGGAAACATTCTCCTTGCGTTTTTTCAGACCTGACGAAACAACACCTACTGGGCGTGTTCAGTGGGCGTCCCTACGTCTTCCGGTATTGGTGCCCCTGCAACACAGACACTATATCAAAACACGAACCGGCAAATCAGCCGACTTGGCGTCTAATTCCGCCTTCTCACGTTCCCCGAAGTTCGGCTCCATCTTTCGGATGCTCTGGATTCGACCAGACCATATTGGTCGGTGCGTAATAATGGGGCCCGCCAAGGACGCCGAAATACTCCCATAGATCATGGGTTGCATCAATCGGTGCATGCAGGCCATGTATGTCTGGGACCTGTTCGCCCCAGAGAAAGTTTTCCGTGTTCACGAAGAGTTGGCCAGAGTTCCGTACCATCGGTAGATCGACGAGGAGCCAATTGATCGTCCAGGCGTGCGCCTCATAGAGGTTGTCTACATTCATCCGGTCGGGTTCGTACAGACCTTCTTGGACTGGTTGATTGTCCCCGGTAAAATCAAATCGATCCCGGGTAGCCCGGATATCAGCCCACGATGCCGCAAACGGGACCCGTTCATCGCTTTCCGGTTGACCGGCTGGAGGCACCTCAAACGTGAGGAGGTCCCATCCAAAGTCGATCGTGTACCCGTCCGGACGCGCGGCCGCCGCTAACCGCTCTTCGGTGGCCTCTGTTCCGTACCAATGGCGGCCGCGAACGGTATCCATTCCACCTATCCAGAAGTGCGTGCCGATATTCGGGAACCAACCCGCTAACGAGTTACTCGGACCACTGTAGACGGCATACTCTCCGTCCCCGGGTTCCTCGGGATCCCGTGGGCCCTGCCACCGCTCCGTGAACGTTGCATCGTCCATGGCTTGCACGGATATATCGATGCCAAACTCTTGCCACTGATCGGCGATTGTTTCCTCAAAGACTGGCGCTTCTTCGCTTGTCGCGATGATATCTTCGATCCGGTTGCCCGCCGCATCGTGCCAGTACCCATCGATGCGTTCGTACCCGGCTTCTTCCATTAGTTCTGCAGCTCGGTCGAGATTGTATTCGTAGGTCGTCAGATGATTCTCTGCCCATTCTTCGTCGATGAATTCGGCTGCACCCCAGTGATCCCAGCCAGGAGTCATGATGGGAGCGGCCGTATCCGGGTGAATGTTATCTGCAACGTGCTTGCGATTTGTGGCGTGCATTAACGCCTGTCGGACTAACGGTGAATCTCCCGGCCAGTACGCATGATTCAGTGAAATCGCATGGCCAGAACCATCAGGGTAGGTGAGCTGGGAGACGCTGTCCGGGAGTTCGGCCGTCATCTCAGGGCTCATCGTAACGTCGCCGTAATCGAGGTGCTCTGCCATCACCGCGGCTCGCTCTCGATGATCCTCCTCAGTCCACTCGATGAATATTTCGTCGAACGTATGTTCGTCGTAGAATCGGTGATCCTCGTCAACGACCAGTCGATACCCTTCGGTGCCCATGATCTCGTCGAGTTCGTATAGCCCGTGACCCGTATACCAATCGGGATCACGAGTGAGTTCGATGAACTCGCTCATCTCCATTATTCCTTCCTGTCTTCCTTCTTCCCCCTTTACGAGGATCTCGGTCATGCGTGGAACTGCCCCCTCCCCTCGAGAGAGCGATTGATCCTCCTCCGGCATGTTCTCCCGCCACCACGTATCAAAGAGCGTTTCGTCGTGTTCGTGTTGCTCACGGTGTTCTCGCATAGCCTCAGGGTCGTCCCAGAGTTCGGGATGTTCCTCCATGATCTCGTATTTCGTGGTCTCGTACTCCCACATCCGCTCAAACAATTCGTCGTAGGGGTCAATGTGAGATGGCGCACCGTTTCGGACGCCGCCACATCTCGAGTACGGTCCTAGATAGAAATTCAAAAGAAAGCCCGGTTGATGATGGAGCCAGCCGTCTGACTCCTCCAGCCACGCTGGAAGGACCTCCAACTCAATGACTTTGCCGTCAAGTCCATCAGGTGTTTTTGCCTGCCGCAACTGGCTCCCGTAGTACAAATCAGCGGCAGCATCAGGGGTATACCCGTAGGTGCTGATTGTGATGAGTCCGTCCCTGGCTGTGATCGGTTCCCCGTCCTGCCAGGTGGCATCATCGGCAATTTCCAACCGGAGGAGTTCTTCGGAGACCAGCACGTCCTCATAGATTACGGGATAAAATTCGCCGGGATCCTCCCAAAAGGCACTTTGCGGCCATAGTCCGAGCACCGACCACTCGTTCGTCGCGTCCATCACATCGTAATCGGCACTGTGCTCTTCGGGCCAGACCCGATGACCGTGGATCCACTCGTGAGGTGCTAAGTATGTCTCTTCTGGATTGTAGGATCCCGGGAGACGGAGCGTCTGCCCCTCTATCGTGTAATCTCTCGGATCAATCAGGTTTTCCGCGTCGACGCGGTCGTCATCATCCGGAACATCAATGTCCTCGATATCGGCGGTATCTCCAACGATGACATCGTCGGGAGCTTCGTCGTCGTCTCCAATACAGCCGGCAAGTCCGCCAACCCCCACCGGCCCGAGTGCCTTTAGCAACGATCGGCGTTCCCACTCTGTCAGGTCTGTGGTGTGTGTTGCCATGCAGCCAACAAGACCGACAAATACGGGCTCAATAAAGGTTTTGGGATTTGTTCACAGTTTTAATACACTCTATATTCTTACACTGATTTGTGAACGAACGGTCCATTCGAGGGAGCTGATGTTCCCAACGGTTGCTGTTTAATACGTATGACGATCGATCATTGGTCAAGCGGCGACCAAGGTGCGATCAGTCAGGTGGAAAACTAGGACTCCCGAACTTCCCCGTCGTCGTCCGGGGACTGTGGATTACCCCATACGAGATTGGAACTCGGGTAGTAGAACGGGCCACCGATGGAACCGAACCACTCCCACAGATCCTGAATGGCGTCGACGTTCGTCTCAATCCCGTCAACTTGGGGAATGTCCTCTCCCCACAGGAAATTCTCGGTATTCACGAACTGCTGGCCGGAGTTTCGAACCATCGGGAGATCGAAGAGATACCAGTTTAGCGCCCAGGCGTTTGCTTCGTAGATGTTGCTCACGTTCATTCGATTGGGCTCATAGAGGCCCTCTTCAACGGGCTGATTGTCCCCGGTGAAGTCGAACACGTCACGCTGTGCCCGCTGGTTGGCCCAGGACATCGCATAGGGGATTCGCTCGTCGCTTTCGGGCTCGCCTGCTGGTGGCAACTCGATCGTGAGGTACTCCCAACCGAAGTCGCGACCATATCCGTCCGGTCGGTATTCTTCTGCAGAAATCTCTTCAGTGGCTTCCTTGCCGTACCAGTGGCGTGCTCTGAAGTTGTGAAGGAATGTAATCCCGCTGACGATCGTGTTGCCAATATCTGGCAACCAGCCCGCTAGGGTCGAGCTGGGACTACCGCTGTTCGAAAGCGCGAAGTCCCCATCGATTGGTTCCTCGGGGTCCCGCTGGCCCTCCCAACGGTCCGAGAACGTCGTTTCGTCGAACGTCTGGGTACTGGTGTCGAGCCCGAAGTCCTGCCACTGATTGCTGAGCGTCTCCTCGAAGATCGGTGCGTCTTCCGTGGTGGCGATGATATCCTCAACAGGATTCCCGTCGGCGTCGTGCCAGACATCGTCGATGCGTTCGTACCCTGCACGTTCCATGAGTTCCGTGGCTCGATCGAGATCGTACTCGTACCTCGTGAGGTTTTCCTCGGCCCAGTCTATATCCATGTACTCCCCAGCACCCCAGTTGTCGAGCCCGGGAGTCATGATCGCGCCGGCGGCATCCGGATGAATATTTTCCGCGATGTTCTCTCGGTCGGTGGCGTGCATCAATGCCTGTCGAACCCACACGGAGTCCCCAGGCCAGTAGGCGTGGTTTAATGACACCACGAAGCCGGTCGGATCCGGGAACGTGATCTGTGACACGGAATCCGGGAGTTCCGCAGTCGTTTCCGGCCCCATGGTAATCTGGCCGTAATCGAGGTGTTCGGCCATGATTCCTGCTTGCAAGCGGTGGTCTTCCTCGGTCCACTCGATGAACACCTCGTCGAAGGTGTGTTCGTCGTACAGCCGGTGGTTTTCGTTCGGAACGAGACTGTAACCTTCCGTCCCGACGACTTCGTTGAGTTCGTACAACCCGTGTCCGACGTACCAATCCGGATCCGTGGTCTGCTCTAACACCTCGATATGTGTGTCCTCGTCGTAGTCGATGAGATCCTCGAAGATTTCGGTCATCCGGGGGACCGCGCCTTCGCCCCGGCGCTCGGATTGATCCTCCTCGGGCATGTTATCGCGCCACCACGTGTCGAAGAGTGTTTCATCGTATTCGTGTTCCTCCCGATGTTGGCGCATCGTCGCGGCGTCATCCCAGAGTTCGGGATGCTCCTCCATAATTTCGTACTTCGTGGTCTCGTACTCCCATACCTGCTCGAAGATTTCGTTATAGGGCCATTTGTGAGCCGGTGCTCCGTTCCGGACGCCACCACATCGGGAGTAAGGTCCGAGGTAGAAGTTGACCAGAAATCCTGGCTGGTGGTGGAGCCATCCGTCCGATTCTTCGAGCCAGACCGGCAGTACCTCCAGTTCGATTTCCTTCCCGTCGAGGCCGTCCGGGGCACGAGCTTCTCTCAGTTGACTCCCGTAATAGAGGTCTCCCGCCGCATCCGGCGTGTACCCGTATGTACTGATCGTGAGGAGTCCATCCCGGGCGGTGATGGGCTCACCGTCGTGCCAGTAGGCGTCGTCACGAATCGTCAGCGACATCAACTCCTCCGTGACGACGACATCCTCGTACAGCAGCGGGACGAACTCACCGGGGTCTTCCCAGAACGCGCCCTGTGGCCATCGACCCCACACTGTCATCTCGTTGGTGGCGTCAAGCGCCTCGTAATCGGGGTCCAGCGTCTCCGAATGGAGCGTATCGCCTTCCAACCACTCCGGTGGACCGAGGTAGGTTTCTTGGGGATTATGACTTCCTGGTAATCGGAGCGTCTGGCCTTCGATGGTGTAGTCGCGTGGATCGACGAGACCTCCGACGTCGACGTCGTCATCGTCGTCCGGGACGTCAATGTCGTCGATATCGGCTTCGTCCCCGACCAGGACATCGTCGGGTGCCTCTGAATCATCCCCGATACATCCCGCCGTGACACCCAAGGCGGCGGGCCCGAGGACTTTCAGGAGCGACCGGCGTTGCCAATCTGTCAAATCGCTGTAGTCGGGATCCATGCTTCGGTGTAATAGCGGCACCGAGTCCTAGAAAATAGTTATGGTATGTGTAAGCAGTGCAACGGAGTGGATCATTCACATACGGATTGAAACTCTCCGCAAACGATCTCTCCTCACTCCGACAAGCCTGACTATCGCTCTGGCATAGTTGTAAGCTCTCCCGATCCGTGCGGATCGCAGAAAGTTCGTACCGTTACCGTTCCCGCGCTTCCGCACCGTCTTTGGGGTTCTCCGGGTCCGCCCAAACCACGTTACTGCCGGCGTGATAATGCGGTCCGCCGAGGGTGCCAAACCATTCCCAGAGTTCGAGGACAGGCTTGACGGGCGTGTTGATTCCGTCCACGTTCGGAAGTTGATCTCCCCAGATGAAGTTTTCCGTGTTGATGAATATCTCCCCGGAATTCCGGACCATGGGAAGATCGACCAGCAGCCAGTTGAGCGTCCAGGCAAACGCCTGATACAGATTATCCACGTTTAACCTATCAGGCTCATACAGCCCCTCCTGAACCGGCTGGTTGTCCCCGGTGAAATCAAATCGATCGCGGGTTGCACGGATATCGGCCCACGTCGCAGCGAACGGAACTCGTTCGTCACTTTCTGGTGCTCCTGCGGGTGGAATTTCGAACTGCAAGTACTCCCACCCGAAGTCGATTCCGTATCCATCAGGCCGATAATGTTCGGCCATGATCTCCTCGGTCGCCTCTTTGCCGTACCAATGTCTGGCTCGGGCGTTGTGAATACTCCCGATCCCCCAGAAGTGCGAACCGATATTCGGGAACCAGCCGGCGACACCGCCACTTGGACCACTCGCGACGGCAAAATCCCCGTCACCGGGCTCCTCCGGATCATCCGATCCCTGCCATCGGTCCCAGAAGGTTGTATCGTCCATCGCCTGCACGGAGATGTCGATCCCGAAGTCTTGCCACTGATTGGCGAGTGTCTCCTCGAAGACTGGGGCTTCCTCCGGGGTCGCACAATGATGTCTTCGATACGTTCTCCATTCGCGTCGTGCCAATACCCGTCGATCCGCTCGTATCCAGCTTGCTCCAACAGCGCTGCCGCTCGATCGAGATCGTATTCGTAGGTCGTCAGATGTTGATCGACCCACTCCTCGTCGATGAATTCGCCGGCTCCCCAGTGATCCCACCCCAGTGTCATGATAGGTGCTGCTGTATCGGGATGGATATTCTCGGCGAGGTTATCGCGATTCGTCGCGTGCATTAACGCTTGCCGCACTAAGGGGGAGTCCCCCGGCCAGTAGACGTGATTGAGAGAGACCGCGTGACCAGATCCATCGGGGTATGTAAGCTGTGTCCGACTGTCGGGAAGTTCCGCCGTCATCTCGGGACTCATCGGGACATCAGCGTAATCCGGATGCTCGGCCATCACCGCGGCCCGTTCGCGGTGTTCTTCCTCTGTTCATTCGATGAACACCTCGTCGAAGGTGTGCTCATCGTATTTGCGGTGATTTTCGTTCGGGAGGAGCCGGTATCCTTCGGTCCCAACGATCTCGTCGAGCTCGTAGAGGCCGTGCCCGGTATACCAGTCAGGATCACGACTCAGTTCGATGTAATCCATGAGGGCATCCTCGCCCTCACCATAGACCATCTGCCGAATCTCCGTCATCCGTGGGACTGCCCCTTCACCCCGCGATTGGGACTGATCCTCTTCAGACATATTCTCGCGCCACCACGTGTCGAATTTCGTCTTGTTGTATTCGTTCTGCTCGCGGTGTTCTCGCATCCCCTCCAGGTCATCCCAGAGTTCTGGGTGTTCCTCCATGATCTCGTACTTCGTGGTCTCGTACTCCCCGACTTGCTCGAACATATCCTCGGCGACTTCGATGTGAGCAGGGACACCATTCCGGACCGCTCCACAGCGTGAGTACGGACCGATGTAGTAATTGAAGAGGAATCGAGGTTGGTGATGGAGCCACCCGTCGGATTCTTCCATCCACGCGGGCAAGACTTCCAACTCGATGACTTTCCCGTCCATCCCCTCTGGCGCCCGGGCCTCCTTCAATTGACTCCCGTAGTACAGGTCCCCGGCGGCGCCGGGCGTATACCCGAACGCGCTGATGTTGATCAATCCGTCCTTCGCGGTGATCGGTTCCCCGTCCTGCCAGTAGACGTCATCCCGGATCTTCAAGCGGATCAATTCTTCCGACAGGACTACGTCATCGTAAATCACCGGATATATCTCGCCTGGGTCTTCCCAGAACGCCCCTTGCGGCCAACGGCCCCAGATTGACCATTCGTTGGTGGCGCTCAGGACTTGTCGGTCCATCACATGTTCTTCCGGGGCCAACCGATGGCCGATCACCCACCACCACGGCGCAAGATAGGTTTCCTGTGGGTTGTGCGCTCCCGGAAGTCTCAGCGTGTGTCCTTCGATCGAATAATCGCGAGGATCGATTAGGTCCTCAGCGTCGAGCTCGTCATCGATGTCTTCGACGTCGATGTCAGTATCAGGGTCGGCTGCATCCCTGGTCACATCGGCTGGTGCTTCTTCGTCGTCTCCGATACAACCGGCCATCGATCCGAGCCCACCAACGCCGAGCGCCTTCAGCAATGATCGTCGTTCTCAATCGGTCAGGTTGCTGATATCGGTCGACATGGCGACGGCACGATATACAGTAGCATTCTGGCTTAATTATTATTGACCTTGATCAATCATGTTGTTTATCTCAAATGACTCGGGCCCTTCCTGTATACACGGTTCGGGTCTCGTTCGGTGACAGGCATTTCGTTGCCCGCAGGTGCAGTGGCTGTGGATAGCTCGAAAATCCCGTGCCCCTTTTTGCGGGTTATGCCCCGGATGAGATCGGTTTTTTTGGCATCTTTCCATCACGAACTTGCGGACGTTCACGTCGGTGACGTATTCGCCTCGCTTCAACAGGTAGTCTGCCTTGATGCGGTCGTCGTCTGGCACGCCAATGTCGTTGATGAAGCTGACATCAACGACGAGGATGGCTACCGTTGGGCCCTCGTCGTCTCCAACACAACCAGCGAGACCGCAACTACCTGCCAGGTTACACGCTGTTTGACGGGAACAGTTTTCGGGGCTAAATTGCTACGGGCTATCGGACACCTTCTCGGTATTGATGAATCTATATGGACTGAATGTAGTAAAACATATTTCACTTCATACGTGTAGTGTTGTAATTTGTTTTCTTATTGGATATCATGGTGTTTTGAATCACTTTCAGGGTGCCAATACTTTGTCCGGATCGAACAGCAACTGCTTCGACCCCGCCTTCACAACGGTGACGGCCAAGGCACGCTGGCCAACCCATCCCACTCATGCATGACGGTGCTCTCTCGTGCAGTCCGCGGACCGCAAGCAGTCCAGCCTCACTATGACCACAGCATCGTGAGCTTCAGGTTGATGACCGGGCTATCGATCGTCATGACGGCGGGAATTCCCTGTGGTCTCTGTGAGGGCAATACGGTAGTCCGCCCAATGCCAGAATCAATCACCGACGCCCTCGAAATCGGGTCCTCTATTGTCCGGGTTTGTGAGCACTGTTTGACGGTTGAACCATCCCCGGGAACACAGATCACCCGTAATTGGGAACCCGCAGATGTCAGCGAAGCGCTCCCGAAAGACCCCGAGGCGGCGGTGGCGACAGCAGTTCTGTTGACTCTACTATCTTCCCTTGCGCTCAATCGAGAAGAGATTCAGTCGGTGGTCGAGTACCTCGAGACCGAGCAGGGCGTCGATCCCCTTCTCGCGCTCGATCGAATCAGTACGGTTCCCGAATTCGATCCGCCCATCGATCCCAAGCGTCGACGCGCGCAACTCGCCCAGCTGTTGAACAGGTAGTTTCGCCGGCTTACACGCCCGTACTGTACCGAAGGATGCCGGCGATCCCGCCGAAGGCATTGTACAGTTGCTCGCCTTTCTCGAAGTCGGACGAAATAAACCGGACCTCGGTGCCGCGGTCCTCGGCAATGTCGATCAGGTGATCGATTACGTCCTCGCGGTCCGCCTGCTCGGCCGTCGAATCATCCGAACAGGTGGGCGCTTCCGGATTTTCGTTTCGTCCCACGAATTCGTGCTGTGTCTCCCCGTCCGAACATTCGAACGTGACCACGTCTGCCCGGAGGTCTTCGCTCAGCAACAGCCGCTCGACCGACCCCATGATGAGATTCCGCCGTGTTTCCTCGAACCCATAGGTTGCCAGCTCCCCGCTGTGGAGCTCCTCAAAGAAGTCCTCCATATCGGTTTTATCCTGCATCAACTCGGCGTCGGCCAACGTATCCTGAGCCGCATCCACGAGATCATAGAGACCGCTCTCGTCAGTATACGCCACGTCGAACTTGCCGAGCACCTGATCCTGGAGTTCGTGGTGGAGGTAGCTGCCGTCGAGGAACTCGTCCTTGGTGGGCGAGGGACCGCCGACCAACACGCCGTCCATCTCGTGGCGGCGGGGCACAAACAGTTCGTTCGCCATCCCGGCGACCTCCTGGTAGAACTTGTCGATGGCCTCGAGCCGGAGCCGTGCGAACCGCTGGGCTGACTGGCCACCTTTTCGCTGCTTACCCGGGACGAGCGACGTCGCACTTTTGACCGGTTCGATGCGTTTTCCTTTCAGCCACCCGACGTTCGCCTCTCGACGGTCGAGCACGACCAGCCCGTAGAGGCCCTTGTCGGTGAGCATTTCCGCGAGCGGTTCGGTCAGAAACGCGGAATCGCAGTGATAGCGGAACGATTGAATGGGCTCCGGGGGATCCTCTAGCACGCGAGTGACCATCTCCGTTTGACCACCGCCGGTGTCGATCGCGCCGCTAAAGAGTACCATGCCGTTTTCCGGTGGCGTATCGTAGTAGCGGAGGCGGTCTTTGATGCTGGTCAGGGCATCCTGCACGTTTGTCCGCGTCGATTTCGATTTGATGTTCGACGCCTCGCTGTGTTCCTGTGTGACGTGCGCGACGACATCGCTGATCTGCCGATCGGGGGGTACGTAGATGGTCACCAACTGGGTCCCGGATCCCTCGTATTCCGTGAGCTCCTCGATGACCTTCTGGAACTCGTATTTCCGCCGGTCGGTGCTTTCGCCCTCGAGGCTGCTCATCACCCGTTCTAGCCCGGTCAAGGGCTAAGAAGTTGTTGAACCACCCAATCCCACAATCACATCGATTCGGGTGCTTCGACGCCGAGCACGTCAAGAGCGTTGGCCATGGTGTGTTTGGCCCCAGACACTAGGGCGAGCCGGGCCTCGCCAGTATCTTCGGAGACCTCCGAGGAGACGACCGGACACTCCCGGTAGAACGCGTTGAAGGTCTCCGCGAGTTCGCGACAGTAGGTGGCAACAACGTGGGGGGCGAGATCGTCGGCCGCTTCCTCAATGACCGCCGGAAATCGAGCCATCACAGCGAGCAGCTCACGTTCTGTCGGGTGGGTCAGGGCGTCCGCATCAGGACTGCCGACCGGCTCCCGCCCAGCCTCGGTCAGGATTCCACTGCATCTGGCGTGAACGTACTGGAGGTACGGCGCACTCTGGGCTTCGAAATTGAGGGCTCGCTCCCACTCGAAGGTTATCGCCTTACTCGCCTGTTTTGCGACGATGTCGTATCTGACTGCCCCGATACCCACCTGATGGGCGATGCGGTCGATGTCTCCTTCGTCGAGGTCATCGTCGCGAAGCCGGTCGTCCATTCTGGCTTCTACTTCCTGTCGGGCTCTGTCGATCGCCTCGTCGAGCAAGTCGTCGAGATCGATTCCGGTCCCCCGGCGGGTCGACATTCCTTCGCCACCTGGCAGGTTCACCCATGAATAGTGGACTGCTCGCAAGCGCGAAACGTCATTACCCAGTTGGTCGAGTGCTGCCCGGAGCTGTCTTGCCTGCAGCTCGTGGTCCTCGCCCAGCACCGTGATGGCGCGATCGAAGTTCCGGAGCTTCCACTCGTGGTGGGCGATGTCCCGCGTCGGGTACAGCGAAGTGTCGTCCGATCGAACGAACACCAGCTCTTTGTCGATTCCCCGACCGGCGAGGTCTAGTTGCCAGGCACCGTCGGCCTGTTCGGCGTTGGGGAGGGCTTTGAGCCGCTGGACGAGGTCCTCGGTCGAGCCGTCCCGCATGAATCGCGTCTCTCGGACGAACTCGTCGAACCGGGCAGGGAGCCGTTCCAGGGTTTGGCGCATGCCCTCGAGAACGGGCTCGACCACCTGCGAGACGCGGCGATAGGTCGCTTCGTCACCGGACTCGAGACCTCGCATGATTGCCTCGATCTCGGTCTCGGCTGCCGCAACTTTTTGCTCGTTCTCCGATTCGAGGTAGTCATTACCTGCTCGGTAGTACCGGACCAGGTCATAGTCCGGTTTCGCCCGGTCCGGCGCCGGGAGGTCGTCTTCCTCGAAGGTCTCGTACGCCCAGGTAAAGACGGCCATTTGCCGGCCTGCGTCGTTGACGTAGTAGTGTCGTTCGACCTCGTAGCCGGCAGCGGAGAGAACCCGAGCGATGGCGTCGCCGATGATCGGGTTCCTCGCGCGCCCCACGTGAACCGGTCCTGTCGGATTCGCGCTCGTATGCTCGACGACAACGCGTTCGTCCCGATCCGGGAGTGTGCCGTACGTCGGATCCAGTCCGGCGAGGAGTGTTTCCTCGTAATAGGTTTCGCTTGCGTGGACGTTCAGATACGGACCGGCGTTCGTCACAGCCCCGATGTAGGTCGCATCCGAGACGTCGATCTCATCGCTGAGTTGCGCGGCGACCGCTGCCGGCGCCTCGCCCAACGTGCCGGCCAGCCGGAAGGCGACGCTTGAGGCAAGGGTCGCGTCCACGCCCCCCGGCGGATCCTCGATTCCGAGGTCGTCCGTCGGCAGCTCCTGGGCCTCTAGGGCTCGCTCCAGTACATCCGCAACCTCCGCCCGAAGGGCCCGATACATGGATGGCTGTTCCGTGTGCCCGGCTTTAGGACTTCTGACCGGCGTACTGTTTCCGTGCCCTCAACTGGGTCGGCGCGCAAACGACGGTCGATGTATCCCGAACCGATCGTTCGTCGCGCGGAGGATATCGAGTACGAAGCTGTCGAGGCCGCGGATGGCCTCCGGAAGGGCATACTGATCGACGCGGCTGACGGGGCGCCACACTTTGCGATCCGTCGGTTCGAGTTGAAAGCCGGGGCTACGGTGCCGAAACACACGAATGAGGTCGAACACGAACAGTACGTCCTCGAGGGCCAGTACGTCGTCGGCATCGCCGGGGAAGAATACACTGTCGAGACGGGTGACTCACTGCTGATCCCCGCCGGCACCATCCACTGGTACCGGAACGAGGGGGAAACGGCGGCGTCGTTCCTGTGCGCCGTCCCGAACGGCGAGGACGAGATCCAGCTGGTCGAGTGATACTCGTGAGGCCACGAGTGAACAACGTTTTAATCGTCGGCCCGCTGGGATCGGAGCAATGAGTGAGTCCGGGACACCAAAGCAGGTAGACGACCCGGATTACCACAGCGTCAACCACACTGCCGCACAAACCTGCGGGTGGACCGCCAACGCTCTTCGGGGGGAAGGCCGCTGTTACAAGAACGTCTTCTACGGCATCCAGTCCCACCGGTGCATCCAAATGACGCCGGTGGTCAAGTGCAACGAGCGCTGTGTGTTCTGCTGGCGGGACCACCGCGGTCACGCCTACGAGCTCGACGAAGTCGAATGGGACGACCCGGAGGCGGTGGTCGATGCGTCCATCAAGCTCCAGCGAAAACTGCTCTCCGGATTCGGAGGAAACGACGCGGTCCCACGGGAGCGCTTCGAGGAAGCGATGGAACCGCGCCACGTCGCCATCAGTCTCGACGGGGAACCGACGCTCTATCCCTACCTCCCGGAACTTATCGCGGCCTTCGACGCGCGTGATATCACGACCTTTCTCGTGAGTAACGGTACGAATCCGGCGGTCTTGGCCCGGTGTGATCCGACGCAACTGTACGTCAGCGTGGACGCTGCGGATCGCCATACCTTCGACCGCGTCGTTCGACCTGTCGCCGACGACGCCTGGGAGAACCTCATCGACACGATGGACGTCCTCGCCGAGAAAGATACCACCCGCACGGTGCTTCGCACGACCCTGATCAACGGGTGGAACATGGATGATCCAGACTGGTATGCCGCATTTTACCAACGGGCTGATCCGGATTTTATCGAACTCAAGGCGTATATGCACGTGGGTCATTCCCGGGGACGCCTGGATCGAGATGCGATGCCAGCACACGAACAAGTCGTCGAGTTCGCCGCGGAGGTAAAGGAGCACATGCCCGAGCACGCGGAACTGAAAGAAGTCCCCGCCTCACGCGTCGCGCTCCTCGCTCGAGAGAAGGATACCTGGATTGAACGACTGAAACACGACAGCCCGTTCTGGAACGAAGCAAGCTGAGACCATTGTCTCATTTTTGGAATGCGTGAGATTATCGGTATGCTTAACACTCGTGGAATGAATGCTCAGACATGGGTCAGCTCGCCGCCGATATCGGCCCGGCCCCCCGCCACGTCCTTAAATCGCTCGCGGTGTCCGGGGCACTCGGCGGAACCGTCACCGTCTCTTGCTCGGAGCTTGCAGACCGACTGAACGTCTCCAACCAAACGGCGTCCCGGCGCTTGCAGACGCTAGACGAGGCTGGCATGATCGAACGGGAGCTCCTCGCAAACGGGCAGGCGATCGAACTCACTCCGGACGGCGAACGTGTTCTGCTTGAGGAGTACGAGACATATCGATCGCTGTTCGAGGGCGACAGCCCGTTGACCTTCCGCGGGATTGTCACCACGGGGATGGGGGAAGGTCGCCACTATATTTCTCTCGACGGGTATCACCGGCAGTTCGTCGAGCGCCTCGGGTACGAACCGTATCCCGGAACGCTCAATCTCACCCTTGAGGGGGAAAGCGTCCGTCGCCGGAGCCGCCTGGAAACGCAACCGTCGACCCACATCGATGGCTGGTCTGACGAGCAGCGAACATACGGTCCCGCGTTCTGTTATCCGGCAGTTGCCGTAACTGAGGACGGCCGTGAATACGACGAGGTTCACGTCATCGTGCCGGAACGGACCCACCACGACGAGGACGAACTGGAACTGATTGCCCCGGACAAACTCCGCGACGTACTCGAACTTGCGGACGATGGCACCCTTATCGTCGAACTCGAGGAGGGTGATCGGGCGTGAACCACCGTGATGGCGTCGAGTCTGCGGTCCGGGCGTTCCGTGCCGGGCAGCCGGTGCTGATTCATGATGCCGAGGATCGCGAGGGTGAAACGGATCTGTGTTATCCCGCGGCCGCGGTCGCGGCAGCCGACGTGGCCCGGCTTCGCAACGATGCGGGTGGCTTGATCTGTGTGGCCCTCTCACATGACGTCGCGGATGCGTTCGAGCTGCCGTTTCTCCACCAGGCGCTCGACCATCCGATCACCCGCCACGAGCCGAGTTATGACGACCGGCCGTCCTTCTCGCTTAGCGTCAACCATCGCGACACCCGTACGGGCATTACGGACCGTGATCGGGCCAAAACTATCCGGGCGCTCGCGGACGCCGCGGCCGCACCCGCTTCCTTTCCGTTCCAGACACGTTTTCGAGCCCCCGGTCACGTTCATCTCTTGCGCGCGGCCGATGGCCTCCTGGCGACGAGAGAGGGCCACACGGAGCTGTCGGTCGCCCTCGCCCGGTGGGCCGAACTTCCACCGGCCACCGTGGTGTGCGAGATGCTCGACGACGAAACCGGAGAGGCGCTTCCACCGAGTGCAGCCCGTCGGTACGCGGAGAAGACGGGACTCGTATACCTCGAAGGGAGCGCGGTTCGGGATCGTACCGAGCCAGTGGTCGGCCCGGACCCACAGCACACCTGAGAGACGAGTGTGCGGCGTTAACGGAATCGTGCACACTGAAGAGGGAGCGTCGCGAGCCGTCGAGCATGGGATTCGACGACATGGACGTGGGAACGAT
>SKQO01000041.1 GCA_007118975.1 Halobacteriales archaeon | reverse complement strand
TAACAAATTTGAGTTTTTTGACATTCCTTTGGATTCTGCAGTGGTAACTCGAGAAAATATTGATCTTGAAGATATTGTGCCGGCTACGGTTATTACCTCTGGAACTGCGGGGTGGTTTTGGAAGATTGACACTTACGAAAAACGAGACCACGGATATGTATATTCTTCTTCGCATATAAGCCACGGACAGGCCAAGGATGAATTCCTCAAATATTTAAATATTGACATTTCTGATAACGATTTCTCTACTTATTCGTTCGAATCAGGCAAATTCTCATCAGCGTGGGTAGAAAATTGTGTCGCCGTCGGTAATGCGCTGGGATTCGTAGAACCCTTACAATCCACAGCACTGACTACCAACGGTTATCTCATGGAAAAACTGGCAGTGCTCCTCTCCGAACACCGTTATATCAATCACTCGGGGCTCAGAGACCTCTATAACAAACATGCTCAGCTGATCTGGGAAAACGTCTTTAATTTTGTTTTCGCACATTACAACTATACCTCTCATGACGGGGAGTTTTGGAGAGATATGAATGCGAAAACAGCAAATACGACTGTACAGGCTTATCAGACGGAATATCTAGAAAACGGGTTTACCTCATTTTCTGAGTTTGACTCTCAGAAACAACCGGACATAAAATTCTTCAATCAATGGATGTTTTATAGACTATTTCGGTCGTTGAATGTAGACTCCACATTCTATGAAAATCTCGACATAGAAGTCTCGGATCCCATTGGTAAGGACATTAGGAATAAACGGGAAAATGAGGTCAGTGAAGTTAGGAGTTTTTTTCCGTACGAAAATGTATATTAGGTAGTTCAGCGGCCACAGCTTCAGGTCATCTTACCATACTAATAGACTCCTCGGTGTCGCTATCGAAAGGTAATTTCAACTGCCGAGTCCGAGTACCCATTTGATCGACTTTGTTGAATCTGCAGAGGGCGACGGGATTCAATGTTTGACGGTTTGTTCGACGTTGGAGACTGTGGCGGCGAGCGTGATTTCGCGGAATTGATGGTACCATGCCCGCGCTCGTACGGATAAGCCGTACGAGCGCTTGATCACCGATTTGACAGTCTCGTAAATCGACCGCTGATTGTAGAGCTCGTCGTCAATCCGCGCGCTTGATGTGCTGTTTATTTGTCAGCCTTTGCCACCCCGGTCTTCCTCCGTGCTCTGGGGGCTTAGCAGGCTTTCATCCCATCACTGCCCTACGTTCGAGAAGTCAGGTCGTTTTTCGAAGCTGTCGATTCTTGGACGACACAGGGATTTGCACCCTTATTTCGACGAAACGAAGCCTCTCGCACTTACGCTTGCGGGCAACAAGTCGATCGAAATCGGCGAACCGGTTGTTCTTTCATGATCACTGGTAGTGATGGGATGAAAGCCTGCTAAGCCCCCAGAACGCGGAAGAAGACTAAGGTGGGAGAATGATAGCTTGGCAATTAGACAGCGAACCAAGCGCGTAGTAGGGGGCGTGAAACTGATGGCCAGCATCGGGGAACCACATTATTTATAACACTACACTTAAAATTGGTTGGTACTGTGAAAGACCCTATAACGATTGACACTGAGAACCCGTGGTACTGGAACTACGATGGCGAGCGGAGACTCCTCATTGGCGGAACGGACACGGATAGTCTCTTTCAGTGGGCAGGTAGCGGCCTCGTCGAACACCTCGACCGACTCGTTGACGTGGGTGGAAACTACGTCAGAAACACGATGTCCGATCGCTCGAGTGATGATCAAGGCGGAGATAGAAAAAAGAAAGCAAGCGTCTATGCATTCGCTGAGGTCGAGTCCGAAACGTATGACCTCTCGACGTGGAATGAGGAATACTGGAACCGCCTCGACAACTTCCTCGAAGCCACCTACGAGCGGGACGTCATTGTCGAACTGACGCTGTGGGATCAACACGACTTCGGGGGCGACCGCTGGGACGATCATCCCTGGAACCCCGAACGCAACGTGAATTACTCGCTCAAGGACAGTCACCTGAAGGGGCGCGACGACTTTTTTAGCACGATTCGCGAGGATAACGAACTCGTAAAGTCGTTCCAAGTGCCGTTTGTCGATAACGTTCTCTCCCACGCGCTTGAGTACCCACACGTGATCTATAATATCAGTAATGAGGGTTGGTGTGGGGATGCATGGGAGAACTTCTGGGCTGACCGGGTTCATACGAAGGCAGCGGAACAGGGGGTGAATGCTTACGTCGCGAACATGACGATGTCACCAAGAAATACGGTCGACAAGGTGCTTAGGAACCCCAACCAGTTCGATTATGTCGAAATCTCCCAGCACAATCAAGATACCCGGGGAAAGAAAGGGCAAGAGCACTGGGACGACATCCTGCACTGGAAGCATGCAGTCAGTGAGGCAGTCGGTCCGCGACCATTCAATAATGTGAAGGTTTACGGCGCCGAAGGTGGCCATCAACACGCTGGGACAGCCACTGAAGCGGTCGACCGACTGTTCCGACTGGTCTTGACCGGTTGTGCAACGGCGAGGTTTCATCGACTCGTCGGTGACAATAACTGGGGCATCGGACTGAACGAGCGAGCGGAAGCGGCAATTTCTACGATTCGTTCGCTCGAAACGCAAGTCGACCTCACCAAAACTCAACCACGAAACGACCTTCTTATCGAACGGGAACCCAACGAGAGCTATTGTGCGACTGTTAGTGACAACACCTATGTGATTTACTTCCCAGCGGGTGGGAGAGCGATTCTCGATCTCTATGAAATCGAAGGATCCTGGGAGACCTCGTGGCTCGACGTGTCGACCGGAGAGTGGATTGAGGGAGACGACGGCGAGGAAATCTCGAATTATCGGACCGGCGGGACTGCAACCCCGATCAGAGTCGATACTCCAACATCCGGCCAGTGTGTGGTCTTGCTCCGGATCGCTGACTCAGCCTGAGGCACGATATTCGAGCTTCGACAACCCTTGATCACATTTTCGGTCGCGTCGCAGGCGCCGTTAACTTAGCGAAAGGAATGGAAAGATTCGGTCCGTAGTGGGGATGGTAAAACTAAACCTTCCCGACCTCACCGAGGTGCTGGACGAGATCATTGGTCTTTAGCTAAGCCTCAACAATCGGTTGGATGGTGGTAGCGAGCTGTTCCGGGAGGATTGGTCGTTGCAGGTGGTTGTACACAGCGACCACGGAAGTAAGATGGCTAAAGGCAGATGGTCCAGTCGCCGTAAACGATGCGAGCGAGCGCCCCCACTTCATTGCGAAACCGATGACGCGACTTTTATCGCGTCTATCATGCTCCGGGCAGACGCGATCCCTTCGCCTGCGATGTAAAACGCGGTCCCGTGATCGACCGACGTTCGAACGATCGGAAGGCCAATCGTCATATTGACGCCGCTAACATCGCCACTTTGCTGGAATCCGAGCATCTTAATCGGAATGTGGCCTTCGTCATGGTACATTGAGACGACGCTGTCAGGGGACGATGAACGGCAGACGCGCTCTCGCCGGTTCGCCGCTAGTCGCGATGTTCACGTACATGTCTTCGAGGTCCGCCGACTCGATTCTCATTGTAACACCTGATCGAGATTCCTCACTTCCTCGATAGGGATAATCTCGTTCTCCAACAACGGAACGTGTGACTCGTCGAGTTGGACGTCCGTTGCTGGACCGTGATTGGGGGCTTCCCCGTCCCAACCGCCAACGCTCGCCCCCTCTGTTCCGACGGCTTTCGGATTAAGGTCTGCGAGGTACTGCGCCGCTTTACCAGTCAGGTAAGGGAACTCGAACAGGTACTCGGGCGTCAATCCGTAATGCTCATCCCAGGCGGTGTGGAGCATGCTGACGTCGTCTTCTCGAATTTGGTCCTCGAACGGTTCGATGTCATCTACAGTGATCGGATCTTCGGGGTCCTTGGGAGTTAGGTCGAGGGCGATTCCCTCACCCATGAACTAGTCGATCGGAAAGTCGCGAGTGTCTGTCCTTCCGGGATGAGGTGTAGCGGAGCGTCAATGTGGGTCGCCGTGTGCGTGCGCATTTCGACGTGCTCCATGGTGAAGCCGTCTCGAGCCACCCAGTCGGTCTGTTCACATTTCACGCCGGGAAACGACGGCCACGTGGGGATCCCTTCTTCGATCGGATTACTCAGGTCAACAATCTCATCTGGTGCTTGGAACATACACACTAATCGATTCAAGCAGATCTACTAAAAGTTTGTCATCTGTTTCGGCGACAGCGGCTGGAGGTACGTCTGATACGTTCGGAAAGCCAGAATGGCCAGTGGGAATGACCCCTCGCTGGCCATTCAGAAGACTTGCCACCCGCCGTCAACGGAGACGAGATCGCCAGTCACGTACCCGGCCTCTTCGCTCGCGAGGAAGAGGTACGCACCGGCGACATCCTCGGGCGTCCCTGCCCTCCCGAGCGGGACCGGTTTGATCAAATCGTCGTTTTTTGCCGCTTCGGGAGCCTCCTCGCTCCACCCGTCGATGAACTCCGTCCCGATTTGTCCCGGTGCGACAGCGTTGACGCGAATTCCCTCCTCGGCCAACTCGAGCGCCGCGCCCCGAGTTATCATCCGCACTGCGCCCTTGGTCGAGTCGTACTGCACCTGATCAAATTGGGCGTTGTTCGAGCTGATCGATGCCGTATTGAGTATCACGCCCGGTTCACCGCGATCGATCATATCGATAGCAGCCACCTGCGTGCCGAAATACACACCGCGGGCGTTGACCGCGTGAATCTGGTCAAATTCCTCGGGGTCGAGTTCCAAGATCGATCCGCCGATAAAAAGGCCTGCGTTATTGATCATCACGTCTACGCCACCGTAGTCGCGCGCAATGTTAACAAGTTCTGTCAATTGACTGCAATCCGTGACGTCGGCTTGCACGAACTCGGCAGTTCCCCCCTCATCTACGATCACCTCGTGAGTCGGGACAGCAGCGTCTTTTGGTTCTTTTTCGATGTCCGCGACGATGACTGCTGCTTCAGCATCGCCGAATCGGAGGGCGATTTCCCTACCAATCCCCGATGTCGCGCCTGTTACGATTACAGCCTCACCCTCGAAATTTGGGTTAAGCGTACCCATGGAAGAGTGTTTTTTTCACCCATTATATATCTTATCACACATAAACGACAGATTTCGGAAAAACGTGATTGGATCGTTGCCAATAACGGGAGTAAATGGATTAAGAACTACCGTACCTTCTGAACTCCGTTACAGGCGACTACGCGGAAGATCATCCGTCTTTAGTTAGCTGACGAACCGCAGCACAGGAGTAGCTTATCGGGACTTTTTTCGAGAAGAATGGGAAGGCAACTGCTGTGCACACAGATGCCCCTCATCTGCTCTGTTGAATAGCGATCTAATCAGCCGATATCACTGGCTCAGAAGGATGAAGCCGAGGAATTCGATTCTGTCCTATGGAAATCGATCTCCTCGACTTCGTTGAGCAGTGCCGTGACCTATCCAAACAAGCGTTGGGGAAGTACGCGGGCGAGCCCGCCAGCGGCGGGTTCGTCCGCTGGATCCATGTCGTTCTCCACTGTTTTCGGCTCGAAGAAGGCTACAGCTACCGGGAAACGCCGAATCGATTGAAGTACCTGACCGAGATTTGTGACGTACTCGGCCTTGATCGAGAGAAACTCCCCGACTACAGCACGGTCTACAAGCCGTTCGACCGGCTGAAAATGTCGGTGTGGCGGGCGTTGCTGCGCGTTTCAGCGCAGCAACACCCGCAGTCTGGTCACGCGACGTTCTCGACAGCACAGCGCTGGATGGCCGAAACCTCGTACTCGACAACAAAGCGCTCGCTCGGCGACGCCGTGCGAGCGTTCTGCTGGTATCTACAGTTCCGTGAGATTGTTCTGATGTTCGCCATCGTCAACATAAAATCACTATGTGAGCCGTTTTAACCGTGACTCAACATCTATTCAACAGAGCAGCATTAGGTACAGCTGGATCAGATGCGCATGACGTTCGACTGCCAGCGGACAACGTCTGCGTCCCCTTCACGCTGTCGTGTCTCCAGCTACCGCAGCTCGTTAACGATCATCCTGCTCATCAGCAGCGAGATCACTGCCATGATGATCAACGCCTCGATGATGTAAGCATCGGTCGTGTTGCCCTCGTCTAAACCGAACCGCGATTTCAGCTCCTTGAACAGTAGTTCGACTTTCCAGCGCGCCCGATAGAGCTCTGCGATATCGGGCGCGCTGTACTCCTCTCTGCCAAGATTCGCCAAATAGAGATGGTACTCCTCAGCAGCCTCGTTGCGCAGGCAAACCAAGCGAAACGTCCGGGTCGTGCTTGCGCACGGCCATCGTTTGCACTCGGACGAGAGCGTGATATGGACGTCAATCTCCTGCCGGTGCAGGTCGTCGAGGACGGCCTGTAGTGACTCCCCTTCGAGTGGGATGCTGTTGCCCCGCCACGTGCGCACTTCCTCAAGGATCTCGAAGTTCGTCTCATCCTCCACGAGGGAGACCAACCAGCTGTCATTCTGGTCGATACAGTCGAACAATCAGAAATCGTAGATGCTGAGATCGAGCAAGACGAGGGCGCCAGCTACCCACTTGTCGGTGGGTAGCTGGCTCTGTTCGTGAGTTTTCCCATCAGTTGTCCGAAACCGTGTCGGAAGGCCGGTCGAGAGCGATACGGCAAGGTGGTGTTTCAACCCTGCCTGATCGTCACGGGTTGCTGCATAGACATCGGCGGCGTCTTGGTACAGCGAGAGGATGGTAGCGTCGGCGATGAGGACGTCTCGGAGGCGTTCGAGACGTTCGTTCAAGTCCTCGCGTCCGGTATCGAAATTCTTGATGGCGTCATCGAGAATCTCTCGGAGAAGGACAACGAATCCCGGTTCGAACCATTCGTGGAATTCTGCGTAGGAGAGTCCACCACAGTAAGCCATCTCGATATAGCGGTCGAGGAATGCCTGGATGGAGCGGTCTGATCCTGCAGAGAAGCCAAACGATAGCGTGTAGAACACCACAACCACGTCGAACTTCCGCTCTTGTTGAAAAAGGGATGTTGCGCGAGCGCGCTCGCACAACTCCTTGGAGGGAATCGCTCTTCGAATCCGTCCAACAACTGTCGAATCCGGTGGAGTGTAGGTCACACCTTTCACCGGGTTCTTTGCTCAGGTAGCTCCAGTAATTTCGGCAGGGTTCTGTGTCGATTCGCCGTCTAAACTAGAACGATTGCCGATCGGGGAGAATCCCGTCCATTTCTCCTTTCTGTCTATACGTCCCCTCTTTACGGGAACCTTTATCCCCAAATACTCCTCATCATCAGAATACAAATGGCCAGATCGATATGTATCGTCGATAGCATCACCCAGCCTGAGAACGTCGACGGAGCAGCAATCATAGCCGGAAGTCATGGTGGTATCTCGTCTGCTCGCTACGCAGCACAACTCGGATCGACCGGGGTGATTTTCAACGATGCTGGCATTGGCAAAGACGAAGCTGGGATTGAATCGTTACCGTATCTCGATGAATTCGACTGCCCAGCAGCAACAGTCGACTATCGAAGCGCGCGAATCGGTGACGGTGTGAACATGGTGAAACACGGCTCGATACGGCACGTCAACGACACTGCAGAAGACGTTGGCTGCTCGATCGGTCAAACCGTGCTGGACTGCGTCGTGACGATGAACGACGCAGACGTCGACAAAGTAGCGATGGACGTGTCGAACGAACTGTTCGAGGAAAAACGGTCGGGAGGTGCCATTCCCGTTTGGTTACTCGATTCGATCGGATTGGTGACGGAGAAGCACGAGGGTGCAATAGTGATCGCGGGAAGTCACGGTGAACGGTTAGCGGGCGAGAAACGTTCACACGTCCCGACCGAAATCGCTGGGATGACGTTGTTCGACGCTGGTGTTGGTAAAGATGGTGCCGGAATTTCTCGACTGGCAACGATGAACGATCGCGGAGTCCCTGCAGCAGCAGTGGACGTGCACACTGCCCGGATCGGAGATGCACGTTCCGCGTGGAATGACGGCGTGTTTAGCTACGTAAATAACTGTGCGGAGGTAATTGGTGTTTCTGAAGGAGATACCCCGCATGACTTCGTTGATAAGGTTAGAGCCGCCAACCAGCACTCCTGTTAATGAAGCGTTTACATAGTGTCTGTTTTCGACTACCTTATTCGAGATTGCTGTCTCGTTCGCCTCAATGGCTTTTCTGGTACGTACATAACGTGTGAATACCACTCCATATAGGGCGAGTCCAAGCAATCCGTCTCGAGTGCGATTGCAACGTCAAAGCCTGCTAGTGGCAACGCAGGTGCGGAGACTTTTTCAGTGACTGCCCAGAGAAACTTCCTCAGTGAATACTCAAACTACCGATTCTACGCTTCGAACCGGGATACTATTCAGACACTGAGTAGCGTCCAATGAGTTCGGTATGGGATGACCCACTCTACATTTGGTCCCCAAGTCGTTGTATACGCCAGACAGGCGACGGAACTTCTTTTCAACTAATTTATTATATTATTGAACTCGGTAGCCGTTCGCCGTCTCTGCAAATATCGCCCAAAACAAATATATTCCACTCAAGAATTATCAACAGAGAAAATTATGTAAATATATTAACAAAATCTTTATATTCTGTCCATAGTTGTCTTTATCATGGCGCCTAGCTCGCTAAAGAGGCCTGAGTTTGATAGATGGATGAAACGTCGCCGTATGCTCCAGATGATGGGTGCTACAGGCGCAGCCGCACTGGCCGGTTGTATCGGTGATGACCCCGGCGACGATGACGATGGCATAGACGATGGAGCCGACGATGACGATGGAGCCGACGATGGAACTGCCGATGATACCGGCGACAATGGTCGGGTCGACCAGACATTCTATACGGCAGCGTTAGAAAACATAGGTGAATGGCAATGGAACCGGTACAATCCCACCCAATCGCAATCGGATAGCACACTGGTTTTCGAACCATTGCTTTCCGTCAACCCGATGGCAGAGGAGTTCGAGTTCTATCCCTTCCTGATCGAAGAAGTAGACGTGGACGGAACGTCGATGACGCTCGAGGTGAACGACGGGTTCACGTGGCACGACGGGGATGACGTAACGGGTGCCGACGTAGCCAACCAGCTCACCCTCGACTGGTACATCGAGCGACCGATCGGTGGTCACCTATTCATCGATGACGTAGAACAGACGGACGATTTCGAGGTCGAGGTTACGTTGACCCAGGACTTCAATCGCGAACTCGTCATCTGGCAACTGCTCCATGGAAGCGATCAGTCTCTTTCGGTGAAACGAGACGTCTACGACGAGTGGTTCGATCGGTTCGAAGATGCAGGCGATAATGAGGACGACCTCGAAGAAGTCGCCGGTGATCTCACCAGGTGGCGACTGGAATCGGATGACATGATCGGATGTGGACCGTTCGAATTGGACGAACACCTTCCCGACGAAGCCGTATACCGTGTTTTCGACGACAGCCCGTGGGCTGAGAACATCAACTTCACCGAATACGTGAGCGACGAACGACTGTCTGAACGCTCGCTATGGTACGGTGATACGCCAGACATGGACGGCTTTGGCCACGCATCGATGCGGTACGAAGAACTCGATCAGTTCGGAGAGAACTCCGATCATTGGCGCTGGTACGCCGCGGGTGGACAGGGTCTCGTGGTCGATCTCGACCACGACCATCTCGGTAAATCCGAGGTGAGAAAGGCCATTCAGCACCTCTGTGATACTGGCAGACTCGTTCGCAATGCGAACACGGCCAAGATGGAGCGAGATGGTCCACAGTGCTTGCTCGACGAAGCGCAGCAGGAACAGTTCCTGGGCGATCAACTCGACGAGTTCACGTATTACGAATACGATCCAGAACGCGCAGAAGAACTCCTGTCTGAAGCGGGATACGAGAAAGAAGATGACCAGTGGATGGACGACGGGGAACCAGTAGAGATCGACATGATCATTACTGACTGGTCCGCCCAGGTGGGATTCGGTCAGACGATCGCGAGCGAAGCAGAATTGATCGGTCTCGAAGTAAACCTCCGGTCTATGGACACGACCCAGTGGTTCGAACGGAGGGATTCTGGCGATTTCGAAATGACCCCTGAGTGGTGGGGGTCCCCGCACCCGTACAATTACTACGTTGATTTCTTCAGTGGAGCCGTAAAGGACATGATGAACGTCCCGTCGTCGTTCACTACCACTCCGGTCGGTGAACCGGATGGTGAAGAGTTCGAGGTCAACACCGAAGAGTTGGCAGTAGATCTGGCGACGATGGAATCTGACGAGATGATCGAGAACATTCGTCAACTGGCGTGGATCATCAACCAGGAAATGCTCATTCCTCACCTGACGTCCTGGTCTCATACCATGTGGATCTACCGGTTGGATCGATGGGCATTCGAACCCGAGGACGAAGGTCAGGCCAACGCGGAATCACCGCTGATGAATAATATTCGGTGGGGCAACTTCCGGGCACGGACCGATTGATCGGCCTCGTTCCTTTCCGGCACAAGTTTCGGAAGTGAGCTGTTCGAATTGCAGTGATCCTGGACCAACCGTGTTTGTCCATTAGGATCCTCTTTTACCTTCGCTGCACCTCTCGTAAACCACGATGTTCCCTCAATCGAGGAAGATTGTAGTTGACGACTGTGGGCTTCATCACGAACGAGTCTGAAACCACGGTATTATATAGACTTGGGATTACTTAACCTCATGGCTGGTGACAGGCGACAATCGCCACGGGAGTCCTCCTCGAACATCTGTCACTCTCGCCGACGATTCATCGGATGTGCTGCAGCTGTCGGCGCGACTTCGGTTGCAGGTTGTACAGAGTGGGGTTCGTCTGCGAGAGAAGATGGACCTCGGTTGAACTCCCTCGAATACCTCGAAACAGCTCGTGAGCGCGGGTTCGATTACGAATACGTCCACGATGGATCGGCGGGACAGCAAGTAATGATCACGAATGCAGGTCTGTACGTGGCTGACGTAACCAACGACGGGAGTGAAGACATTCTGGCGATCGGTGGATCGGTCCCCGAGCTATACTACAACCAGGGGGGAACGTTCGAACGAAGTGATAGCTTTCCCGAGATCGACGATCCAGTACTCGGCGCACTCTTTTTCGATCACGACAACAACGGCTTCGACGATCTCCTCCTGCTCGTCGAGCATGGCGAACCGATCACACTCATAAACGATGGCGGTACGTTCACCGAAGGTGACCTCGGGTTCGACTTCGAACTCGAAATACCCGTCGGTGCCGCTGCTGCCGATTGCACCGGTAACGGACTCCTCGACGTGTTCGTCATCCAGAACGGTGATTGGAGCAGCAATCGACCGCTCGGTACGGAGGGACATCTCGTATCGAACGACAACGGTAATCCGAACTATCTGTTTCGAAACGAGGGCGGTGAGTACGTCGTAGACCGTGAGTCGGGGATCGACGGTGATCGGTGGTCTCTGGCGATGGCCTTCGTAGATCTCACGGACGACGGTAACCCGGACATCTACGTCGCCAACGATTTCAACACAGATATTCTGTACAGGAACCGCGGAGACGGAACGTTCGAGCCACAGGAAATGCCGGATTCTAACCGAAACGCGATGTCTGCGACGATAGCAGACGTCACGGGGAACGGACTGTTAGACGTGTTCGTGACAAACATCTATTTCGATAACGTCCTCGAGCGACACATGCCGACGATCAAGCTAAATTCCGACGGAAATAATCTATTCATAAACGAAGGCGACGGGTCGTTCGTGGACAGAGCGGAAGAGTACGGCATTCACAAAGGGGGATGGGGGTGGGCCGCACTCGTCGAAGATTTCACCAACACCGGGATCCAGTCTCTCATTCACGCGACCAGTCAACTGGGGGTCGATAGCAGGATACAGAGCGAGGAGCGATTGACCCGTGACGAGATCGACAGACGGTACCCGTATATAAATTATCCTGCAGTCTTCGGACGCGTTGGCGACGACGCGTTCGAATCCGTCCACCCGACAGATCTCGGCTTCGAGAGGATGAACAGCAGGGGAATGGTAGCGCTCGACTGTAACCAGAATGGAATGCTCGACATCGCTATAGCAAACGCACGAGGTGCGTACAAACTGTACGAATGTTCCAACGCGAGTGATAACTGGTTGCGGGTAAACATCCAACCCGACCGTCATCGACCTGCGATCGGGTCGAAACTGTACGTAGAGACAGAGACTATCTCGTCCTTCAAACCGCTCCACTCCGGGTCTGACTTCCTCTCTCAGGAGTCTCGGATAATCCACTTTGGTCTCGGTGAAGAGACCAGCGCGACGCTAACGGTCGCCTGGCCGGACGAAACGGAGCGGACCTTCGATTCGGTACCCAGCAACCACCAAATAGCGGTTTATCCCGACGGTGAATACACGACTCAGTATTCTGGGTGACTTCTCCTCGGTCGACGTGGACAGTTCTATTGGGTCCATCCGTCCGAAACGATTCCTGGCGCGAATCGATTGTGAGCACTCGGTAGAGAGGCCCGAACGCGATACGTTCAGAATCGAATCACCAGAACGACCTACCGAGGCGAATCTCCGCAACCTGAACTCTTAATAGAACTCTCATAGTCCATCGAGGTCCCGTGACTCAACGTATAACGATCGATCGTGAGGATCCGAGATACTGGAACTATGACGATGAACGCCTCCTCCTCCTCGGAGCAACTGATACGGACAGTCTGTTCCAGTGGACGGGAAATGGGCTCGAGGAACACCTCGACGATCTCGTTTCCGTTGGTGGGAATTACGTACGAAATACGATGTCCGACCGTCAACGCGACTACGACGCCGACGATAAGAAAAGCGGGAGCGTCTACGCGTTCGAATCCGAACGACCTGGCCGCTTTGACCTGGAACGGTGGAACGAGGGGTACTGGCAGCGCTTGCGTGACTTCCTCGAGGAGACTGCCAGTCGTGACGTATTCGTCGAGCTCACGTTGTGGGATCAACACGACTTCTCCGACGGCCTCTGGGAGAAGAGCCCGTGGAATCCCGAAAACAATACCACGTACTCATCCGCGGAAAGCGGCATCGATGGTCGCTCGGACTTCTTTGCAGCCGTCGAGAGGGATAACGATCTCGTCACTGCCCACCAGGAACGGTTCGTGAGAAAGATCCTCTCCATCTCGCTCGAATATGGGCACGTTCTCTACAACATCACGAACGAGGGCTGGGCCGGCCTTCCCTGGGAGAATCACTGGTGCGACATTATCCACGAAGAAGCACGCGCTCACGACGTAGAAGTTCACGTTGCGAACATGAATATGTCGCCGCGGATATCGTTCGATAAATCGATCATCGATCCAGAACGGTACTCGTTCGTCGAGATCTCACAGCACAATCAGGACACGATGGGGAAATTCGGACAGGAACATTGGGACGATCTCATGACGTGGAGACTTGCCCTTCACGAAACGGGAGGCCTTCGTCCGATGAACAACGTCAAGATTTACGGTTCCGAGAAACCCCACGTTCACGCAGGCGACGCCGAAGAGGCAGTCGATCGGATGTGGCGAGCGATCCTGGCTGGGTGTGCTTCCGAACGGTTTCACCGGCCAATTGGAGCCGGTGCCGGTGAGTGGGGAATCGGGTTGAACGATCGTGCACGATCCACGATACGATCCATTCGTCTGCTGGCTGATGAGGTGGACCTGACCGAGACCATTCCACGAAACGATCTCCTCGTTAATCGAACGCCGAACGACAGTTACTGTGTCACAACTCCGAACGAACAGTACGTGGTTTATCTCCCCAAAGGCGGCTCGGCGATTCTTGATCTGTACCGGTTGTCCGATGACAGACACAGTAAGTGGTTGAACGTCGAAACTGGTGATTGGGAGGCTGGTGACGGTGGGACACAAACAGAAGTGAAACGAACCGGAGGCGGTGAGCCGGTCGAACTCGAAGCACCAGGCGACGGAAGCTGGATAGTTGTATTCTCGAATTGATCAGGTTAACACGTCTCGAAGGCAGGTGATTTCATTCCGTGAGGTGGTGACAGTCGTCCCATCATCTATTCGTTCAGCGTTTCTCTCCCGTTTTATTCGTTCGTCGTTCCTCTCACGTTTGGATGGCTGCGTTACTGATCGGTCACAACGCCCTATCGACGTCCTCCAAAAGCCCGTTCTCGTACGGTCATTGTCATCACTTCTTCATTTCAATTCATTTGGCGATCGAAGTACCGGTTTGTAGAATTTCTGGTATCGAATCGTGTGTCTTCTCTTTCTATCAGCGTGATTCGCCGTCACCGCCTCTTTCATTTTGTTTGCGCCTTCATTGATTCACGCTTCTAGAATCCGGAGTACTCTCCCTTATCGTTTCTCGAATTGATTGCACAAAATGTGGGGGTTCTTAACTACAATCACCTCATTGGAGTTTAAGGGTGGCAAAGCATTTAAGCCAGAAGAGGAGCACTACTTGTGCATGCATTGGACCGTAAAGCGTATCTTCCAGGCAGTATTCACCGTCTACGTCGTTGTCACGCTCTCGTTCGCGTTGATTCGACTGATGCCTGGTGGTCCCATGGACTATCTTCGCGCGACTCTCCTAGGACCGGATCAGACGGGTACAGTAGACAGGGAGCGATTGAATCGTCAGATCGAACTTTACATGAACATCAATCCTGACCAGCCTTTGTGGGAACAATACGTCCAATACATGTCCTCGGTATTCACCGGCGATTTCGGCCAGTCCATCTGGTTCAACAGACCAGTCGCAGAAATCCTCCTCGAAGCGTTACCGTGGACGGTTTTCGTGATGGGAATCGCGCTGTTGCTTACCTTTGCGATTAATATCGCACTTGGTGCAATAATGGCCTACAAAGAAGGAAGCAGGTTCGATATCTCTATGACCTTTTTATCTATCATCTCGACGTCCATTCCGTTTTACGTCGGTGCGATCTTATTTCTCCTCTTCTTTTCTTTCACGTGGGAGCTGTTCCCACCTGGTAGCAGGGTAAATGCTAGATTGGATCCGTGGACGTTCGAGTGGATCATGAGCGTTCTCCATCACGCAACCCTTCCCATTCTGTCATCGGTTCTGATCGGGCTGGGATCAGGTGCGCTCATAATGCGAGGCAATTCAATTCAAGTTCTGGGAAAGGACTATCTCCGTGTCGGCAGGCTTCGAGGACTTCCGGAAGGACGACTCGCTCTCCGTTACGTCGGGAGAAATGCCGTGCTACCGATGTACACGAGTCTCATGATTGCTATTGGCAACGTGTTCGGCGGTGCCGTCGTCCTCGAGGAAATCTTCACCTACCCGGGCGTCGGGTACTACCTCTTCGTCGCCGTAGAAGCACGTGATTACATGTTGCTGATGGGAGCGTTCATTCTGATAACGGTCGCCGTCGTCGTCTGTCTGGTCGTAGCTGATCTGACGTATGGACTAATCGATCCGCGTGCTAAAGGAGGTGGATACGATGAGCACGCCTGAAGCGACTTCCGAGCAAGATGAAACGTTGGAATCGCTGTTCGAAGGCTACACGCCTGAAGAACAGACCCTCTTGGATAAGATCCAGACCTTCCTTTACGAGTCGGTGTATTCTCCCTTCCTCATCATGTGGGTCGATTGGAGAACTCGCGTTGGTCTGATGATTCTGCTGGGCTTCGTTCTAATGGGGACAGTAGGCCCTCGGGTAGTCGAGCGAACCTACGTGAACCACGGACCCTACACCCAGCCGTGGTTCCAGTCGATGGATCATCCGCTCGGCACCGATAGGATTGGACACGACATCTTATCGCTGACCGTACACGCGACACCAGCGATGTTAGAAATGGTTGCAGGGGGTGCGATCTTTGCCGTCGTCGTCGCGACCCTGGTGGGCACTGTGAGCGGCTACACCGGTGGCAAGATCGATTTCGTATTGACTACGTTCACCGACATCGCGTTAAATATTCCTGGCTTACCGTTGATCATCGTTCTGGCAGCCATATTCGAACCAGAACGAGCGTTTTTGGTAGGTATCTTGCTGACCATCAACGCCTGGGCAGGATTGGCACGCGCCATTCGCTCTCAAGTATTGACTATTAGACAGGAAGCATACGTCGAAGCGTCGTTCACCCTCGATATGCCACTCTCGTACATCGTTCGACGTGACATATTACCAAATCTGATGCCATATATATTGATGAACCTCATGGAAATGGCTAGACACGTAATTTTCGCGTCCGTCGCGTTGTACTTCCTGGGAATCCTCCCGTTCACTACCCACAACTGGGGTATTATGCTCAACGAGGCATACCAACATCAGGCTCACACTCGTCTCGACCTCTTTTACTGGATGGCAGTGCCGATCATCGTGATCGGTCTCATCTCGGTCGGCCTTATTCTCGTTGCCCAGGGAATGGATCGCGTCTTCAATCCACGGGTTCGTGCACGATTCGATCAATCGAAGGAAACGTCTACAGAAGTAGATAACGTCTGACACGCTGTATTCACCGCTTGAGTTATTTTCCTCACCTCCATCTTGAGAGACACAACTGATTTCGTGTGCTGGTGGAGCGATTCGGAACCAACTGTAGCCCTGACTACGTCGGTAGAAACGATCCTCTGAAACCAACACCTCCGAGAACGTAACCTTGAAGGAGTAATCAGACCTTTAGGGTCTATAATGGCTGTGACAGAGAGTAGCTATTCAACCGGGTCCAGTGAAGATGTGATAATTGAGACTCACGACGTCTCTGTATATTTCGAAATGGATCGTGGGACGTCTAAAGTCCTCGACGACGTCTCGCTTGATATCTACAGAGAGGAGATTCTTGGGATCGTTGGCGAAAGTGGGAGCGGTAAATCGATGTTCGCTTCGGCGTTACTGGATGCCGTCGTCGCCCCAGGAAAAACGTCTGGTGATATACTCTATCACGATGCCGATGGGTCTACTATCGACGTACTCTCGCTGAACCAGGAGGAACTGCGTGCATTCAGATGGGAAAAAGTGTCTATGGTCTTTCAGGGGGCAATGGATTCGTTCAACCCGACGTTACGAATAAAAGGTCATTTTATAGAAACGTTGAAAGCACACGACTTCGACGTTGACGAAGGACTCGAACGAGCAACCGATCTCCTCGCTCAGGTGTACCTCGATCCAGACCGAGTACTCTCCTCGTATCCTCACGAGCTGAGTGGTGGGATGAAACAGCGTGTATTGATCGCACTCAGTTTGTTGCTCGACCCCGACGTATTGGTGATGGACGAACCAACAGCAGCCCTCGATCTATTGATGCAGCGTTCGATCCTTCGCTTGCTCGAAAACCTCCAGCAACGATACGACCTCACCGTGCTGTTCATCACTCACGATCTTCCGCTTGTAGCTGAATTATCGGATCGGGTAGCGGTCTTGTACGCCTTCCAGTTCGTCGAGGTAGGTCCCGTCTCGGAACTTCTCGAACGCTCTTCTCACCCGTACACCAGGGCGTTGCTGAACGCCGTTCCGACCCTCCAGACCCCACTTTCCGACATGGAACCGATCGAGGGTTCGAGTCCCGATCCGATCAACGTACCGACCGGTTGTTCGTACCACCCGCGTTGTCCCCTGGCTGACGAACGCTGTATAGGAGAAGAGCCACCGTTTTACGCTACGGAACACGACGACCACCAAACGAAATGCTTCCACTGGGAAGATGCAATCAGCGAGATCCCACTGGCGCACCACAAATCGACCACGGGTAGTTCCCAGATCGTCGAGGGCAAACAATCCGAGGAACCGGTACTGACGCTGGACAATCTGTGCGTTCACTTCGAGAACAACAATTCGTTTTTGGGCCTCTTCGGCGAATCACAGACCGTTTTTGCGGTAGACGAGATCGATCTCGATCTCTACGAAAATGACATATTGGCCATCGTGGGTGAGAGTGGGTGCGGTAAAACGACGCTTGGAAAAGCCAGCATCGCGCTCCAACGGCCAACGAGTGGTGAGGTACAGTACCGAGGGGATGATATCTGGGCGGTCAAAGACGGACGGTCTGAGAGCGACCGTTCGTATTCTGCAATACGACGAGCGTTGCAAATCATCCATCAAGACCCTGGAAGTTCACTGAACCCTAACCAGAAAATATTGAGGACTCTCGAGTCACCAATAAAACACTGGAAATCTGATATGAGTCAGACTGATAGGAGAAGTCAGATATACGGATTGTTAGAATACGTTGGCCTCACCCCTGCAGAAGAGTACGCTCAGCGGTACCCACACCAGTTGAGCGGTGGTGAAAAACAACGTGTGGCATTGACCCGGGCCCTGTTGATGAATCCAGAGGTCATCCTCGCGGATGAAGCAGTCAGTGCGCTCGACGTCTCGCTTCGCGTTGAGATGATGGACATGATGATCTCTCTCCAGAACATGTTCGATACTTCTTATATATTCATTTCACACGATTTGGCGAATGCCCGTTACTTCGCTGGCAGTGTCGGTGGACGGATCGCAGTGATGTACCTCGGTGAAATCGTTGAAATAGGTCCGGCTGAGGAGGTCATTCAGAATCCTAAACATCCATACACGAAGGTGCTGAAGTGGTCGACGGCAGAGTTGGACAGTGATGCGAGCCAAGAAGAGTTGCCACTCCGAAATATCGACATTCCCGATCCGGTCAATCCTCCATCTGGGTGTCGGTTCCATACGAGGTGTCCAGAAGCCAGAACTGAGTGTCGCGTAAATTCACCAAAGCTCGAGGCAACGGACGACGGCGATGGAATTGAGGCGCATCAGGTAGCTTGCTTTCTAGATAAACCCAGAGATCATCCGTATTGGTCGAGCGATCAGCTCGTTTCGGAGGACAATCCTACGCTAGTAGAGTAACTTCCGGCTGTTAGCGCCGTTCCAGTCGGTGACCGGTACGTAGCAATCGCCGATACCTCATCTGTGTTTCGTAGACTGGGTGTTTATAGTGGTATCCAGACTGCGAAAGACGTGCTGACTCTCGATTTACCAGGTTGCAGGAACATAATCGACTTCACCCTCGTCTAGGCGAAGGACGCTTCAGGAAGGCCATCATTGTGATGGCTTCTCGAGCGGTGGAATGAGTGAGTTCCCACATCAGTAGCTCTGTGGTTGAATTTACGTGGTCCCGAATCTGTTTCCGAAAACGCTGTACAGTGTTCCGGTTTATGGGTTACGACGACGGATATTCTTACTCTTCGTCCTTGCAAACATAATAGATTACGCTCGACATGCCGACGACGAGCGAGAGCACACCTATATTTAAAAGTGTTATTGCGTGGGCCTGTGTTCCTGGCGTTTGCAGTGGGAACGTGATGAGCATGATCAAAAGCAATCCAAAACTTACGGAAGATACTACCACGAAAACGTGGATCCGATCGCACAATTTCGACCGGATATTTGATGCCATGTGTGAGGTATGGCATCGTCCAGTATGAACATGGTGATTCCTTAACACCGTAGTGACGTGGTTCGTTTATCACTCCCTTTACGACGAGTGAGGCCGACCAGACATGCATCTCGGCTGATGGTAACCGCCGACATAGAAATAGTGCATCGTATATGGCTTCTCTACGAGTTGAACGGTTTTGGACGGGTCCCGTCACCATCTCTGAATAATTCGGATCACGATTGTGGACCTCTACTCTTCGAAAACGATTTATGAATTGACGACTGAGACGGGTAGTTTCGATGCAATCAAGATCAACTTCGCGGATTCAAAGCCGGCAGATAAATTCTTTCCTGCAGCGATCAAATATATTATGGAGATCACCATTCGTGAACGTCCTCTTCATTCTTTCTGTCGTTATGTAGTTGTGATGCAGCGTGTACAACCGAGGAGTTCTTGAGCCCGTCGAAAACCTTAAGCCGTTTATGTAGCTGTTTTACTCATGGGCTGTCCCCACTTCGATCGTCGGCGGGATAGTGGTCCTACTCGTCGCGACTTCCTGCGCACAGCAATCGCTATCGGTGGCACGAGCGCTATGGCGGCGTGTCTCGAACAGGAAGAAGCGCTCGAGCTCCCCGAACTTCCACCGGGAGAAGACGATCCATCGACTCTCCCCGAACGCCAGCACAGCTGGGGAGCGTACATGCTCGACGACGAACACGGCAACCCGAAGTTCCCGGAACACCAGGTATTCGTTTTCATGGATTACGTCGGTGACGTTCCACCCACCACTGCGGACAGAGAAATGGTCGAGGCGGCGCTCCAGAGCGTCGAACGGGCGTACGCATGGGGAACAAGGGGTCATCCCCGACACGACGCCTTCTTTCATCCCGGTGTCCTGTTCACAATCTCCTACGCACCGAGGTATTTCGATCGCTTCGAGGAGCAACTTCCCGACGAGATCGACCTCCAGACCCCTGAAGCAATTCTCGAAGCCGTCGACGAAGACGTCGAGAAAGCCGACGACTACGACGCGATGATCCACATCGCCGCCGATTACCCGTCGGTGCTACTCGGCGTCGAAGAGGCACTGTTTGGTAACCTCGACGAACTCAACGGCATCACTGTCGAAGGGAGCTTCGAGGGAATCTTCGAGAAACGGGAGCGTAGACCGGGGTTCGTGGGTCGAGGATTGCCGAGTGAACATCTCGACGTCGAAGGGATTCCAGAGGACGCTGCGATATCGATGGGATTCAAGTCGGCACTGCTCGACAACCTTCCGAGCGAAGATAAGATCACGATCGAGGACGGTGCATACGCTGGTGGGACGATTCAGCACGTCTCACAGCTCCGTATCCAGCTCGAGGAGTGGTACGCGCAACCTGATGAAGACCGAATCCATCGAATGTTCAGCCCGGAGCACACGCTCTCCCAGGTTGGAGCGACAGGTGAGATGCTCGCAGTCGATAGCGGGTTGGACGAGGCACTCGCTCAGCGGACGGTGGAACACGCTCGTACTGAACGACTCGTCGGTCACAGTCAGAAACTCGCTCGCATTCGCGACGAGGACTTCGACCCCCTCATATTGCGTCGTGGAGACTTCAACGCCGCTGACCCGGAAGGATCGATATTACACTTCGGGGCCATTCAACGAACCACAGAAGATCTGATCAGGACGCTACAGGCGATGAAAGACGTCGGATTCGAAGAAGAAGAGCAACCAGATGTCGATCGGAGAAACGACGGAATCCTCCACTTTATCGATACGTTATCTCGTGCGAACTTCTTACTGCCCTCACGTCGATTGCGTTCGTTACCCGTTCCCGATCCCGAGTAATTCACACCCGATTGTGGTACGCATTTGGATCGGTGAGTGCGTCAAAAACTGCCGACCGACCGACGCCGTGTCCATCAGCGTTTCGTACTATGGTCACGTTCCCCGCTGCACATTCCTCGAACCGACACACCCCGCGTTCGTACGATTCAACGACAGCATTTGTCGATTCGGTCACGTAATCGGGTCTGACGAGCGGGACGACGGGCTGACCGTCGTTGTCTGCTCCGTCCGGGAGTGCATTCGACGGGTGTTGTTTTTCCACGAGCCACTCTTCGAGCACTGAATCCGGGAGTCTCCGTTTTAACTCCTGTTTTCTTATTATGGGTGGCCAGTAGTACGTGGGAAAGTGCACGTAACGAAACTTCGTCGTAACGATGTACGTAGCCCAGGAGTCTAGTTCGCCGTTCCATCCCGAGGTGTCCTTTTGTGTTCCGAGCAAGGAGGATACGACCACCGACTCTGTCAGGTCCGGTTCGAGCAGATAAGCATCGGCGACGTTCGTCAGTGGTCCCCCAGTGACGATGACGAGAGGATCCTCCGGTGATGTGTCGTCTGCTTCCTCGATGATCAACCGACTCCCTTCCGTATCTATCGGTTCGGTATCCTCTATATTCGAAGACGATGGTTCGACGAGCGAAACATTTGGTCCGGCCACGGGATCTGGGAGATTTTTCATCCCGCTTCGCCGTGCTCTCTCGACGATTTCTTCCCGTCCCTCCACGAACTCTTCGTACTCTTTCTGATCGTAGGAGTAGCTCGTGACCATCCCCCGAAGGTCTATTTTACCAGCGCTCGCCAGTGCCAGTAGAAACTCGTCTGTGTAAACGTCCCGGTGGTCGTCGTTGTCATAGATCACCGGGCAGTCCCCGCTGTACGGGAGTTCGACGTCCATCGATCAATAGCCGTGTTCGTTCCACTTTATGTATTCGGTATTTGATTCTCCACGGTTTCGTCGAAGTGTGGTAGCCGAACTACGGAACGTGTGGAGAGGGTTACGTGATCAACTGGCACTTAAAGAACAGTTTCCTCCACGATTCCTCTGGCGGCGTTTTCATTTACACGAGCGTGTCAAAGAACCCATCTCATAGTTTGAGTTCTCACGGCCCGGATCGTCTCCTCGCTCGTAGTTGGTGATTGCAACGATGACCCGGAGACACAGCGAAAGGAACACAATTGACCACATGGCTGGGCAGTTCCGCCGTCTTTATACGTATACTCCGAACCGTAGGTACTTCCGGGGATGGGGATCGCCCACCGGCAGAGTGATACAGGGCCAAAGCAGTACAATCCGACACGGACGGGCGAACGGCTCGAAGACATGCCGACGTGGTCTTCGAGATGAAGAAGCGAACATTACCTTCGGTATGGACCGGGGTGAATCGAACGTGCTCAAGGAGGTTATCATCGACATCTACCGGGGCGAAATCCTGGAAATGGTCGATGAATATGGTAGCGGAAAGTCGATGTTCGCGGCCGTACTGCTTGACGCCGTCGTTGAACAGGGAACGTTCACGGGCGATATCACGTACTATCCTCCTGGCGGAGGTCCAATCGATCTGTTATCATAGTCCGATCTGGCACTCTGGCAGGTGAGGTGGGAAGAAATTTTGATGATCTTTCAGGGTGCAATGAGTGCATTCAACCCCACGCTCTCGATCGGTGGACGCTTCGAGGAAACGCTCGACGCCCACGATTGCAACATTGCCGAGGGGATGGCACGCGCCCGCGAATTGTTCGGTGACCTCTTCTGTAGCCGGAACCGGTACTCGAGTCGTTTCCTCACGAACTCTCGGGCGGACCAAAAACAGCGGGTGCTGATCGCGCTCAATTTGATCCTCGATTCGGAGGTGCTAGTGATGGACGAACCGACGGGTACGCTCGGTCTGTTGATGCAGCGTTCAATTCTCAACCTGCTCTACGAGGTCAAGGACGAGCACGATCTAACGATCGTGTTTATCAGCCACGATCTGCCCACCATCCCCGGATTCGCCAGTAGAATCGCGATGATGTACGCGTTCGAGTTCGTCGAGGTCGTCCCACTAAAGAGGTGCTGAGAATTGCGGCGCACCCCTACACGCGAGCGTTGCTTAAATCCATCTCCACTCTCGAAATTTCACTCGAGGAGATGATTCCAATCGAAGGGGAGAGCCCCGATCCGGCCAACCGCCCGCCGGGCTGCTCGTATCACCCCTGCTGTCCGCTCACACAGGGACGGTGGAGATCGAGGATCCATTCTACCACCCCGTCACCCGCGAACACTGTGTGTCGAGTTTTTTCTGTGAGGAAGCCGACTAGGCGATTCCGTTGACGTTCGCCAAACGAGGTGAGGGACGGTGAGCGGCTCTGATCCGGTTCTCTCGCTCGAGGACGTCACTATCCACTTCCGGAGCAATTCGTTGCTCGAACAGCTCGTCTCGCGCGGTATCAAACGCCATTTCAGCTGGGAGGACGCCGACACAACCGTTCACTCCGTCGACGATGTTTCACTGTAGATCGAGGAGAACGACGTCGTCGCGCTGGTAGGTGAATCGGACTGTGGCAAGACGCCGCTCGGGAAGACTGCGTCGCGCTTCAGCGATCCACCTCGGGAAGCGTAAAGAACCGTGGGCAAGATATCTGGGACGTATACGACGGTGAGAGCGACGCCATCTCGTTCGAGGAGGTTTGGCGTTTTACAGATCGTCCACCAAGATCCGGAAAGCTCGCTCAATCCCTATTGGACGGTGGAAGCGAATCTCGCCGAGCAGCTGAAGTGCTGGGAACCGGACCTGGACTTCGCGGACCGTCACAATCGAATCTTCCGGCTATTCACCTGCGTCGGCACCACCACGCCCTCCGAAGATTATGCAAAGCGGTACGCCCACCAGCTTTCTGGCGGAGAAACACAACGTATCGTGCTTATCCGAGCGCTGATGCTCGAACCGGATGTGGTACTGGTCGAGGAATCGGTGAGCGCGCTCGATGTCTCGCTTAGAATCGAGATAATGGATTTGAGAACGATCTCCAGGACGCGTTCGACACCTCCTACGTGTTCATCTCCCACAACCTCTCTAACACGCGCTACATCGCTGGAAACGCCGACGGAAAGATTGCGGTAAATTACCTCGGAAAGATCGTTGAGTACGGCCCGGTCGAAGAGGTTATTGCCGATCCACCACATTCCTACACGAAGATCCTCAAGTGGGCGAAGCCGATGCTCGATTCCGATCTGGCCGAACAGGCCAGCGCGAGGCCCCTCCGATGCGCGGGATCGACATTCCGGATGCGAGCGACTCGCCGTCGGGGTGTCGGTTCAACACGCGGTGTCCCGAAACACGAACCGTCTGTCCTCTTCGGCGGTCTCCCTTGATGCGGGCCGAGGACGGAAGCGAGCACGATGCCATTGAGCTGGGCGATCGCGTGCGAGCCGGTTTCCGATTCGAGGTACTGAAAGGCCCATACCAGCAGAATCTTTAGCGTTAGAGAGATAACAAACAGCGTCTACCACAGCTGTCGGTTCAAACTCAACGACTCGCTCATCGGTACATCGAAAGGGTGGGACGGGCTATAACTGCTTTGTCGCGTTCGGGTCACTCAATTCTCGAATTGATCCTTCGTGAGCCAAAGCAAAAGTACCGCTATCGCACACCAAGGAATCGTGACGACGGTGATCGCGCCCGCGAGTGCCGCTCCGATCACGGTACCGAAGCGTTGACCCTCGTACGCAAGTGCTCCAGCGACGAACTGGGCGATGGCGATTGCGATCACGAGCAATCCAACGACCAGTGCCACGTCAGTCGCAAGCGTCGTCAGGAGGGGCCCTTGATCGAGGTACACCATCGCGTTGAGGTATCGTATCGCCACCCCGAGGACGTACTCCACGAGGAGACCGGACCAGGTGGCATATGCGAGCAAGGTACCGATAGCGAGATTGAGCGCACCGGCGAACGCCAGGTGACCGGCCGCGACCGTTCGTGTTCTCGAGGTATAGGTTACTCCTCCCGGACCGGCCGCACCCATCGTCCTTACTATCTCGCTCCCTACACCGACCATACGAGGGCTGTTTTGCGAGCCCCTATATCTTTTTGCCCTTATTCTACCCCTTTTTTAAAACGCCTGACCGCTCGTCTGAGGCAGCATTGAAACACTAATTAATAAGAATTACTAAAAATAAATAGAATATAAGAGGGCGACTCCCTGTTGGCAAACCGCTGCAAAATTTCATCGAATTAATAGGGTCTACCTCTATCAATATCGCCCACATTCGAATCGAGTTTGTAATCCGTCATCATGGAAAGTTATCATCAATATAATAACTAGTGTTATCATCACCGCCTATCGAAGCAAAATTCTCTTCGCGTTCCTCGACCCTTCGCCTGTTTCTGAGCTGGATTTCCTCGTTCATAGGAATTAGGCCACGCCCGCGACGGACATCTCGATCGCGGCGGGCCAGCGATCGCTGCTGCGGAACAGGTTCGGCGAAGGTGGATAGTACGTGCTCGATGACCACAACGCCTCGGGGGATCGTCTAGAGACATTGATCAACAGGAAATCGATAACGTGGTCTGAGACTGCGCCAAGTGCCAGCAATGAAAAGACTCTCAGGCGGTTATCGGGAAGCACCAACAGCGGGCAGATCGAGACGACGAGTGAACCGCTCAGCGTGTGAAACGGCCGCCAGGTAAACGGGAGACAGAACATCACCTCAAGCAGGTGCTCCGGAACGAGCAACTCCATCCGGTTCAGGTTTGGCATTATCACTCCGATCATCGCCACGGTGACGTAACGCGGAGTTATCCACTCGTACCTAAACGAGAGCACCGTTACGAGGACGTACGCCGCGAGGACGTTCGTCAGTATCTCAGCCATCGGGTTTATCCCCTGGTTCGGACTGTTTCCTCAGCGTGGACGTCGACGCGTACGTCGAAGCCGGCGCGACGCGACTCGACCTCGCGTTCGACGGCCCGGTGGAGGAGGTCGTCGATCAGCTGGATCGGTTCGGCGACGAGATCCTCCCTGCGTTCTGAACCCCTGGCGTCGGTCCTACTCTTTTTTTCGGACCGTTTCGGCTCCGTTGGAGTTCTGATTCTGGTTAGCGTCGGTTCTGGGGGTTAAGGTACTTGGTCGACTTCGGCTCCGCCTCGGTACCTCTTTTCGGTCGGAGTGAGCGATGAATTGCTCCTACGACCCGACGGTACCGGGATAGTAACGAACGAATATCGGAGCCGGTTCAGTCGCTCGACCGAGAAGGTATTTGACGCTCGCGAGTGTCTATGTAGACATGTACGATTTCGTCGTGGTTGGCGCCGGACCCGCAGGTTCCCGGTTCGCCCGTCGTGCTGCGGACGCCGGCTTCGACGTGCTCGCGTTAGAGCAGGGGACGGTCGGAGAACCCCTCGCCTGTTCCGGTCACGTGAGCACCGACATCTGGTCGTTCACCCCCGAGGGTGCCCGCGAGAAGCTCCTCCAGAACGAGATTCTCGGCGCACGGTTCCACGTCGAGGGTCCCGGAAGCACAGCCTATCCTTTTTACAAACGGGATGCCGTCTCGAACGTCATCGATCGGGTAGGACTCGATCGCCTCCTCGCCGACGCCGCTCGCGAGGCCGGGGCCGACCTCCGCGAGGAACACACCGTCACCGGCGTCGATGAGCGTGAGAACGTCGTCACGGTGACGGCCCGCACCCCGGACGGACCCGACACGTTCGAGGCGAAGATGGTGGTCGGCTGTGACGGTCCCGTCTCGCGGGTCCGCTCGGAACTCGCCCTGCCCGAACCGGACGAACTCCTCCACGGCGTGCTGGCCTTCGACCCCGAACCAGACGACGGCGACTTCGTCGACGTCCACCTCACCGCCCCGACGTTCTTCGCGTGGCGGATCCCCCGCGGCGAGGCCGGAGTCGAGTACGGGCTCGCGGTCCCACCGAGCGCCGAGCAGGGTCCCAGGGAGCAATTCGACGCGATGACCGACGCTTACGGCGTCTCAGTCGATCACTTCTGCTCGGGTGCGATTCCCGTCGGGCCGCCCGAGCGGGTGACGAGCCGTCGCGGGTTCCTGATCGGCGACGCCGCCGCTCAGACCAAGCCGTTCACCGGCGGCGGGATC
>SKQO01000012.1 GCA_007118975.1 Halobacteriales archaeon | reverse complement strand
TATGGGGAGGAATCAGGCTGGGACCAGAGCGATTCCCGCCAGTCCTCCGATGGCGGCCTGTCCGCCCCAAGCAATCAGACAGTAATCGGAACCAGTCGATGACCACCGTACGCTCACAGAATACGAGTGGCGTTGACTGCTGTACGCCCGACGAAAAGTAACTCCGAGTCCGTTGGAGTCTGCCGGACTCCCGCAAGGCAAACACAACGCCGGGAGTCCGAACACGATGGAGGATAGGAGTACCGGGGGCTTGGCACTCCCAGCAGTCCCACCCGTCACAGGCCGTGAACCCCGACGCGGATTCTCACCGTGTCGGGGTTCGGTGGAACTGCGAACCTGAAATCTCCAACGCTCAGGACTTCTCCGCGTAAACGCGGAGGAGGATGTCAATGTCGCCTCCGTCCCATGGGCGCTGTACAGTCTCGGGTACTCCGGACGGTGCGTCGAGACGTCTCCTCGGCTGGTGGCGTTACAGGTTCTCCCCATCGCGGGGTTCTTCGTCTTGATCGGCCTGGAAACGAGCGGCCTCGTGCGGGGTGGTGTGGTCGTCGCCCTGGTCGGTGGGATCGCCGCCGTCATGTCGGTATATCACATCGGGCTGCTCGCGCGCGGTGCGTATCTGCTTCTCAGGATCACCCACGAACACGCCCACCTGCCATGGAGCCTGGCTGGATTCGTCGTGCGTGCCCCCTTCATCGCACAGTTTGGCATCAATATCGTCATCGTGTCGGGGAGTACGGATCCCGGTTGGATCGGGGGAACATATGTGGGTGTCTACGCCGCGTGCTTTAGCGTCCTGGTGCTCGCGATCTACCGATACGGCCTGTTCGAAACCACACCGGCCATCGGGACGATCGGTGAACGGCACATCGTCCAGGAGACCGACGATATCGTCTTTGTCACCGACCGAGCGGAACCAGTGATTACGATCAACGCAAGCGCGTGCGATACATTGGATTTAGCCCGGCCATCCACCCCTGGGGGTTGACCTCGAGGCTGTCCTGGGGATGAGAGTCGCCAGCTTCCGGGAACAGGAGACGGTTGCCATGGAGACAGCCGAGGGGACGCGCCGGTTCGATCCCGCCGTGTCTCCTATCAGCGACCAGCACGACCGCGGACTCGGGGCAGTCGTGAGTTTACCCGACCTGACCGAGCGCGAGCGACGGAAGGAACGTCTGGTCGTGCTCAATCGGGTCCTCAGGCACAACCTCCGCAACACGGTCGAAGTTCTCTCGGCTCATGCCGAACTGCTCGATGTCGACGAAAGCCAAGTACAGCACCGAGACGCCGTTCTGGAGAGCGCGGATGCACTACTCGACGTGGCCGCCCGGGCCAGATCCATCGAAGAATTCGTCGCCTCGGCCAGGGAAACCGAATGTTTCGACCTCGAAACGGATCGAAGCGCACCCTCACTCGACGGGCTCGCTTTCGATCGCATACGAGCCGCCCCGTGGGCTGCCCCTCCAGACCAATCGGATCGCACTGAAGGCCGCGATCGACAGCGCGCTTGAGAACGCATGTACCCACGCGGATAACGTGTTCGAGGTCTGTGCACACGCGAGGGACGAGCGGGTGATCGTACAGGTACGTGACGACGGGCCGGGTATTCCGGACGCGGAACTCGAACCGCTCGCGATCGGTGACGAAATCGCGTTCGAACACACTAGGGACTGGGACTGTGGGAACTCAAGTGGGCGGTGACAGCGATGATGGGCCAGCTCAAGATCGACACTGACGCTGGGACGGCCGTACGGATAGAGCTTCCCCACCTCGCGGCGTCTCGCCACCAACCGTAACGCGAACGAGTACTTACATCCGCGTCGTACGCCTGGTCGCCGCGACAAGGACACGCGCCACAACTGATCGAGAGGACTCCAGGAGTCGGATCGGCCGTCTGGTTGCGGGAGTTCAAGTCGGGATCGTCACCCCAGTTGCCTCAGACGGGGCGGCGGAGCTCGTGATCGTCCGGGGCGGGCGTGCTGCCCTCACACAAGGATACACCATTTGGGCCCGTATGGACGTCATGGACACTGATCCCGCGTGGTACGAGCAAGATGAATTCTGGAAAACCTGCGAACACTTCCTGTTTCCACCCGAGTCGTTCGAGGAAGCCCGAGAGCAGGTCGAAAAGTTGACCGAAATGCTTGGCCTCGAACCGCCAGCGCGTGTGCTCGATATGCCGAGTGGGGTAGGAAGACATGCGGTGTCGCTCGCAGACCGCGGCTTTGCGGTGACAGCAGTTGACCGGACGGAGCACTATCTCCAAGCGATCGATGAACAGGCGGCGATGGTGGTCGGGGATGTGGAATGTGTCTGTGCGGACATGCGCGAGTTCGCTGGAGACGGATCATATGATGTCGTCCTCAATTTGTTCAGCTCGTTCGGCTATTTTGCGGATCGGGAGGAGGATAAGCTCGTTGCACAGAATTTCTACAAGTCGCTCACACCAGGCGGTCGGCTGGTTGTCGATATGAATGGTAAGGAGATCCTCGCCAACGATTTTCACTCGCGGACGTGGCACGAAGCGGATGGCAGCTACCTCCTGGAGGAATGTCACCTCACGGACGGTTGGAGCTGGATGGAAAATCGATGGATCGTCATTCGCGAGGGCGAGATCCGCACCTTCGACGTTTCACACCGATTGTACTCCGGGTACGAACTCGCAGAAGTGTTGAGACAGGCCGGATTCGCAAACGTATCGCTGTTCGGTTCATTCGATGGAGACCCGTATGACCAGGACGCAGAACGACTCATCGCGATCGCCGAGAAATGAGCAAGATCGTCCCCATTTGAAATACGAAGCAGGAGGGGACAGAAACGAGACAAATGAAGGGAACAATCGACGTCACTCGACATGATCCGGTATTTCCACCAGCACTCGGTGGCACCAACATTCGCGTCGAATCGGAAAACTCGTGACGCCAAACACGAATTGAACGTCGTCCCAGTAACCTGGCGCGTACAACCCACAGCCCGTTTCAAGACATGGGAGAGAAGACCCGACCGTTTGCAGCCACGTGCATCCCAGATCTAACCCGGTCAAAAGGGGACCGATCACTATCGCCGAGGACCAATGCCGCAAACGCCAATCACGATCAGGTCACTCGCGGTCTAACTCGGTTGTCGGACAGCTATGGACCCATCGCACAACGAGTAGGTATTCTCGGTGGCAGGGCCCTCGGGATATCGACCGCAGCCCCGGAAGAACGGAACGAAGACTCACCCTCCGCCAATAATGACGTGGGTCAAAAGGGTTAACGGCCGAATATGGGCAGTGGCGACGTTACACTGATAAAGTTGACCTCGGCACTCACAGGGATCGTCACTACCGGTTGCCGAGACCGGCTCGGATCGGTGCCATCGTCATCGGTCCGGTGAACATCGGCCGGCGATCGGAATGAGCCTTACTCCATGTGGCGGACCACTGACCCGGGTAGTCACTCAAGCGGGCGCCCGAAGCGGTCCTCGAAGGCGACCGTCGACAACGGTTTTCGGTCCTTTTTCCCCTGGATCTCCCGTGCCGGATACCCGAACGCCCCGACCAGCGTGAGTTCGTATTCCTCTGGCACCTCGAGATACGCATCGAGCTCCGGATTGTCGACGGTGAAGATGCAAGACCCCACGCCGTGTGCCCAGGCAATCAGTTGCATGTGCGTAATCGCGCGACCGGCGTCGATCTCGTGATAATCGTGTGTTGGATCCGTGCACACGACGATCGCGAACGCCGCATCGTTGACCCATCCTCCCGTTGGACTCAACTCGGCGAGCTCGTTTAAATCACGCTGTGCTTCGAGCAGGATGAACCGCCAGTGCTGGGTGTTCCGACCGCTGGGTGCAAGCCGCCCACCATCAAGCACGTCCTGAATCACCGCCTCGGGAACGGACTCGTCGGCGAAGTCCCGCACCTCGAGTCGTCGTTTCACCGCGTCGTCGACGTCCATACGATGGCCCGCGAATCCAGCCCAATAGCTGTTTCGTGTGTTGCCGTCGTCCCGAACGTGTAGCGCTTTGTAACCCGACGGTGAACCGGCGACGTGTGCAACGGAACCTGGGATGGCTCGCGAAATGGTTTGGCGCCCGCGGGGTCTCACGTACCCTGTTCGTGCTCGCCTTAGCCCAGGGAATCGCGGCCTTCGGCGCCGGACTGATCGTTCCGCTTCTGGCGCCGTGGCTTGCCGGCCTCGAGGATCCGTTCTTCCCGGAGTTCATCCTGGGCCTCCCGGTCACGACCGAGCTCAAGGTCGGGATCCTCTTTTCGGTCTTCGGCGTGGTTCGTGCAATCTTCGAGATCCCGATGGGTCGACTCTCCGATTACGTCGGGGTCAGAAAGGTGTTCCTCGAGATCGGGCTCGTCGGGAGCGCGTTCACGATCTTCGCGTACACCCAGGTGGACACGGTCTCGGGCATGATCAGCATCCGCATGCTGCAGGGCTTCGCACTCGCCATCTCCACCCCCGCGTTGATGGCGATGATCGAGGGGATCACCGTTCAGGACACCCGCGGCGGGAGCATGGGGTTTTTCGACACCTTCCGAACGTTGGGCTGGGGTGTCGGGCCGATCGTCGGCGGGGTCCTCTCCGATCTGTTCGACATGTCCGTCGCGTTCATGTTCGGCGCCGGGGTCGTCTTCTGTGCAGCCATCGCGATCCACTTTCTAGTCCCCGACGTCCGCCCGGGCGATCGGCACGGGGTCGAACCCGACGCCCCGGTCAGCGGCGGCAGCGATGGCCCGGTCAGCGAGGCCGAGACGGAACTCGGTTCGGCGAACGTGCTCTTGTTGTTCTCCTCGTGGCGTCAGGCCACCTCCCTGCTCGGGCTCGCACTCGCCATCGTGACGCTCATGATGGGGTTTTCGGCGCTGATCGCGATGGAGAACCCGATATTGGACCGGATCGGTGGTACCCTCACCGGCTTCGGCATCATTTTCGCGATCACGACCCTGGTCCGGCTCGTCCTCCAGTTCCCGGTGGGCGTCGCCTCGGATCGGTACGGCCGCAAGCGGTTCATCGTCTGGGGGCTCGTCATGAACGCCCCCATCGTCGCGATGATGGGCTTTGCGACCAACATCTGGGAGTTCACGCTCCTTCGCGGACTCCAGGGGATCGCCTTGGCGGGCGTGATCGCACCGGCGTTCGCCCTCGCGGCGGACATCGTCGACGAGCAGCAGGCCGGCCAGCAGATGGGGGTGGTGAGCGCGTCCTTCAGTGTCGGGCTCGTGGTGGGGCCGCTCTTGGCCGGTGGCCTCGCCTTCCTCGGATTCGCCGTGCCGTTCGTCGTCGCGGGTATTCTGACTCTCTTCGGCGCAGTGGGTGTCTGGCTGAGCGTCGAGGACCCGAGTACTTAGGGCCCCGTTGCTAGCTCTTCGACTCGATGGCGCGCCGCGGCGACCACGAGTGGCAACGTGATGGTGGCGTCTCCGTAAACGCTCGCGTTCTCGCCGTCCGGCTCTATTTTGCCCCAGGATCGCGCCTCTTCGAGCGTCGCCCCGGAGAGTCCCCCGGTTTGTGGCGGGTCCATGGTGAGCTGGACCGCGTACCGGTAGGCGGTCGGGGTCACGAGCAGCGACTGCAGGACGAAATTCTTCGGGACGCCGCCGCCGACCACGAAGGCGCCACACTCCTCGGCATCGTACGCGAGGTCGTTGAGGTGGGACATATCCTCGAGTGCGTCGAGGCCGAAGTCGTTGGTCTGGCCGTACATCCACGCCTGGAGCCCGAGGATGGAATCCTGGATTGCCGGACAGTAGATCGGGACGTCCGCCTCGGCTGCAGCCGCCGCGATGCCCGGGTCGCCGGGGACATCGCCGGCCGCGTGTACCCGGGTGTTCGCGTCGCCCAGGGCGGCCACGAATGCCTGGATGCTTGCCGGCCCATTGAAGGCGGGAAACACCTCCTCGCGGAGATGGTGCTCGAAGGCCGTGAAATGTTCCTGCGGGAGATACACGTTGTAAATGCGGTCGACCCACTCCTCCCTGAGTTGCTCGTCGTGCTCCCGGAGCGACCGATCCGGGGCACCCTCTCGTCCGTGATGGTGATGACCGCCGATCGCCTCGATGGTGTCGTGGGTCAGATTCGCGCCTGTCGTCACGAGCGCGTCGACGTACCCATCGCGAATCAGATCGCTGACAATCCGGCGCATGCCGCCCGGGACCATCGCTCCGGCCAGCCCCATGAAGACGGTGACATCATCGCGAGCGAACATCGTCGTGAGAATGTCCACCGCCTCCGAGACGGCCGGGGCACCGAATCCGGCCCGTGCATATTCACCGACCAGCTCGTCGACGGACATCCCTGCCTCGACTGTGGCGTGTCCGATTGGGTCCTCGGCGAACTCCTCGCGATCCGGGACCGTGCCGTGTTCCTCGTCGCTCATCGCTTACCTTGCGGGCGGGGCAGGGGGCTCATAACCCCGTCGGATGTTGAAGGAACTCCTCGTCAATCCCCCAGGTCCCCAACAGCTCGAGCAGTGACGTGACCCCGAATACCTCCGTCGCGTAGTGACCCGCGAGCACGAGATTGATCCCCAGTTCACGAGACTCGTGATATGCCACTTGCTTTCCCTCGCCCGTCACCAGGACGTCTGCACCGGCATCGACGGCTTCCTGGAGGTAGTCGACACCGCTTCCCGTGACGATGGCCACGTGATCGACAACGGCCGGGCCGTGATCGAGCACCTGAACGCGCTGTCCACCATGTGGTAGTTCGGTGGCGAGTCGGTCCACCAGCTCGGAGCACCGGAGCGATTCGGGAAGATGCCCCTGCTGACCGATGTACTCCGCGCCGAAGGCCCCGAACGGGGCACGCGCTCGCAGATCGAGCACGTCCGCCAGGCCAGCCGCATTGCCGTACTCCTGGTGACCGTCCAGGGGGAGATGTGCGACGTAAAGTGGCAACTCGGCGTCCAGCAACCGCTTCAATCGGTCGTACGTGATCCCCGTCACCCGGTCGGTTCCTTCCCACCAGAGTCCGTGGTGGGTGAGCAACATGTCCGCGTCGGCGGTGATGGCCGCGTCGATCGTCGCTGCACTGGCGTCTACGGCCGCGGCTGCCGTCTCGACTACAGCATCTCCCGGTCCGACCTGCAAGCCGTTGGGGCTCCCGTCTATGTCGGCATATGCGGTCGTTCTGAGCTCCTCGTTCAGTCGATCGGCTAGGTCCTGTGCGTTCATGATGTGTCTGCGTGTCGATGAACGAACTCGCGAACGAGCTTGGCCGCGAGCGTGGCGGTCTGGCCATCGTCGCGGTCGTTCACCTCGACGATGTCGAATCCAATTGTCAGTGGGGCGAGTTGGCGGATGAGGGCGCGGACCGCCCGGGGGGCGACACCGAAGGGCTCTCGGGTGCCGGTAGCCGGTGCATAGGCAGGATCGATCCCATCGATGTCCACGCTGAGATAGAGATCGTTACCGCGTAACCGCGAGCGGCAATCGGCTACCCACTGGCTGACGTCTTCGGGTGGGATGGCAGTGATCGCGGGGTGGTCGGCCAGCCGATCCCAGGATTCGGCGGCACCGGCGCGGGCCCCCAGGATCGTTACCTCGTCGACGTGCTCGCTGACGTGATAGTTCGTCGTCGCGTGACTCCATGCCGTGCCATCGAACGAGGCTCGAAGATCGAGATGTGCGTCGATGCACACCACGTGATCCGGCTCGACGGCCCGGGTCCCCGCCACCGTCACGGTATGTTCCCCACCTAACAGGACCGGCACCGCGCCGGCAGCTCGAACATCGCGTACCTCCCCAGCCAGAAACTCGAGATATGCCGGAACGTCAGCCCACGGCCTCACGTTACCACGGTCGAGGACGTCGAGGTCAGTGAACCGACGCTCGGTCAGGTGATCGTAATCCTCGAACCCGCGGCCCTCCGCACGGATTCGGTCGGGCCCGAATCGTGTCCCCGGATACTGCGAGGTCGTGGCATCGAGCGGTGCGCCGACGATCGCATAAGCTGCCACCGAGAGGGACGTCGCGTTCGCACCCGGAAATCCATCACTCGCGCCCGACATTGTCCACCCGAAAGATCGATAGCGCCGGTGGAATAGGTGTCGATCACTGGATCGGAAGCCGCATCACACAGGCCTCAACATCGATCACACCATTGATAGTCGACGCCGTAGTAAGTACTTCAAGTAATAATATACCGGACTAAATATGACCGAAGGTAATCACCAGGCGGCTCGGGGACTCGACTGGGGAGTCGAACTCACCCCCGACGGACCGATTCGAGCTGTCGCGGACCTCGCCGAGCGCGCCGAATCGGCGGGGATCGATACCGCGTTCGTCTCGAGTCACTTCAACAACCGCGATGCATTCCTCGCGCTCGATCGGATCGCCTCGCGGACCGAGACCATACGGTTGGGACCCGGCGTCGCGAATCCGTACGATCGTCATCCGGTCTCGCTCGCGTCTGCAACGGCGACCCTGGGCGAAGCCAGCGATGGACGTGCCGTCCTTGGCCTGGGCGCCGGTGATCGCTCCACCCTTCGGAAGCTCGGCATCGAGCGAGACCGTCCGGTCGAGCGGGTCGAGGCGACGTTGGAGGTTTGTCGAGATCTCTGGCGCGGCGAGCAGGTCTCGACGGGGAAACCCCTTGAGATCGAGGCAGCGCGGTTGAGCTATGAAACCGGGCACATCCCCGTGTATCTGGGCGGCCAGGGTCCACGCATGGTGAGGCTGGCGGCACGTCGAGCGGACGGGCTCCTGGCCAACGGGGCCCATCCACGTGATTACGCCCTCATGCAGCGAGCCGTCGACCGTGGGCTCGAGAACCGTGATGCGGACAATGGCGAATTCACGTTCGCCGCCTTTGCGAGCGTGAGTATTGCAACCGAGCGAACGGCCGCCATTGCGGCCGCCCGCCCGCCGGTCGCATTCATCGTCGCGGGAGCCCCCGATGCGGCGATGCGACGCCATGACCTCGAGCAAGAACGTGTCGAGCGGATTCGAACGTCCCTGGCAGCTGGCGAGCATCCGACCGCCTACGACGCCGTGTCGAAGGCAATGATCGACGCGTTTTGTGTCGCTGGAACCCCCGACGAGGTCGCAAACCGGATCGAACGGCTCCGCGAATACGCCGATGCGTTCGTGGCGGGATCGCCGCTTGGACCAGATCGTGCGGAAGCGATCGAACTGCTGGCCGACGTTCTGTCACGAATCGGTACCAGCGGTGGTGCCGACGAATGACGCACACAGCGTCGTGGCCCACAGCGACGGCAGGCGTGCTCGAAACTGTCACCGCGACCGGCCAGCCCGGGGGGTGCTGGAATCACGCAGCGCTAGGAATACAGGGGATTGAGGGAAGGGACGAGGAACGCGCACCTGTACGGGCTCGCACCTGGGGAAATACCCGGACGCGACGAAATCTCGAGGCCGGTGGAGACGCCTACGTCCAGTTCCTCCGCGACCCTGTCCTGTTTGTGGAAGCTGCCCTGGGGATCGTGGAGCGAGAGGAACCAGTCCTAGACGCCGCTGACGCCTGGGTACACGTCCGGCCGGAACGGGTTGGAACGGGCCGAGAAGGGGAAACCTCCTGGGTAGACTGGCAGTTGTCGCCGGTCGAATCGTGCGTTCGACGCCGGGAGGTACCACGGACCGCTCGCGGATACGCGGCGATCGTCGAGATGTCCGTCGCCGCCTCTCGATTGTCAGTAAGCAGTTACGACCGGGACGAACTGGACGCTCGACTCGCGTACTTCGATGACGTCGTGGAACGATGCGGTACGCCGGAGGACCTGACCGCTCGCGATCGAATCGAGGCATTGACGGCGTGGGAACGACCTGCTGAAAGGGAGAACACGGCCACCGATCGGTGATGCACATGTCCGTAACTGTCGAGACCGGTGCTCGCCTCCACTTCGGCTTCATCAACCTCGCACCGTCGCATGGGCGAGTGTATGGAAGCCTCGGCGTTGCAGTGGACAAACCGGGTGTGTGCGTCCGGGCAAGCCCGGCAGCCGACATCGTGTGCAACGAGCCGGCGATCAAGGGGTTCGTCTCGGACGCCGTCACGTTTCTCGAGGTTGATGGCGCCCGCGTCTCCCTCGATACGAAGATGCCCCGCCACGTGGGCTTCGGATCGACGACCCAGTTGGCCCTGGCCGTTGGAGCGGCCGTCGCCCGGGCTCACGACCGCTCGTTTCAGGTCCAGGAATTTGCCAGTGCCGTCGGCCGGGGTCGACGCAGTGGCATCGGTATCGCGGCCTTCGAGTCGGGCGGATTTGCGCTTGATGCGGGCCACGAACGCTCGTGTGAGGACCGAAACAGTTGGTCGGTGCCGCCGGTCGTGTGTCAGCATGCTGTTCCGCCGTCCTGGCGTTTCGTCACGATCACGCCGTCCATTGACCGTACGGTGCACGGGAAGGACGAACGGCGAAGTATGACCCGCGTCCTGACGGAGGCAAACAGTGCCGTCACGAATCACGTCGCCACGACGACGCTGCTCGAGGTATTGCCGGGCATTGCCACGAACGACGTCGACCGGTTCGGCCGTGGTGTCGCGCGAATTGACCGATACAACGGGCGATGGTTCCGAAACGAACAGGCCGACGCGTACCATCCTGCCGTCCGCGACGCCGTTCGGGAACTCACCGACACGCCCGCCGTTGCGGGCGTCGGGCAATCCTCCTGGGGGCCGACCATCTACGGCATCACGACGACCGATCGGCTTTCGGCTGCAGCCGAGGCTGCCCGGCGAGGGCTCGATCGACTCGAGGTCGACGGCGAGATTCGCGTGCTATCGCCACGAAACGAGGGAGCAGCAATTCTTGCGCAAAACGAATAGCGAAAAACGGTTGGCCCCGGAGTGAACAGCAGGAACTACCCGATGAAACGCATAGCCACGACGACAGGGCTGTATCCACTCCCCGACTGGGCGAAGTCGCAGCTCCGGGAACAGAAGGGCCGACAACGCGACGATCTGATCAGTGGGAACGAGGGAGAAGACGTCACCGCCACCTATGATACCGCACGGGAGGAAGTGATCGAGCGTCAGCAGGCCGCGGAACTGGACCGAATCGTGGAGGGACAGCTTCGCTGGGACGACATGCTCTGTCATCCACTGGCGGTCCACGACGCCGTCGAGGCTGGCGGTATCCTCCGGTATTACGACAACAACAACTTCTACCGGGAGATGAGCGTCCAGGGCGAACTCACGACGACCGGCGACCTGGCCACCGAGCTGAACGCGGCTGCCCGGATCGCACCGGACGACGCCCGCCAGGCAGTACTCCCGGGGCCATGCTCGCTCGCGGACCTTGCCACCGACGAGTACTACGGAGACGAGGACGCTTTCCTGGATGCCGTTGCCGGCTTCCTGGCGGAAGAAGTGCGTTCCTGCCCGGCTGTCGAGACGACGCTTCTGCTCGAACCGTCCCTGGCGGTCGATCCACCTCCCGAGCAGGCCGAGACGATCGACGCAATCGAAACCGTCGCCGAGGCGGCCACCGGTGAGGTCATCGTCCACACCTACTGGGGGACGCCATCGACTGGGCTGTACGCATCCTTGCTAGACGCGTCGGTCGATGGCGTCGGGCTCGACCTGGTGACCAGCGCGAGTGACGTCGGCGCGCTCGGTCGGGAGTACGGCTATCCTGACGCGACTGCGTTCGGCGTCGTCGACGGCCAGAACACTCGCATCGAGACGGCAGAAGAGATCGATCGACTGCTCGATGACGCCCTGACGGACGCTGATATGCCGAATCGAGCCTATCTTACGATCAACACGGAGGCGTTCTACCTCCCGTTCGGTCGGTTCGACCGGAAGCTCGCGGCACTCGCGGACGCTGTCACCCCCGAGGAGGTGGCACCATGAGCGACGTCCGCGAACAGTTCCGCCCGCCGAATCATCAGCACGAGCATTTCCTCCTGACAACCGTCGTAGGGAGCTATCCCAAGCCCAACTGGCTCCGGAACAGTCGGGACCAACACGATGATGCGGAGTTGAGCGACGAAGACTGGGAGGAAGCACTCGACGACGCGTCCAGACTCATCACGCTCGAGCACGAACGCGCCGGACTGGACGCCGTCGTCGACGGCGAAATGCGACGGACCGAAATGGTCGAGTACTTCGCCGAGCGGATCGGCGGGTACGAATTTCACGGCCCGGTCAAGGTCTGGGGGCACAACTACTTCGACAAACCGAGCGTCGTCGAGGAACTCAGCTACGAAGAGCCGTGGCTCGAAGCGGAGTTCCGCTACACGGACGAGGTCGCCTCGCGACCGGTCAAGGTGCCGATAACGGGACCGTACACGCTTGCGAGCTGGTCGTTCAACGAACACTACGAGGATACCGAAACGCTGGCGAACGTGCTGGCAACCCTGGTCCGCCGGGAGGTCGAAGTGCTCGTGGATGCCGGCGCCAAATACATCCAGATCGACGAACCTGCCCTTGCGACGACACCGGACGACCACCGCATCGTCGGCGACTGCCTCGAAACGGTCACCGAGTCGATCCCGGCCGACGTCCGGACTGGCCTCCACGTCTGCTACGGGGACTACTCGCGGATCTACCCGGAAATCCTCGAGTATCCGGTCGACGAGTTCGATATCGAACTGGCCAACAAAGAGTACGAGCAGGTCGATGTCTTCAAGGACCCGCCGTTTACGAAGGATTTTGCGCCAGGTGTCGTCGACGCTCACGACGCGAGTGTCGAGTCGATAGACACGATCGAAGGGAACATTCGAAAGGCGCTGTCGGTCGTGCCGCCCGAACGCCTGACCGTGAGTCCGGACTGTGGCCTCAAACTGCTGCCCCGTCAGGTCGCCTTCGAAAAGACGCGAAATATGGTCCGTGCGGCCCGCAACGTCGAAGAAAAGCTCGACGAGGGTATCATCACCCCCGACGCGTAGCCGCGCGGTGGCCGCCTAGACGATTTTCCGCTGGCCGTCGAGCTCGAGATACTCGATCTCGTCTTCCGGCGATAGCTCCTCTCCGTCAGGGACCCGCATCGTGAACGTATCGTAGGAGTCCAAGTCCATAATTTGGGCGTCACCGTTGCTGACGCTCAGCACCTGTCCTTGCTTGCGCTCGATGATCGGGACCCACACCTTGGCGTCGACCGGCTGGGAGAAGTTCCGCTTTTTCCCGTCGAACACCCCGCGTCCTTCGACACGTGCCTTTGCACTGCCGTGCTTTCCCGGTTTTGCCGTACTGTAAGAATCAATTCGCACCGCCGAATCGTCGATCATCACGTATGACCCCTCGTCGAGATCACGGACTTCGCGCTGCTCTCGCGCCATGAGCGGGACTAGCCGAGGTATCGGCATAAACGGTTTGGACCGACCTTGCCGAACGGTCACTCTTCATCGCGGTGACGGAGCTGGTAGCGAGTAAACGTCGGCCGGGCACGGATGCCACGCCGGCGCCGAACGGATCGATAGAGCAACACCAGCGCGATCGCCACGACGACGATCGGGACACCGACTGACGTTTCGAGGCCACGAAAGCTGTAGATGATTGCAGCCGCGATGATGCCGGCCCCCGCGATCAGCCCATACACCAGTCGGAGGGCGAGCGATGCGAGCACGTTCCGGGGATCCTCGACACCCACGCGTACGTAGGCGTTGTCGCGATCGATTCGGTTGAGCACGCGCTCTGCGACCGGGAGCGCCCGGATACCGGCGAGGCCCGCTTCTCCCGCCGCGCGACCGGTATCACGGATCGCCCGCTTTACCGTCTCCTCCCGGTATCCTCGCTCGCCCAGATAGGACGTGGCGACGGCGATGAAATCGAAGTCCGGATCCAGTGTGACACAGACGCCTTCGACGACCGTTGCCACCCGCATGACGAGTGCGAGTCGCGCCGGAAGCCGCAATGGAAACTCGTACATCGTCCCCTCCAGGCGCTCGATCAGCTGCTGGACACGCCAGGTCTCGATCTCCTCACCGCTGGCATCCCTGATCGCTAGCTCGAGGACGTCCGCCATCACGCGTCGATCGACGTCGGCCCGCAGCGTCCCGAGTTCCACCAGGGCGTCGATCACTCGTTCGATGTCCCGTTCGCCGGCGGCGACGTAGAAATCGATAATCCGCCGCCGATCTGTCGCGTCGATTTGGCCGCTCATACCGAAATCGTAGAAGACGAGCCGGCCATCCGGCGTAACCGCGATGTTACCCGGATGGGGATCGGCGTGAAACACGCCGTCCTCGAGCACCATCTTCAGGTACGCACGTTCCAGCTGCTCTGCAATCGCGGACCGGTCGAGTCCCTGCCGGTCGAGTGTCTCGACGGCCGTGATCTTCGTCCCGGACACGTACTCCATGGTTAGCACGCGGTCGGTCGAGTGGTCCGCAATCAGCCGGGGAATGATCACGTCGGGTTCGTCCGCAAAGTTCTCGCGGATCTCCTCGAGAACGGTCGCCTCCCGACGGTAGTCCATTTCCTGGGTGATGACCGACCCGAACTCGTCGGCGATGTTCCGGAGCGAGAACGCCCGGACGTCGTCGACGAACGGAAGAAGCAACCGGACCCACCACCGGATGACCCGGAGGTCGACAGCCACCAGGTCGGCGACACCCGGCCGTCGTACCTTCACGGCCACCCGCTGCCCGTCGATCTCCGCCTCGTATACCTGTCCCAGGCTCGCACCGCTGATGGCCTCGGTGTCGAACGAGGAGAACACGTCGTCGATCGGCCCGAGTTCCTCCTCGATCACCGGCGCCGTTTCGTCCCACGGTGCCGGGGGGACCTCGTCCTGGAGCTTGCTCAACGCATCGATGTAGGGCGGGGGGAGAATGTCGGGACGCGTCGAGAGCAGCTGTCCGAGCTTGATATAGGTCGGGCCGAGCGCGAGCAACGTCTCCAGGAGTCGCTGAGCCCGTCGTGACTGTTCTTCGATCGTGGGTCGTCGGGGACGGCCGACAACGAAGAATCGGCGGCGGTCGCGGGCGTAGGTGGCAAGCAGCGGCAACGCAGACCAGGCAACCAACAGGAAGCGAGCAACCGTCCGGAGGCGGCCCACGGCGACGCCTCCGTTACTCCGACCCGACGGGGATCGAATAGGCCACGTGCTCCTCGTCGCGTGGCAACTCCAGGGTCAGGACACCACGGTCCATCGTTGCCGAAGCCTCGTCCCCCTGGACGTCGGGTGGCACGGGGAGCGAAAATTCCAATGAGCCCGGGCGCGAAATGCTGACTCGCTCGTATCCGTCGGGGATCGCTTCCCCTCGCTCGACCGCAATCGACAGTGTGTCGTCGGTGAGGTCCACCTCGGTTGTGGACGGACTGGCACCGGGAACGTCGATGACGTACTGGTAAGCTTCCACCGCGGACAGTACATCAAGGGCAACCTCGGGCGGCAACGACCGGGCCGCCTCGCGGACCTCCTCCATATCCAACCCATGAGGCGGCGCAGCGAAAAAGCATGTGATCGCTAGGGGCGATACGGACGTTTTTGGGAGTCCACCCACAAATCCGTGCAATGGATCACGAGGACGTACGGGAGCGCGGGTTCAGGAGACGCACCCGGGTGTCCGCCGCCAGGGACAAACTCGCGGAGGTGGTCGCCGGGATCGAGGAGACAAAGCACGTGCCCGTCGGTGACGCTGATGGTCGGATCGTGGCCGAATCAGTCACCGCCGAACGGAACGTACCGCACTACGACCGGGCCGCCATGGACGGGTACGCGGTGGTTGCCGAGGATACCTTCGGTGCCTCCGAACGGTCGCCGGTACGGCTTGCGCTGGACGAGCGAGGAGCGGCTGGTGTCGCCGTCCCCGTCCACACCGGAAGCCCGCTGCCGGCAGGCGCCGACGCGGTGGTGATGCTGGAGGAAACCGAGGTGCACGACGGAGAACTGGACGTCTTTGACGCCGTGGCCACGGGCGAGAACGTGGGCGAAACCGGGGAAGACGTCGCTATCGGTGATCGACTCTACGATGCCGGTGACGTCCTCGGGCCGTCCGATCTCGGCCTGCTCACATCCCTCGGTCATGAAACGGTGGCGGTAGTCCCGGAACCCGACGTTGCCGTGCTCCCGACCGGCGAGGAACTGGTACAGACCGATCCGGCGCCGGGCGAAATTATCGAAACCAACGGCCTTACCGTGTCCCGTCTAGTCGAGCGATGGGGTGGATCGGCGAGGTACCGCGATATCGTCACCGACGACGAAACCGTCCTGCGGGCTGCAATCACCGAGAACCTCGACGCGGACGTGGTCGTGACGACGGGCGGCTCCTCGGTGGGCCAGCGGGACCTCCTCCCACATGTGATCGACGACATCGGAGAAGTGCTCGTTCATGGCGTCGCGCTGCGACCGGGTCATCCGGTGGCGCTCGGCGTCGTTGAGGAGACGCCCGTGTTGGCGCTCCCGGGGTATCCGGTCGCGTGTCTCATCAATGCCGTCCAGTTCCTGCGGCCGACGATCAAATGGCTCCTCAACACCCCGGTCCCCGATCATCCGACCATCCAAACAACCGCGGGTGAAAAATTACGGAGCGAACCCGGAACGCGGACCTTCGCACGAGTCCAGCTGGAACCCGGAGAGGATGGACCGATCGCCAGCCCCCTCCGGCTGAGCGGAGCGGGGGTACTCTCAAGCGTGACCCGGGCGGACGGCTGGGTCGTGATCGAGGAAGCACTGGAGGGGATACCCGCGGGTGAGACGGTGACCGTAGAACGGTGGGAGTGGTCCGCATGAGCGAGCGCAAGGAGTTCAGGGAACTCATTCCGCCCGAGCGCGCCCGGCGACTGATCGAAGATCTGCCCATCGATTCCGGGACGGAGGAGGTGTCTCTCTCGGCCGCTCGCGGCCGGATCACTGCCCGGCGAGTCGAGGCACACATCGATGTGCCGGGATTTGATCGGGCGAGCATGGACGGATATGCAGTCCGCGGGCGAGATACGTTCGGTGCCAGCGAGGAAACGCCCGAAGAACTACACGTCGTCGAAAGCGTCCATGCCGGCGAACGACCCGCCTGCTCGATCGAGGGCGGGGAAGCCGCAGAGATTTCGACGGGTGCCGTGCTCCCACCGGGTGCGGACGCCGTCGTGATGGTCGAACGGACGACCCGCGACGGTGACCGCCTGTCGATTACGTCGGCAGTCGCTCCGGGAGACCACGTGATGGCGGCGGGGGCGGACATCGGCGCGGGAACGCGTGCCATTGGCCCGGGGAAACCGCTATCCGCCCGAGACATCGCGTTGCTGGCAGCGATCGGACGGTCGACAGTCACGGTTCGGGCCGCGCCAACAGTTGGGATCATCTCGACGGGCAACGAGCTCGTGGACCCGGGCGCCCCGATCGATCACCAACGTGGTGAGATTTACGACGTAAACGGGTATTCCCTCGCCGGTGCCGTCGCCGGTGTGGGTGGGGAGCCGATCCGGTACCCGCCAGTGGCTGACGACGTCGATGACCTTCGGCAGGCCCTCGATGTGGCTTCCGAGGAATGCGATCTGGTGCTTTCCTCCGGATCGACTAGCGCTTCTGCTGTCGACGTGATCTACGACGTCATTGCAACGCGGGGGGAACTGCTCGCCCACGGCGTCGCGGTCAAGCCGGGGAAACCCATGATCATCGGTACGCTCGGGGACGGATCCGCGTACGTCGGGTTGCCGGGCTACCCGGTGTCGGCGTTGATGGTGTTTCGTACGTTTGTCGCACCACGGCTTCGGGATGCTGCCGGCCGTCCGACCGATCGATCGATGGCCAAAGCGGCCGAGATGGCTCGCGAGGCCCGGTTCGACGAGGGGCGAATGCGCCTCCTGCCGGTCGGGTTGCTCCGCCGCGGGGACACGCTCTATGCCTACCCGGTCGACAAAGGAAGCGGTGCAACGACGAGTCTGACAGACGCGGACGGCGTGGTGACGGTGGATGCGGACACGGCCTTCGTCGGCGCGGGGGAACGGGTCGTGGTCGACCTGTTTGACGATACGGACCGTGCACCGTCGCTTCTCGGGGTGGGAGAGTCGGATCCCGCCCTCGACCGGCTTCTCGACCGCGTTGGCGATACCCGGTACCTCCCCGTCGACCAAACCGAAGCCGACCGGCGGTTCAACAGTGGCGTTCCGGATATCCTGGTCTCGGCCGGAGATGGTTCCGGGCGAAAAGATCCCATCCTGGCTCGGTGGCAACGACGGTGGGGACTGGTCTCCGCGGATGATTCACTCCAGCTCCGCGGTGTGGAGGATCTCGTGAATACGAGTTACCGCTTTGCGAACGCCACCGGCAACGGGCTCCGAGCTGCAGTAGACGAGCGGTTAGAACGCCTGGCCGCCGAGCAGGAGGTCTCCCAGCAGGAGCTCAGCTCGCGAATTCCGGGCTACGAACGGGGTCGACCTGGCATCGAAAGCCCGACGCGGCGCGTGTTAGCGGGGGAGGTTGACGTCGGTGTCGGCCTCGAAGTTAGCGCGTCCCGGTACGACGTGTCGTTTACGCCCCTCGGGTCACAAGTCATCACTGTCTACGGGCGCGAATCCGAACTATTTGAAGAAACACTGCGAGTCGAACTTCCGTCGATCCTGGCCGAACTACCGGGCTACGAACCGGTCTGAGTCGGGAGCAACGAACTCGCTGACGACGCCTTCAGTGTGGATATTGCACGTGCCTCGAACACCGGACCGTCATTCGGACGCGACCTTCCCGGTTGCGGTGGGTTCCCCGGTGAAGAGTTCTTGGAGTCCGGAGATCCGACGGTCGGCACGCACACAGCACCCCCGCACGTCTTGCTTGAACCGCTCGACGTGTACTGCATCGAGTCCCGTGTTCCACGCAGCACCCACATCAGCCGGACTATCTCCGATGAGCACGCCGTTGTCCCGCTCGGGGGACCACCCGAGCTGGTTCAGAGCGTACTCGACCGGTGCTGGATCTGGCTTCCAACCGGTGTCGTCCGTACAGCAAACCACGACGTCGAACCAGTCGGCGATGTCCAATCGGTCCAGAATCGGTCCCGTGAGATACGGTTGACAGTGCGTCACGACGCCCACTGGGGCCGGTATCTCTGCCAGGACCTCGGCATCCGGATAGACGAAGGCTGCTTCGGCTCGGGCCTCGGGGTCGTCGATCTCGTGGAACGTTCGCCAGAAGCGGTCCGGATCGATCCCCATCGACCGGAGTTTCCGGTCGGGGCCGCCGTCGAAGCCCCGCCAGAGCCGCTCGGCATCTGTCGGTGAAAAGGTGTGCCCGAGACGTTCGGATATCTCCTCGAACACGTCGTGCATGTACCCTGGTTGCACGTCGAGTACGGTCCCGTCGAGATCCACCAGCCAAACGTCATATTCCGCCCACATAGATCGAGAACGTGGTATACGGGATCGACCGACTTCAATGTTCCGCGGCCTCACCCTGAGTCGGTTGCGGGCGATTCCGCGCCGGGGGGTGAGGATTCAGCAGGTCGAACGGCCCCATCCTCGAACTCCGGATCGAACCATTGAACTACCAACTGAAGCGTCTGCCAGTCATCGCGTTCTGCGGCGTCTCGCAGGCTCTTCGTCGGGGCTGCCAGGAGCCGACCAACGATGACGTCGGCGAGATCCTCAACGATCTCACGCTGCTCTTCGCTGAATTCCCCGCTCGCCTCGAGTTTTCGAAGGGCCGTGCGGAGCTCGCGTTGTTTGGTGGACTCCGCCCCGTCCCACATGTCGGCGATCACCGTGTCCGCTTGCTTTCGTTTGAGTTGCCGTTCGAGACGCGCAAGTTCCTCCTCGATAATGTCCTCGACAACAGCCACCGCTTCCCCACGTTCTTCCGCGGCATTCTCGGTGATTGTTTCGAGATCGTCTAGATCGAGGTGTTCCACGGCGGCCCGCGCGGCTGCATCTGGCTCGACATCCCGTGGATTTGCGAGATCGACGAGGAGCTGTCCGCCAGCGTGGCGCAGGACCTGCCTATCGATGACATACTCGGGACTGCCCGTGGCCGTGATAATAACATCAGCATCGGGGAGACAACACTCGAGTGCGGAAAGGGGTTCCACCCGTGCGGTGGTCGGTAGTGAGGCCGCGACCTTCTCGGCGCGGGACTCGGACCGATTGGCGATCACGAGCTCCTCGACCCCTTCATCGGCGAGCGCCTGCGCGGCGAGCTGGCTCATTTCCCCGGCACCCACGACGAGACCTACCGATCCGTCGATTCCTCGACGACGGTCCGCCAGGGTGACGGCCGCACGCGCCAACGAGACGACGCCCTCGTTGATCCGAGTCTCCGTTCGAGCGCGTTCGCCGACTCGGATCGCTTTGTCGACCGTCGTGCCCAGGAGATCAGCGAGTGCGCCGCGCTCTCTCGCTTCGGTCCGGGCGCGACGGAGCTGACCGAGTATCTGATCTTCACCCAACACCATTGACTCGAGCCCGGCAGCCACCCGGAGCAGATGCCGGGACGCCTCGGGGTGATCGAGCCAGGTGGTCGGAAGCGCCTCTAGATCCGGGAGTTCCGCACGAATGGCCGCCTCCCCATCCGCTGTCGTCGGGGCGACCACGTATACCTCGACACGATGGCACGTTTGCAGGACGAACGCCTCCTGGCAGTCAGCCGCAGTTTGCAACCGATCGAGTAACGAACGCGAATCATCTAACCGCGCCGCCTCCAGCGTCTCGAGCCCCGCATCGCCGTGCGCAATGCGGGCAGCCGTGATAACCCCCATGCTCCCGGGTGGGCTCACCCGCCTACGGTCCGCTCCTTTCATACAATCGAGTTATCCTGAGTTCTCCCTCGAAGTCAGTAAAGGATTCCGAAGCCGGCGGATTCACCCAGCGTTCGGGACGCTCGTAACGTCATGTCCCTCCGCCATGAGTTCATCGACGAGTTTCTCCTGGTTGACGCTTGCCTCATAGTAGAGTACGACGTCATACGTGCCCTCACGCAGCAGTTGTTGGCACTCCCAGACAAATTCGTCCTCCTCGAGGGTCAGCCCCTGATGTTGGTTCGAGGCGAACTCCGACGAGTCGTTTCCGGAGTACACATACCAGTCCTCGACGCCAGCAGCGCTAGCGATTCGCTCACCAACCGTTAGCGTCAGCTCGTGCATTTCCGGTTCTGCCGACCGGGGGAGATCGGTGTGAACGATGATCCCGGCCAACTCGATGTCGCCAGGCCGGAGCAATGCCTCGACACGTTGTCTCAGATCGTGGGTGGTGGCGTCCTGCATGCGGTTTTCTGTCCGGATCGATAGCGCTGCCGCTCGGAGGTGTACTCGTTGTGCCGTCAACGACGGCGGTTACAGCCGAACGAGGTTCTTCGCGCGCGGGCCCTTGTCGGCCTGCACGATCTCGAATTCGACTTCCTGTCCTTCCTCGAGGTCTGGCCCGCCGACGTCTTCCATGTGGAAGAACACGTCCTCGTCAGCGTCCTCAGTCTCGATGAATCCGTAACCGCCAGTATCGTTGAAGAAATCAACCGTACCTCTCGCCATTGCGTATGAAACACACCACCCCAGGCATAAAAAGGTGCGCAATCTCATCAGATAGGATACCTCACAGTTGCGAAGACTCAAGAGCGTCGACTTTGATCAATTCTAACAATGCTGTCCTGGATCCGTGGGTCATTGCGGGACGCCTACGTCCGCTCCTTAGAGCGGGATATCACCGATCCGCCCACACACATCGCAGTGATACAGGACGGCAATCGGCGCTTCGCACGTCGGCGTGGTCGACCACCGACGGACGGGCACCGCGAAGGCGCGGAGACGACCGAACAGCTCCTTGAGTGGTGCCGGGACCTTGATATCAAGGAACTTACACTGTACGCCTTCTCGACCGAGAACTTCGACCGGCCAGCGGAAGAACGAGAACCGTTGTTCGATCTCATTACGCGCAAGCTCCGTGAGCTGTCGGATAGTGATGAAGTGGCGGAACACGAGGTCGCGATCCGTGCCATCGGGGATATCCACCGCCTTCCAACACGTGTCCGACAGGCCGTCGACTATGCCGAGCGGCAAACTGCCAGCCACGATCAATTTCAATTGAACGTCGCCCTCGCATACGGCGGTCGGTCCGAACTACTGACGGCCGCCCAAGAGATCGCCCACGAAGTCGAAGTAGGGGCCATCAGTCCGGAGGAGATAGACGAACAGACGATCGACAACCAGTTATACGCCAACGAGATCGGGGACGTCGATCTGATCATCCGAACGGGCGGCGACGAGCGGACGAGCAACTTCCTGCCGTGGCACGCCAACGGCAACGAGGCAGCGGTGGTGTTCTGTGCTCCGTACTGGCCGGAATTCTCGAAGATCGATTTCCTCCGGACGATCCGGACGTACGAGTACCGGGAGGCGGAGTGGCGCCGAAGTCGCGTGGAACGAGGGCTCGCGCTGGTACGGGGTTTCGGCGATCGCGAGTTACCGCGGGCGAGAAACATCGTTCGATCGCTTCGGACAACCGATTCGCCAGGCGAGCTCGAGCGTTCGGGACGACCGAGATCCGGCGAGTGAACACAACCCCTTACTGACCGAACCGGCGGTGGCGCCGTTTGTATTCGCGGACGGCGCGGAGGTAGTCTCGATACCGGAAATTCTGCCAGTTGACGTCAGTGAAGTAGAGCTCCGAGTAAACGGATTGCCAGATCATGAAATCCGAAAGGCGCTCGGCGCCGGTCTTGATGACGAGGTCCGGGTCGGGACCGAAGATGAGGTGTCGCTCGATTGCAGCATCGTCGATCTCCTCGGGTGCGAGCTCTCCGTCCTCCACCGCTACGGCGAGCCGTTTGACTGCCGTCGTGAACTCGTACTTTCCGCCCAGGCCGATGCTCACCTGGACCGGTTCCGTCACGGGGTGATCGTCGGTCGGGCCACGAACGGCCAGTGGGGCCGGGGCATCGATATCGCCGAGAGCTCGCCGAAGCGTCGGGACAACCTCCTTGTCCAGCACGCTAACGTAGACGTACACCGTGCTGGCGTCGTGGGCGAGCGCCCATCCGAGAAAATCCTCGAGCGTTCGATAGGCGCCAGGTGCGAGCAGGTCTCGCTCCGTGATAACCAGCGCCACGTTACCAGGAGGATCTCCGGCCTGGCGTCTGGTTCGAATGGCGAGCAGTCTATCGTAGATCCCCACGTTAGAAGGCTCACTCCCGCCCACCTTGAGCCTCTCGGCACTGTCGCGTCGGGAAGGTTAAGTGTTGATCGGGAAAATCGGCCATTGTGTCAACGGCCGTTCGGCGAGCCGGGGTCATTGCCGCGGGTGGTGCACTAGCCACGCTAATGCCCGTTCTTGGCGGCGGGGTCGTGGTACTTTTCGGTGTGTTGGCGGTGGGGTTTCTGGCGCTTCCGAAGGACTCCCAGGTGTTCGAATATCTCGCCTCACCGGGTGAACGGCAAGTCGGTCGACTCATCGGACTGGCAGGCTTTGCGCTCGGTGTCACTTTCCTCGGGGTCCTCACGAGCGTCGAGGCGTTCGGGATGCCAGTGATAGTGTTCGTCGTTGCCGTGACGATCGTTGCGGCCGGAATGCTCCTCGAGGCCCTCGTCGACAAACGAATCGTCCGCCCGGAACGACGGACGCTCGGATTCACCGCTGGTGGTGCGGTCGTGGGTGGAATGATCTATGTCCTGTTTACCACGGTCGGTTACGGCATGGGTGCAACGATGGGAGTGTTTTTAATCTGCGTCGGTGCAGTCGCGGCCGGGTTATTCCGATCGGCGTTTGGGTACGGGGAGGACCCGTTACTGGTCGTCGGAGTCGGGCTGTTGTTGTGGTTATTGAGTACCATCGGCGTCGGAGTGGGGATCCGCTATGTGGTCGGTGCCGTTGTGCTGACGTCGGCACTCGGCGGCATCGCATACGTGCTCGCAATCGCCTCCGTCCCTGGGATGTTGAGCGGCGTCTTGCTCGCCTTGATTACACTCGTGTACGGGGGCGTGGGGTGGTTCCTCGTCTTGTTGTCGTTTTTCGGTATCGGCGGGCTCGCGACGAAGTATCGGTACGACGAAAAAGCAGTTCGAGGAGTAGCAGAAGACCACGAAGGGGCACGGGGGACCGGTAACGTCCTTGGGAACTCGCTGGTCGCACTCGCGGCGGTAATTGGATACGCTGCAGTGGACCAGATCGATGCCGTCGAACAGGCGCTCCTGGCGTTGGCGTTTACCGGGGCCGTCGCTACGGCACTCGCCGACACCCTCTCCAGTGAAATCGGGTCGCTGTACGATCGGCCGAAGCTCGTGACGACCCTCAAACCCGTACAACCGGGCACCGATGGGGCGATTACCCTGGAAGGGACGCTAGCCGGGGTGGGAGGTGCCACTATCGTCGCAGGTTTGACGGTGGCCCTGTTTGGAGACATATGGCTGGCCGGTGGCGTTATCATTATTTTCGCCGGTACACTCGGGATGTTCGCCGACAGTATCCTCGGGGCAACCATCGAGGATGAATGGGTCGGCAACGCTGGCGTGAACCTCCTGGCGACGTTGGTTGGGGCGGCGTTCGCGAGCACCATCTGGATGGTTGTGTGAGACAGCCCCGGGAACTGGCGGCGCGAGAGGAGCGGGCAGGCACAACCCGCCAGTTCAACAACAAGTGATAGATCACACCCTGTGTCAACGGGATTGAGAACTACAGAAACTAGATTCGGAACCCGTGACACATTCGGAAATACTCACGTCCGTTGCACAGTGTACACCATGATCAGTCAAGCGTGACTTCGGATCTCACACATCAACATACGAAAACACCGGAAAGAAAGTCCTAACCCGGGTAGAGAGGAGCTAACGAGGGGAGAGACCGATAAACGTGGACGGATTGAGGGCACAGCAGGGCGGCAAAAATTACTGCAATGTATCACAAGGGCTAATGTAGTTGCGTATTAGCATTTTCATATGCCACGTAGCACGGGGCAAACCTTGCATCGACGCATGTTTATTGTCGGACTGGCTGGCGCGACCGGTGTCGGCCTCGCCGGTTGTATCGGCGACGATGACGATCCCGACGTCGCTGACGATGACGATGATGACGACGGTGTCGAGGATCCGCCCGAGGATGAACGGCAAATCCAACCCGAGTTCCATACGGCAACGGAGTCCGAAGCCACGAACCTCCACCAGTATCATATCAACGACGTCCACTCTGATTTCCGCGTCGGCTCGTTGATGGACGGGGCGTATGCCCTGGATATGGACGACGAATTCTATCCGGGGTGGGTACGAGACGTCGAGAACAACGACAACCAGGAGTACATCTACACCCTTTACGACAACCTCGAGTTCGGCGCCGGTTACGGTCAAATGACCGCCGACGATTGGGAGTTCCACTGGGACGCCGTCATGAAACAGGCGGCGGTCGAGGGGGACAACTGGGTCGCCCATGCGAGTTTCTCCGATTGGGCGGCGATCGACACGCTCGAAGCCGAAGACGACACTACCTTTCGGATTGAACTCGTCGAGCCCGATCCGCTGTGGATTCAGACCCCCGCAATCTGGGGCGAGTACATCTACCCTGCCGAGCTCGTCGAACCGTACTGGGAACGCCATCAGGACGGTGACGACGACGCAGGGATCGATCTCGCCGAGGACGAAGAAGTCCTCAATTTCGAATACACCGGAAATCTCGGGCCGTACGAGTTCGATTTCCGTGACCCGGAGGACCGCTGGGTTGCGACCCGCAACGACGAGTACTACCGGCGTGGCCAGGAGCCGGACGCTGATCTGTGGGAGGAGGCCCCCTACTTCGAAGAGTACACGATCCACACGATCGGTGAACAGAGCACGCGGATGGCAGAACTTGAGACGGAAGGGCTCAGTGCGCTGACGACATCCTCACCGATTCCGCCGGACGAGGTGCCCGTCGTCGAGGATTGGGACCACATCAATATGTACAACGTCCCCTCGCCGTTCTCCTTCCATACATCATACAACCAGCGAGCCAACGGATGGGAGCCGTTCCGTAACCGGGAAGTCCGCCGTGCGTTCAGCAAAGTCATCGACAAAGAGGTCATCGCCAACGATATCTACCACGGTGCTGCCGAGCCCGGACAGACCTTCCAGCCCGAATGGTCCGAATTCTTCGAATCGGACGAAGTCGAGGAATTCGGCGTCGGGGAGTCCTATGACCCCGAGGGCGCGCGTGATATCCTTGAGGAGGAGCTACCCCAGTACGGCTACGAGTACGATGGTGAGGATCTTCTCGACGAGGATGGGAACCAAGTGGAACTCATCCTGGTCCACCGTGAGCGCCACTCCCCCGAAGCCGACACCGGGGTGTATCACGCCGAGCAATACGAGAACCACCTGGGCATCTCCATCGATCGGGAACAGGTACCTACAACGGTCTTCTTCGATGAATACGTCGATCAGGAAGACGAGGACGGGAACCTGTTGCCGAATGCCGGCCCGCGAGACGAGGCCGTCAGCCGCCGCGACTGGGATATCATGTGGTCGCTCGGGCTGAACACGTTTCCCCGCTCCCCGCTGGCGGTGGACATCTTCTGGGGGGAACAAGCTGCCTTCAATTACATGGGCTGGCACGAGCCCGAGGGATACCGCATCCCCGAGATGATTTCCGGTGTCGGTGATGATCTCGACGCGATGCGAGAGGCACTCGGCGAAGTGTTCGGTCTCCTCAGCCGTGAACAGCCCGTCAACTTCACGATCTATACCTTCGACATGGCGGGCTATCATGAGACCGTCGTACCGAGCCCGGAAGAACAAGATCGCGTCGAGTTCGGCTGGGGTTACCTCGGGACGACCTGGCACAAGACGGACGATCCGTTCGCGTAGGTCAGTCGAAGGCCGAACACGATATGCCCTTATTCCCGAGGGCCATTAGCGGTACTGTGTGAGGCGGTGAGGCAAGCGGGCGATGGCGGGGTGATCGTGGATGAACATGAAATGGTACATCAGTCGTCGGGTGCTATGGGCAGTCTTTGCCACGTTCATCATTCTGACGTTTACCTTCGGACTGCTGCTGATATCTCCGAACCCGGAGGCGAGTGCTGCAGCATTCTCCGCAGCGACTGAGGGTGGCGATCCGGAGGAGGCCCGCGAGCGCGTGGCGGAAATTCGGGGTGAGGACCGGCCGTGGCACGAACAGTACGTGGATTTCATGGTCTCGATGTTTACTCTCGACTGGGGGAACTCGTTTACCTACCACGAGCCCGTGGTTGATACCATCCTTCGGGCGTATCCATACTCCGTCGCGCTCGTAGTGCCACCGACCATCGCTGCTATCATCGCCGGCTTCGCCATTGGCGTCTATTCCTCGACCCACCAGTACTCCCTGGGTGATTTCCTCGGGACATCGTTCGCGTTCTTCGGCCTTAGCCTGCCGAACTTCTGGTTTGCCATCATGCTGATGATGGTCTTTTCCGTGTATCTCGGATGGCTTCCCGTCAGGTATGACACGAGTGTGGAATTTTGGTCGCTCGAACACATAAGATATCTGATATTACCGTGGTTCGTGATCTGGACCGGGGCAATCGCATCGGAGATGCGCTACGCACGCGCGGAGACTCTGGAGTATGTGAATGCAGCGTGGACGAAAACCGCTCGGGCGAAAGGTCTCGACGAAACCACACTGACATACAGGCACATCTTCCGACCGGCACTGATCCCGTTGATTACGATCGTCATCGGCGACCTCGTCGGGATCATCTTTGCAACGGCACTGGTCGTCGAAGTGATCTTCACGGTCCCCGGCCTTGGACTGATTTCGTATCAGGCGCTGGTACGACAGGACACGCCGCTCGTGCTCGTGACCATCATGATTCCCGTGTTCATCGCGATTATCGGGAACCTGCTGCAAGACGTCGCCTACACGATGCTCGATCCGCGCATCTCGTACGAGGAGCGTGACGCATGAGCCTGGAAACTGACACCCCCGAGTCGACCGGGATTGATGATATCGACTGGGAGGAAATCGACGCAAACGCCGTCCGACTCGATCCGGAGATATTCTACAAATACGTCTCGCTCGTCTTGCTGTGTCTCCTGTGGGCATACGACTACATCTACCGAGATCCTCGGCTGTCATTGCTCGACGTCGACATCCCGCTAGGTTTCACGACGTTCAACCTCGAGTTGAACCCGGGGAACGTCGACTACCTGATGGGACTCACGTTGTTGGCAATGTTCTGGTGGGTTGCCGTCCCACTCGCCCGGAGCCCCGAGATGACCAAGCAGTACTGGCGTGAGTTTCGACGCAATAAGGCGGCAGTGGCCAGTCTCGTATTCCTGGCCGTTATTCTCGTTGTCGGCTTAATCGGCCCCCTCATCATCGGTCGACCGAGCTCCGACTTCGGCGCCATGCACGAAGCCCCCGTGTTTCTGGGGGGTACCTGGGAGTATCCACTGGGCACCAACAGTCGCGGCGAGGGCATCTTCAAGATCGTCATCGCTGGGATGCGCGTGAGCATGCAAGTCGGGCTGATCGCCACCTTGATCGTTATCGTCCTCGCCTCCATCGTTGGCACGACGGCGGCATTTAGTGGTGGCTGGGTCGACGAAGTGTTGATGCGGTTCGTCGACCTGTTGATGACCTTCCCGACGTTCTTCCTCATCCTCTTTCTGGTGTACATATACGGTGGTGACCTGTTCATGCTCATCGTGATCCTGGGGATCACGGGCTGGGGTGGCGTCTGTCGGTTGGTACGAAGCGAAGCGCTCCAGCGCACTGAAGAGGAATATATCGAGGCCGCCGAGGCTGCCGGTGCGACCATGCGCTATATCGTCCGTCGTCATCTCATCCCGAACGTATCGAACACCGTGATAACGGCAGCGACGTTAGCCATTCCGTTCCTGATCCTGACGGAGGCGGTCCTTGCGTTCCTCGGCTTTGGTGACCCCGACGTATGGTCGTGGGGCCGGATCATCGCGGAGGGCCGCGACGACCTCGGGACCGCCTGGTGGGTAGCGACGATCCCCGGCATCTTCCTGTTTGCAACAGTACTGGCGTTCAACTTCCTGGGCGACGCGCTCCGCGACGCGATCGACCCGCGACACCAGATCCGATGACCGACACTGAGCCGCTCCTCCAGGTCCGGAACCTGGAAACGCAATTCCATACCGACGAAGGCATCGTACGAGCCGTTGATGGCGTCAGCTTCGACGTCTACCCGGGTGAGACCGTGTGTATTGTCGGTGAAAGCGGCAGCGGGAAGACGGTCACCATCGAGTCGATCACCCGTATCCTCCAGATGCCCCCCGGTGAAATCGTGGGCGGTGAAGTGATATTCGACGGGATCGACCTCACGACGGCGTCCGAAAAGGAAATCAGACGCATCCGTGGTGACCGGATCAGCCACGTGTTCCAGAATCCACAGGGCTCGCTCAATCCGGTGTACACTGTGGGTGCACAGATCAGGGAAGCGATCCAGGCCAATCGAGATGTCGGCAAGAAAGCCGCCAGAGAACAAGCGATCGAATTGCTTGACGAGGTCGGGATTCCCGAGGCAGGTGCGCGGATCGATGATTATCCACACGAGTTCTCCGGGGGGATGCGCCAGCGCGTCGTCATCGCCATCGCACTCGCCGGCGAGCCCGACCTGCTTCTCGCGGACGAACCGACGACTGCCCTCGACGTCACGATCGAAGCACAGATCATCGACCTCCTGCTCCGGTTGCAAGAAGAGCGGGACATGGCCATCGTCTTCGTCACACACGATCTCGGCGTGGTCGCCGAAATCGCCGATCGTGTCGTCGTCATGTACGCGAGCAAAGTGATGGAGCAGGGCCATGTCCACGAGATTTTCGACCGACCTGCCCATCCGTATACACGGGCGTTGCTCGATTGCCTGCCGGGGCCGGACGGCGTCACTCCGATCGAGGGAACGCTACCGAATCCCCTCGATCATCCCGATGGGTGTCGGTTCGCAGCCCGCTGTGAGTACGCGATCGAGCCCTGTTTCGTTGGCGAGCATCCGTCACTCCTCCCAGCGGATGGTGACGAAGATCACCTCGTCTCCTGTCTCCTGTACCGAGATGGCCACGACGAATCGGTGATCGACCGCGAACCGCGGCGTGCCGATCCGTTTGCCGTCGGAGATGATACCTGATGAGTGAAACAGGCCACCCGCTTCTCGTCGTTCGAAATCTGGAGAAACATTTCCCGGTGCAGGCTGGCGTCTTCAAACGCGAAGTCGGCCGGATCCGGGCAGTTGACGGGATCAGTTTCTCGATCGAAAAGGGTGAGACGTTCGGATTGGTCGGTGAGTCGGGCTGTGGGAAATCGACCGCCGCGAAGGCCATCATGCACCTGATCGAACCGACCGGTGGTGAGGTCATTTTCGATGGAAAGAACATATCCGGGATGTCAAAGGACGAGCGTCGGGGCTTCCGCCGGCAAGCGCAGATGATCTTCCAGGATCCGGAATCCAGCTTCGATCCACGTATGACGATCGGAGAATCGGTCGCAGAGCCCCTCCGGGTCAACGGGATGACGGATCGCGAACGGCGTCGATCGATCGTCGAAGGGCTGCTCGAACGAGTGGGACTAGACGCCGGGGACGCCGATCGATACCCACACGAGTTCTCCGGAGGACAGAAACAACGGATCGGACTGGCGCGTGCACTCTCGATCAACCCCGAATTGCTCGTCGCTGACGAACCCGTCTCGGCGCTCGACGTCTCCATCCAGGCGGAAATCCTCAGCCTCATGGAGGACCTCCAGCGGGAATTCAACCTGGCGATCCTCATCATCAGCCACAATCTCGGGGTTATCCGACAGATCAGCGACGCCGTCGGCGTCATGTACGTTGGCGAACTCGTCGAGCGTGGGCCGACCGAGGACGTGTTTGGCGACCCGGCACACCCCTACACGCGAGCCCTTCTCTCTTCGATTCCCCGGCCCGATCCGCACATCGAACGGAGTGGGATGGAGCTCACCGGCGACGTGCCGAGCCCATCGGATCCACCACCGGGGTGTCGGTTTCACACCCGCTGTCCGGAGGTGATCCAGCCGGACGGACTCGAGCTCGATCAGACCGACTGGCGGACGATCCTCACCCTGGCGGACCGAGTTTACCGAGGGGACATCGATCCGCAGACAGTTCGGGAATCCGTCCTCAGCGTCGCCGAAGATGGCGAACGCGAACCCGAGGACGTCACCCTTTCGGAGTTCGAGGGCCGGCTTCGGGAGGACTTCGACATTCAACAGGAGCTCGAGCCGACCGCAGTGGACACCACCATCCACCACGCCATCGAGGCGCTTTACGAGGAACGGCCCGAGGTTGCCGCGGAGCGCCTCCAGGAGACGTTTGCCACGCCCTGTCGTGACAGCAGACCCGCCAGCACGACTGTCGAAGGCGACCAGGTCGCTGCCTGTCACCTACTGGAGACGTCCGTGGAAGCGAGCGAAACTGTTCCGGCGACTGGGGACGACTGATCGAATCGATCTGGTCGGGACACAGTACCCAGTGCGGAGGAAGGTGGATGATCGGCTTCTCGCAGTCGACTTAACCTCATACCGAGTGCAGAAAAAGTAGCGGGAGGTGGATTTGAACCACCGATCTGCGGGTTATGAGCCCGCCGGAATCTCCTGGCTATCCCATCCCGCTGGTGATTTCTAGCCCCGTTCCGCAGTTAAGAATTGTGATTCAATGGTTTCCCCGAGCCGCTAAAATTACCGGGTTCACGGGCTCGAAGATTCGATTTTATCGATCCAATTGCATCCGGGTGCGGGCTATCCCCATCACGAGTCCCTGTGGACCCGCCAGGTCACGAGCGTCTCTCCCACGTAGTTGAAAAGAAACCCACAGCCGATTGCGACCGGCATGGTCAGAATCGGCCACACGTCCGTGCCGCCGACTGTCACGACGATGGGCTGGCGGACGAGGACAAACACGACGACAACCTGTACCAGCAACCCGCCGCTCCTGACGATATTCGACTTCACCAGCCGCCGGAAAACGTGGCCGAGCCCGCTGGATCGCTGGCCGGTGAAGGTCCACCGATCGTTGAGGACAAACATCAGGACGATCGCACATTCGGCACCGATAAACTTCGCGAGCTCCGGGGGCCACGGCGTGGTGAGGACGATCGTCGAACTCACGGTGAGATCTACGACTGCGCCAACGGCGCCGACCGAGACGAATTTTCCGAAGCGACCTCGCTGCAGGAGTGCCGAGCGCCGTGCCCCGTTCATCCGTCGAACCCGGCATCGACCTCGAGCGGGTCAGGATCGGGTAAAAACCGCTCGAGTGTACGATGGAAGGTGTTACCCCGCTGGCATGCCATGCGATGCCGCGCCCGGAAGACCGCCGTCGCAAACTCCACCCCGGTTGAAAGCACTGGTACCGTCGTTCCCGCTTTGTCCTCCCAAACGATCGGAACCTCGATAATACTGGCATCGTGGAGGGCCGCAGCGGTCAAGAAATCGATGTCCCAGGCAAACCCGGGCGTGACGATATCGGCACGAATCAGGTCCCAGGTGGTCGAGCGAATCGCCTTCGCACCACACTGATAATCGTAGAGTGCGACCGGCAATAGTTCTTGAGCGATGCGTACGAAAACATCACCGGCCCGTCGTCGGAACGCGGTTTGATGGGTTCTCACATCCGCCCTGGGATGACGACGCGACCCCACGGCGACATCGGCCCGATCCTCCCGAATCGGTGCGACGATCGCCGCCAACGAGTTCGACGGTGTACTGCCATCGGCATCGACAAACGCGAGAATCGGCGTCTCCAACGCATCGAAACCGCATGTGATCGCAGCGCCCTTGCCTCGCCGCTCGGAAGATGCATTCACTGTGGCGGCCGTCTCTCGAAGCCGATCGACCGCTGTCGGGGACGCGCCGTCAACCTCGATTCGCATGGCTCCCGGCGAAAGTTCTGTTTCGAGATGCGAGACGTACCGGACGAGCCGGTCGACGTCCGGGGCGAAGGCGGGCAAGACAATCCCCAGATCATCTGTCATCAGTAATTATCGGCGGCTTTCGCCCCTGTTGGAGCGGCCGGCCGGGCTCACCCCTCGACGCTGACGCCGTCCGCGTCCACTGCTTCCGTATCGAGGAAATGCGGAATATACCGCTGACTTTCGTACCGTTCACGCTCCTCTTCCGGCCCCACGATACACCAGAGCTGCGGTCGCGATGGCCCGTGCCAGTCCCCGTTTCGCGTGACCTGAAAACAGACGACGGCCCCCTCACCGTAATCGATCACGTCATCCTTGCGGATGCCGGGGTCGCCCCGGATCAGCAACCGCTTCATTGACCGATAGGTTCGGCGGGTCGGGAATTAAGCCCTTCGAAGGGGATAGGATCGGTGAAGTCGACGTCACCCTCGAAATGTGGGTAACCGTTCCAATTTTCAGAAATCTTTGGCACTAATCAGTAGTGATTGGGACTGCGAGCGGCTGGGCCTCGCTCTCGGGGTGACCACCATCGGTGTTCGTGCTTCTCGGTCGGCTCACCGGGCGATCGTAGGGCTATCCTTCAGGTGACGTCCCCGGCACCAGCGGAGCGCAAGTTCGGTCATCGAGGTACGCACGCCTGCGGAACGACAAGCAAGCGTGTGTATGTTGTGGCCGTCACAGGCCCAAAACAGAGCGTTCATGGAGGCCGATGCATTCGAGTTTGTGACAGTCCAACTGTCCGTCCGAACTGACAAAAAGGTAGGCCAGCCAGCGTGAAACTGATCCAGTTTCAATACCAAAGACTACTAATTGCCGCTGAATTCTCCAAGAGTTACGCTACCCTGGGCCACCAGACAGATCAAACGGGTTTTATGCTGCGCTGCCCCTAGACCTGCCAAGAAACCACGCATGCAGATCCCTCGACGATTCAACACCTACTGTCCGCACTGCAACGAACACCACGAACACGAGGTCGAGCAAGTCCGACAGGGCCAATCCTCGGGAATGAAAAAGGTGAACGACCGCCAGCGACGCCGACGAGCGTCCGGTATCGGGAACGCCGGAAAGTTCTCTAAGGTACCGAGCGGCGAAAAGCCGACCAAGAAGACGAACTTCACATACCGCTGTGGCGAGTGCGGTCGCGCCCACGTCCGCGAGGGATGGCGAGCCGGTCGGGTCGAATTTCAGGAGTGAGAGGTATGCCTGGAAGCTTCCTGCTCGTCGCCTGCCCCGAGTGTGATAACGAACAAACGCTGTTCAGCAAGGCTGCAAGCACGGTGGGCTGTGCGGTTTGTGGCCAACGACTAGCCGCGCCAACCGGTGGAAAAGCCGAGCTGTTCGGTGAAGTCATCGAAACCGTCGAGCACCGATGAGATACAGTGGTTGGCCCGAACCGGGGCAACTTGTCGTGGGGAAGATCGCCAGCCTCGAGGACTTCGGCGTATTCGTCGATCTCGAGGAGTACGAGGGAAAGGAGGGCCTCATCCACATCAGTGAGGTCGCCAGCGGGTGGATCAAAAACATCCGAGACCACGTCACACCCGGTCAGACCGTCGTCTGTAAAGTCCTCGACGTGGATCCCGACAGTCAGCAGATCGACCTTTCGCTCAAGGACGTCAACGAGCACCAGCACAAGGAGGCGATCCAACGCTGGAAGAACGAACAAAAGGCGGACAATTGGCTGAGCGTCGCCTTCGGTGAAGACCTCGACGACGAGGAGTACCGTCGTCTCGCTTCGGAACTGATCGAGGCCCACGGCGGACTGTACGAAGGATTCGAGCAGACCGCGATCCACGGCGAAGCCGCCCTGGAGGATACGAACCTGGCCGCGGATGAAATCACAGCGATCGTCGAAACCGCGAGAGAGAACGTATCGGTCCCGTACGTAAGCGTCACCGGGTACGTCGACCTCGATTGTCCTTCCCCGCAGGGGATCGACGTGATCCGAGATGCACTCCGCGAGGCGGAAGGCGACGGCGGAATCCCGGATGACGTCGAGCTTTCGGTCACCTACGTCGGTGCGCCGGAATACCGCATCCAGATCAACGCACCCAACTACAAGACAGCGGAGGAACACCTCGAGGCCAGTGCAGAACGGGCGATCGTACACGTCCAGGAACACGGTGGCGGCGGGGAATTTCACCGCGAACGGCGAACCGAAGAGGCCTGAACGACGCTACGAACACATGACGGGTACGATCAAGCGCTGCAGCGCCTGGCGGGAGGAGCACGATAGACCACGGTACACCCTCGGAGACACGTGCCCCGATTGTGGTCAGCCGGCGTTCGTCGCCGCGCCCGCACGCTTTTCGCCGGACGATCCCTACGGGGAATATCGACGAGCACTACGTTCAACGGGGTCGGACCCCGCATGACGACCTTCGGCGAGGAAGATACTGCCATCGAGCGGCTCTCGGAACCGACGCTGTCGGATCCGATCATGATCGAGGGACTCCCCGGGGTTGGCTTCGTCGGGAAGCTCGTCGTCGAACAGCTCTCCGAGGAGCAAGACGTGACGCCGGTTGCCAGAATCGTCTCGGAACACCTCGCCCCGCAGGTGACAGTCGACGAAACGGGTCTGGGGTCGCTTTCCTCGATCGAGATCAACCACGTGCGGCTGGACGGTCAGGACCTCCTGCTCGTCTGCGGGGATCAGCAGGCACAAACCGGCGTCGGGTACTACCGAATCACGAACGCCATCCTCGACGCCGCTGCGTCGTTTGACGTCGCCACCATCTATGCACTCGGGGGCGTCCCCGTCCAGGGGATCGAGGGCAACCGTGCTGTCATCGGCGCAGTCTCGGCCGAGTCACTACTCGAACCCCTCGCTGCGGCAGGCGTCGAGTTCCGCGAGGAAGAGCCCGCCGGCGGAATCGTGGGCGTGAGCGGGTTGTTGCTCGGTCTCGGGGCGCGCAGAGAACAGTCCGTTGCGTGTCTGATGGGAGAGACGACCACGTATCCGGTGGACCGAGCCGGCGCGAGGGTGATCCTCGAAGTGCTCGAATCGATCGCCAGCATCGACATCGGCGTCGAGACCCTCGGAACACAGGCCGACGAGCTGGAGGCACTTCTCCGAGAACTTGAGGACGTCCAGGAAGGTGTCGTCGAACCCGATGAAGAACCAGGACTCCGGTACATCGATTTATCTAACGAGAAATCTTTCCCTCTGGGCGAGGGCTATCGACCGTCTGTTACACCGTAGCTGACATCTGCATCCCGCAACGCGTCAGTTACTCTACCGATATGATCTACCGTGGCGATGACGGCAACGTCGAGACCGAGCGTGGCAGCGTTCGCTGCCACCGGCCCCGGCGCAAACCACGTATCTACTGCAATATCAGCCGACCGCGCCGCGACGACTGCCTCGACGCCGGCACAGACGACAAGTTCTGCTCCCGCGCAAGCCTCCGTTAGGGCAGCATGCGGGACGTTTCGACTCCCACCGGAGCGGATCGATGGTACTTGTACCAGTTCGATCGTTCCCGGCTCCAGATCGATGATCCCCGCGAATCCGGTCACACCGACATCTTCGCCCGGTTGGGCATCGCGGGTTGCCGTCCCGGTTGCCCGTCCCGTATCGCTCCCACGAGCGTGCAACAGGCCATCCTCGATCCGGAGGCTCACCGTCTCTCCCGCTTTGATCACGTTGTCTGCGATCGCTGCATCCTCTTGAATCGCACCCAGGACGTCCTCGGTAACAAAATCGGCGTACCGACGCACCTCGGTCGCGGCGTCGAACAACCACTCGACCCCCCTCTTTCGTCACCCGATAACGGGATCGCGCCTCCATCTCGACGAAGCCGTCGGCGGCGAGTCCCTGCATGTATTCGCTCACGGCCTGACTGGTGACGCCCACCGCCTCCGCGATTTCGCCCTGGTTGACTGCCGGCTGTCGGTAGGCAATCTCTACGAGGATGCGGAATCGCGTGGCGGCCCGTTTGGTCTCCAGGACGGCGACCATATCGAGTAGTGGCGCGTCGTCGTCAAAAACGTACGTGAGCGGGTTCCGATGGCCCGAAGAGCACGCGCCCCGTCAGCGGCCGAGCTTTTCGCGGCTGATCTTCACGCCGGTCGGTGTCACTATGATCTGGTCGTCGCCCTTCTGGACGATATCGCCGTTCACTTCGCGGGCAACGAGCTGCAGCTCGTCGATAATGTGCTCGACCATGCTATCCTCGGTACGAAGCCGTACAATGTCGGCAATAACGATGTCGCCGTCGTACACGGCGTCCTTGATCTCGATGACATCCTGCTGGGTTTCGATCTCCGCGATGTGGATCATCACGCCCGCGCTGGCGGCCGGATCGTCGATGTCGTCTAAGTCCACCTCCACGTATTCCTCGAGGCTTCGCGTGCCCCGATCCCCCAGAATTTTGCTCATCAGGCCCATACAAAAGAAAGATCGGTGGCACGCCTAAAGCTCTTGCGTCAGACCTACGTCGTCCCTGCTGCGCGATCAGGGAGAAAACGAATAGATGTCATCGCCGACGTGGTGAATAGATTCAACGACCTTGCCTTGGTCTCCGAGCATCTCCGCACCGTCGGTCAACGCTCGTCCCACGGCGAGCTTTTTTCCGTGTGTCTCTTCGGCGATTAACACCGGATCGCCGGATGCGATCGCGGGATCCGCTTCCACGATCCCCGGTCGCATGACATCAGCCCCGTCGCTCACAAACGCCACCGCACCGGCATCGACCGTGACGATTCGATCGGTTGGTTCGGTGTTGTTCGCCCCGTGCACCGTCAGGACAGCTCCCGCAGGGAGGTCGAGCACCCAGGGTTCGCCGTCCAGCAGAATCAGGTCGAACTCCTCGTCGGCAAACTCGACGGCCTCGTACGTTTCGGCATCCAGTGAGACGCCGAACAGTTCCGCCAATCGCTCCCGTAGTGCTCGCACCGCGTCGCTTCGCAGGTGATGGCGGGCGGCAATCTCCATGTATCGGGGTGGAGCACAGCCAAAATAAACGGCCCGTTCCCCGGCCACCAGGGATACGGCTAAATAGCCTGATGTGTTACATTGTATCATGGGCCGTCGCCGGGACACAGCCGAGCCCGTCACGTGCATCGCGTGTGGCGATACCATCGATCGGGAAGACGCCCGCGAGTACGACCGGTACGGCGACCGATGGGACCGTGAGAACAAGCGGTTCGAGTATCTCTGTATCGAGTGTCACCGCCGGGAGGGCCACCTATCTCGCGACGGTCTCGAGGAAACACTAGTCGCGGTGGGCTCGGGCTATCCTTCTCCCGGGGCGTTCGTCGCTGCGTACTACGAGCAGCTGAGCGAAACCATCGACGCCGACGACAATCGAGAGTGAGACCCCGGTACGGCTATTGGGCTGGGACGGAAACGACCCGTATGAACGCGTGCCGGGTGGTGCCAGCCGATGAGTGATCAGCATGGAGCCGCCGGGACCGCCGAGGCCCAAGGGCCGGTCCAGATTGACGAAGAACTGGCCGAGCGGCTGGCAGCCCACCGCGAGCAGTTGTTCGAAAAATTCGAGATTCCGGACGCATTTCCGGCAGATGTCCTCGAGGCAACCGAGGAACGAACGCAAACGATCGAGGAGGACGTGTCCACGGCACTCGATGATCGCACCGATCTTCGGGAGCTGTCCGCGTGGACCATCGATCCCATCGATGCACAGGATTTCGACGATGCAATCAGCGTCCGGGAGGACGATGAAGAGTACGTTCTCTGGGTTCACATCGCCGACGTGACCCATTACGTCCAGCCGGATACGACGATCTGGGAGGAGGCAAAACAACGGGGCAACACCGTCTATCTTCCGGGCTACACCGTGCACATGCTCCCCGCTGTCCTCGCGGAAACCGCCTGCTCGCTGGTGCCAGCAGAGGATCGGCTCGCTCACACCGTGGAGATGCACCTCGACAAGGAAACGCTCTCCTACGAATCGATCGACATCTACAAATCCGTCATTAGAAGCGACGAACGGTTGACCTACGGCAACGCGGAACAGCGACTCGACGATCCGGACGCGCCCCTGCACGACGGCCTCTCGCTGGTCTGGGAACTCGCCGACCGCATGCACGAACAGCGCAAGGAAGACGGGAGCCTCGTGTTGAACCCGGCTCGAGATCGGGCACACACGATCGTCGAAGAGTGCATGCTCAAAGCCAACAAGGCGGTCACCCACGAGCTCATGTGGAACCGTGGGGTCGAAGCGATGTACCGGGTCCACCCCCAGCCGACGCCCGACGAGTGGGACAAAGCACTCCGCGAAATTCAGGAGCTCGAAGGTGTAAGCATTCCCTCCGGCACGTGGGAAGACCCACGAAAGGCAGTCAACGCTACCCTAGAGGAGGCCCCGGAACGACAGCTTTCGAAAATCCAGCGGGCGGTCATGCGGGTCATGCCACGAGCCAGTTACATGAGCGATCCGTTCGGCGGCCACCACGCGCTGAATTTCGAGATTTACGGGCACTTCACCAGCCCGATCAGGCGGCTATCCGATCTCATCAACCACTGGATCGTCCACACCAATGAAGTGCCCGCCTCGCTTGCCTCGCTCTGTGAGCACGCTTCCGAGCGACAAAAAGCAGCCGAACAGTGCGAACGTGAGTACAAGACGTTTCTCCGGGAAGTCGACCTCGACCCGTACGCGGTCAACAACCGTGGGCTCGAAGTCGTCGACGCGGACTGACTAGGTCGTCTCGTCCGGCGGCGTCGCCGAAAGCCCGTCGAACTCCCCTCGCGCCAGTGCAGGTGGCTCGTCGTGGTGAGATGAGTAGCCATCGAACCATCGAACGATCCGTTCGATGCGGTCGACGACGTGGTCCGGTTCGCCGGATCGTGACAGCTCGTGGCCTTCGCGGGGATATCTGACCATGCGAGTCTCGACTTCGTGCTTGCGGAGAATCCGGTAAAACAGCTCCGCTGTCGCCGCGGGGGTACGGTAATCATTGTCGCTGTGGATGACGAGCGTCGGCGTCTCGACCGCGGGGGCAAGGCTCGTCGGCGATTGTTCCCACAGGAAGTCTGGTGCCTCCCAGGGCGTCGCGTCAAACTCGTCTTCGACGAGCCGGTAGGCCCCATCGGTCGTCCCGTAAAAGCCCGTGAGATCGTAGACGCCACGCTGGGCCACGGCGGCCTCGAAGCGGTCCGTGCGACCCACCGCCCAGCCGGTCATGAAGCCGCCGAAGGACCCACCCGTGAGGAAGATCTCCTCCTCGTCGACGAGATCGCGATCACAAACGGTCTCCACGCCCGCGAGCACGTCAGTCAACGTCACGTCGCCCCAATCACGCTCGATGGCCTGCATGTAGTCCTTCCCGTACCCGCTCGACCCACGGGGATTCGTCCAGAACACGGCATATCCCCGGGCCGCAAGCGTCTGGAACTCGTGCCACATCGTCCCCGAGGCGCTCCACATGCTGTGGGGCCCGCCGTGAACCTCGACCACGAGCGGGTACGAGTCCTCGGGGCCCGCACTCGCTGGAGCCAAGAACCACCCCGCGGCGGCTCCCTGTTCGGATTCGAACTCGATCCGTTCGGGCTCGGCCACCCGAACCTGGTCGAGGTACGTGGCGTTGAGTTCCGTCAACCGGTCGAATCCGTCGTCGGTATGCAGAAACACGTCACCGGGGTGACCCCACTCGCTCATCGTGACTGCAGCAATCGAGTTCCCCTCGGTATCCGACCCGACGTGTGCACCCGATATCTCCCCCTCCCGGAACACACGCTCTGGCTCTCCCCCGGTCTCGGGATCGAACCGCCACAGCGAGCTTTTCCCCTCGTCCGGCGTGCCGAAATACACGGCCGACTCGGCCGGTCCCCACGTGGGTTCGACGGCGGGATCGAGGGTACGATCGAGATCTTCGGTCGCGGTCGCGATCAACCCGCCGTCCGGTGCGACGAGTTGAAGGTCCGTCTGCTGGAGGGTTGCACGCTCAGGTTCGGTGTATGGGACGGCCAAGCGACCGTCCTCGGTCACGGTCAGGCCCGCCGCCCATCCGGATGACGTGTACACCGTCTCCGATCGATCTTCCGGGAGCACGTGCCGGCAAACATCGAACTCGAGAGAATCGTCGGGATCGTCTCCCACCCATTCATCGGTGTAGTAGATCGTCTCGTCGTCGGCCCACCGGATCGCGTTGACGTCGACCTCTCCTGTCGTGACGCGATCGACAGTGTTCTCCCCCGCCGCGAGATCAACCACGTAGCCGTGGCCGCGGCGATCGTCGTAATATTGCTGCTGGGACCGGTAGACGGTCCGCTCGATCACCCGAGGATCTGGAGGTTCTGGCTCGTATTCCTCGGGTACCTCGAGGTCACGCTCGGCATCGCGATCGTCCGCCCGGACCTTCTGGACAAAGGCAATTTCGGTCCCATCCGGGGACCAATCGATGCTCGAAACGCCACCGACCACATTCGTCACCTGTTCCCCCTCTCCCCCGTCCGTCGGCACGACCCAGAGCTGCTGGCGGTCGTCCGCCGCCCCACGCGTCGAGGTGAACGCGAGTCGATCCCCGCTGGGACTCCACCGCGGTGTTGCATCTTGCCCCTCGGACAGGCTAAACCGCCGCAGGTCGGTTCCCCCGTCCCTCCTAGTGACATAGACCGTTGCATCGTACTCCTCGCCATCCCGCGGTTTTCGGCGAACGAAGGCGACCGCATCACCCGACGGTGAAATCCGCGGCGAAAACGGAATCGAGATCTCATGGAAGTCGGCGGCCTCGATATCGGACATGCATGGGAATCTGCCAGCCCCGGGAAAAAAGGCGCGATAACCACGATCAGGTGGGCTCGATGCGTGCCCGCCCGCTTGTCGCATCCAGCAATCGCTCGCGGACCTCGCTCGCCTCAGGGATCGGAACCGCCACGTGGAATGTGACGCGTTCCTCGTACCGCGCCTCGAACGTCGCCTGACTCCCGTCGAGCACCGACCTGACGCTCCCCGAATCGTCGTAGGACACTTCCACGCTGAATCGTTCCTGTGGATACCGTTCCACGATTGCAGTGTCATCAAGGGCGAGATTTACCGCCCTGCCGTACGACCGCGCAAGTCCCCCGATTCCGAGGTTGGTGCCGCCATAGTATCTGACCACCGTGGCGAGGACATTCACCAGCTCCCGCCCGGTCAATACCTTGTGGGCCGGCGGACCCGCGGATCCACGTGGCTCGCCGTCGTCACTGGCCCACTCTTGAAGCGGTTGATCGCGGATTCGGTAGGCGGGCACGACGTGGGTCGCGTCCGGATGTTCCTCGCGGACAGTCGCGATCATCGTCTCCGCGGTCGGTACGTCGGATACCGGCTCGACACGTCCGAGAAAGCGCGAACCACGGACCTCGAAGCTGCTCTCGCCGACATCCTGTACGGTTCGATACGGTCGTGCCATCAATCCGTCAGGACAGTTCGAGCTTCCTGACGAACGGAAGCGCCGTGATCTCGTTGAGTAGATCGCCCGGTAGCGGCTCCTCCGTCACCACGTACAACCGCGGCTCGTCGGAGAATTCCGGATCGTCACTGATGGCCTGGCGGATCGAGATGCCGTGCTCTGCGATCATGGTCGTGATTTCCGCGATAATGCCGGCCGCGTCCGCGTCGGAGACTGCCACGGTCACCACGGAGAGGTCGAGGACCGGGGCAAGGTCCATCAGGCTGGGAAAGTGCGAGATGTTCTGGAAAATCCGACGCAACTCGTCGTCGTCGAGAATCGCGTCGGTCGTCGAATCGACCACCCGTCGGTCGACGCCGATCTCGCGTGCGATCTGGGTGTTCGGAATCTCGATCGCCCCCGAGACCACACGTCCTTCGTCATTCACGGAAAATCCGCGTTCGAGCAGGAGCCGGATCACGGCCTGTTGGCTGGGGCTCCCCTCGAACTTTTCCATAATCTCGTCGAACATCACTCGAGGGCGCCCTTGGTGCTGGGCGCGGCGGCCCGGCGGTCGTCGCTGGCCGTCGCATCGTCGAGCACCCGGGCGAATCCCTTGAACAACGCCTCGATCTCGTGGTGTCCGTTCTCGCCTGTGATCCGTGCGTGACAGGTGATCCCGGCGTTCATAACCATCGAGCGCCAGAAATGCGTCGCCAGATCGCTGGTGAACTCGCCGACCCGTTCGTGGGTGTACTCGCCGGTGAACTCGAAGAGGGGTCGTCCACTGATGTCAACCGCCACGACGGCGAGCGCTTCGTCCATCGGAACCCGACGGTCGGCAAACCGCACGATGCCACCTCGATCACCGAGTGCCTCGTCGAAGGCCCGGCCCAGAACGATCCCGACATCTTCGACAGTGTGGTGCTCGTCGACGCCCAGGTCACCCGTGGCGTCGACCACCAGATCAAACAGTCCGTGGGTCGCAAAGCTATCGAGCATGTGATCGAGGAACCCGATCCCAGTGTCGACCGTCGCGGTGCCTGCCCCATCGATGCCGAGCTCGACACTAATCGTGGTCTCGCCCGTCTCCCGCCGGACCGTTGCGGTCCGATCGCTCATGCTCGTACGAACTCCCGGCACCCATAAGGTGATTGCGCCTCGTGGGGAGCTATCCGAACTCGTGAAGCGGAATCGCCATCCCCCCGGAGAAACGTGTCACTCTGCGACCGCTTCGATGGCCGCCGACAGCGAAAATTCGCCTTCATATAGGGCCGTGCCGACAACGACGGCTCCTGCTCCGGCCCGCCGAAGCTGCTGAAGATCGTCGATGGAGGAGACTCCGCCACTGGCGATTACCGGGATATCGACTGCCACTGCCACATCCGCCACGGCATGTTCGTCGACGCCACCAAGGCGACCCTCGACGTCGACGTTCGTAAAGAGGATCGCGGCGGCACCGCGTTCTTCGAAGGCCGCCGCAGCGGCAGCCGGCCGCAACCCGGTACCTGCGGTCCACCCCTCGATTACCACCTCGCCCTCGCTGGCGTCGAGGCTCACGACGACGGCCCCCGGGTGTCGCTCTTCGAGCGATGAAACGATCTCCGGTTCATCGACAGCCGCGGTTCCCAAAATCACCCGGTCGATTCCGGCGGACAGCAGCGCCTCTGCGTCCGTGATGGATCGGATGCCACCCCCGAGTTGAAGATCCACATCCACCGCCGACCGGATCCGATCGATCGCCGTCGCGTTCGCCCGTTCTCCACTGAATGCCCCGTCGAGGTCCACGAGATGGAGAGTCTCGGCACCCTCTGCCACCCAGCGTTCGGCCGCCTCCACCGGATCGCCATACGTGTTCCCGGTTCCCCGCTCGCCGCCGACCAGCTGCACCACCTGACCATCCTGGAGATCGACCGCCGGAATCACTTCGAAGGCCGGGAACGCGGTCATTGGTTGAGGTGTTCGTGCCCCAGGCGGAAAACGTGTCGGCTCGGTCCGGAAAACACTGAAACCCGGACATCCCCCAGGTCTTCCCATGGGTTGTGGTGCCGGGATTCGTGGGGCCGACGGGGTGGTCCTCGCTGCCGATCGGCGAGTGCTCGACGGACATCGCGTAAGGAGCGATGATCTTCGTTCGCTTGAGACCGTAGACAACGTCGCAATCGCCGTAGTTGGGGAGCCCAGCGGTGTCCAGGGGTTTCATCGCGAGATCCGAGCGGACATCAGATCATACGAATTGGAACACGACCGGCAGATAACGATGGAGTCACTTACCCGACTCGCGAGCGAGGATGCAAACCAGCACGAGGTGTCGGTTATCTTGGCCGCGCCCGGGGATGACGGGACTGCCCGGCTCCGCCAGATCGACGCGTGTGGTGGGTCCATCGACGATGATCGCGTCGCGATCGGTGAACCGAAAGCAGTGGTCCTCGGGCTACTGGAGCAGCTCGATCGGGACACCAGCGTGTCCGAACTGGTCGACACGTTGACGGACCGACTCGAGCAGGCGGCAGCGCGACACGTCGCTATTGGAGGCGAGCTGGACGTGGCTGTGGTCTCCGATACCTCGTGACTTCTCCCACGACTGAAGTCGTATGGCTTTCTCCTCGATTCTGTGTAAGTGACGGGCCGAAACGGACGGTTACCGGTCAGAAGTAGTTGACGCCCTCGGGCAGTTCCAGTTTGAGTCCCTTGCGCTCGCGGATCTCCATGATCTTTTCCTCCTGGAGGTTGTCCACGAGCACCTGAAAGCCCGCGTTCTCCATGTTCCAGTGGGCGCGACCCTCGGTTGCCGAGCGGATGTCACTCGAGAAGCCGATCATTTCCTCGACGGGGGCGACGCCCTCGACCACCATGAGGTCACCCTCCTGATACATGTCGTCGACCCGGCCACGGCGGCCCTGGACCTCCCCGGACGCCTCGCCCATGAACTCCGAGGGCACCTCGATCCAGACGTCCTGGATCGGTTCGAGCAGCCCGACCCGACCGTCGACCATGGCACTGTGGACTGCGCCACGTACCGCGGGAATCACCTGCGCGGGCCCGCGGTGGATGGCGTCCTCGTGGAGTCGGGCGTCGTGGAGCCGCAACAGCACACCCTGGACCGGCTCGCGGGCGAGCGGCCCCTCGGCGAGGGCATCGTCGACCCCTTCGAGGACGAGTTCCATCGTCTCGTTGAGGTACTGGATCCCCTTCGTGTCGTCGATGAACACGTTGGTGGTGTGGATGTGCTCGACGTTCTGGGAGTCCTCCTTATCGAAGCCGGCCTCCTGGAACGCCTCGCGACGCTCCTGTCGGGGCATATCCATCGATATCTCGCCGAGCCGCAACGAATCGACGACTTCGTCCGGCATCGGCTCGACCGAGATGTAAAAGCGGTTGTGCCGGTTGGGGGAGATCCCCTCGACGACGTCGCTTGGCTGCTGGACGCACTCGCGATAGACCACGATCGGTTCACCGGTCCGAACCGGAATATCGTGGTTGCGTTCGATCCGGTGGGCAGTTACCTCAAGGTGGAGTTCCCCCTGACCGGAGAGGAGGTGCTCACCGGTGTCTTCGTTGATCGACACCTCGATCGTCGGATCCTCTTTCTGGACCTGCCGGAGCACTTCGATCAGTTTGGGCAGGTCGTCCATACGTTCGGCCTCGATCGATTTCGTGATCACCGGTTCGGAGATGTGTTCGATCGACTCGAACGGGGTCATCTCGACGGATGAAACGGTCGAACCCGCGATCGCATCGCTCAGTCCAGTGACGGCGGCGATGTTGCCGGCCGGGACGCGGTCGACTTCCTCGCGCTCGCCACCCATGAATATCCCGACACTTTGCAGCCGGTTCGTTCCGACGGTCCCCGAGACGTACAGATCCTGTCCCTTCTCGAGCGTCCCCGAGAACACGCGGCCGGTCGCGATCTCGCCGGCGTGGGGGTCCATCGAGATGTCCGTGACCATGAAGACGACCTCGCCGTCGTCGTCGACAAAGCGCATCATCTCCGCCAGGTCACTGTCCGCTGCCCCCCGCCAGATGCGCGGGATACGACGCGGTTGCGCGTCGACGGGATTCGGGAAATGCTCACAGACCATGTCGAGGACGACGTCGGCCAGCGGTGTCCGCTCGTGAAGCTCGAGGCGCTCGCCCGCCTGTTCGAGATCGATGATCTCACCGAAATCCATCCCCGTCCGTTCCATCGACGGAAGCGAAACGCCCCACTTGTAGAGGGCCGACCCGAACGCGACGGTCCCCTCCTCGACGGAGACGGTCCAGTTCTCCACGTCGTCCATCTCTTGGGTCATCCCCTCGATGAGCTCGTTGACGTCCCGGATGACGCCGAGAAGACGCCGCTGCATCTCTTCCGGACCTTCCTGGAGCTCCGAGATCAACCGATCGACCTTGTTGATGAACAACGTCGGCTTGCCGCCCTCCCGGAGGGCTTGCCGGAGCACCGTCTCCGTCTGCGGCATGGCTCCCTCGACCGCATCGACGACCACCATCGCCCCGTCGACCGCCCGCATCGCGCGCGTCACGTCCCCACCGAAGTCCACGTGACCGGGCGTGTCGATGAGGTTGATGAGGTACTCGTCGCCCTCATACGCGTGCGTCATGGAGACGTTCGCCGCGTCGATCGTAATCCCTCGTTCCTGTTCGTCCTCCTCCGTGTCCATCGCAAGCTGCTCGCCGGCCGTCTCCTGCGAAATCATCCCCGCTCCTGCCAACAAGTTGTCAGTTAACGTCGTTTTGCCGTGATCCACGTGAGCTGCAATCGCGATATTTCGGATGTGCTCCGGATCGTCCATCAGTCGAGCACACTGATCGACGATCTTTTTCCGTCTACCCATATGATCCATCATTCCGCCAGGAGATAGAAAAGGGTAGTGTTTCGCCGAATGCATTCGGGGAAATTCGCCGTTCTGGCATGGTATGACAGGGAACACCGGCGGCAACGCCCGTGTACCGATCATCGAAGACAGTTCAACATTCAGACTTTTCCCACGAGCCGTATGCACTACTAACTGCGCGGGAGCGTCCACAGCTCAAATCGGCGATAACTTCGCAGTGTTCCCCGGGAGGACACGGCAACCGTGGGTAGAGGTTTTTGCCAGTTGGAGTAGAACCGGTCGCTCGCCATGAGAGACTCGGCGGTGCCGAGACCGGACTTCGACGAGCCAACAGCAATCACCCTCCAAGCGGCCGACCGATTCGTCTGGGGCGATTCCACGGCCCAGCTCGTTCGAGACTGGATCTTTCTCTCGAACGACGCACTCCAGTGTCTGGTCTTCGGCATGTCGGAGGGCGATTCGTTTCGTCACTCGGCTGAGTATCCGACGTATTACGGCGCCGACGAGGTGTACATCGTTCTCCAGGGGAGGTTTGCCCTGGCGAATCCGGAGACCGGTGAGGTGCTCGAACTTGAGGCCGGGGAAGCCGCGTACTTCGGGAAGGAGACCTGGCATCACGGATTCAACATCGGGGCCGGAGAGACGCGGGTGCTCGAGTACTTCTCCCCGCCGCCCAGCCAGGGAACAGGGGAAACCTACGCCAGTCGCGAAGCACACCTTCCCCCGGAAGCGTGGCGGTACGAGCCGGAGACCGGCGAACCCGGCTGGCCAGGCGCCACCCCCGAACACAGTTCGTTCACCTATCTGCCGCCGGATGAATTGCTGTGGACACTGCAAGGGGACGCACAGCCCTACCTCTTGGGGCTGGCAGCTGACACGTCGAACCTCCGCGTCGGCGCCGTCGATCTCCGCCCTGGCCACCGGACCGATCGGGAACAACACCAGGGCGACGAGGCACTATACGTGACCAGTGGAACTGTGCGAGTCGAATTCCCCGACAATTCGGCATCGCCGTGGCTCGAAGCTGGGCCGGACGAGGTGGTGTATATTCCGGGCGGCGTCGAACACGCCTATCGGAATACAACATCCGATGTAGCAAGCGCGTATCTCGGGATCGGCCCGAACCGGTAACACCATCAGGACTGGGACCTGTACTCCCGGAGTCAATCGGATCGTTGCAGGACGAAATGATCATGGTCATCCGGACCCGCTAGACGAATACATGGAGGTCCGGGTGCAGCACGGCGCGCGGGCGACGCCGTTTCTGCAGGCACGCGATACGTTCGAAACCGAATACGACCTTGAGCTCCCGGTAAAGGTGTTCGTCCGGGAGGACCCCGACGAACGAACGTGGACTGGCCACCACCCCACGCACCACGTCCTCAACATCGGACGAGCTGCGGCCCACGGCGCGATGGCCAGGGAGCTTGCGATCCACGAATTCTCGCATATGCACCGCCACGAGCAGGGCCACAGCTCCCACCGCCAGTCGACAGCGGAGGCGATCTACCTCTCGGCAGCCGGCCGCCGGGTCCCGAAGGCACGAATCACACAGTGTTACCAGATCGCCAACCACATGAAGGACATCTACGCGGACGATCTCACGGTGCAAGTGACCCCGACGGACAAGCTCGTTCGCTATCTCGAAGCCTCGCTGGCGGCTGCCGTGGCGGGGAACGGTCATCGGCCGGCCATCGAGGCCGCCGAACGGGTCACACCACGTACGGACCCGGATATCGCCGCAGTCAACGCCGCCTTCGCGCTCGGCCTAGTTGAGCGCCACGGCCTCGTGGAGGCCGACCACCCGCTCCAGCATCTGGCACGGATCGCGGCGAACGATGCACCCAACGTTCCGTTCGAACAGTTCCACACGCTGTTTCGCGACCTCGGTCGGAGCCCCACCTCGAGCGAGTACCGTCGCTGGCTGGTGGATGCAACCTCGATATATCTGGGAACAGAGCAACCGGCAGCCGACTGAGGCTTACCGGGCGGCGGCGGCAACGCGTTCTTTCTCTTCTTTCTGTCCCACGGCGTAGGTCTGCACGTCGCCGTTGGCAGCACCGATGAGTTGGGTCGCGAGTGCCTCGGCCGCCGAGGTCGGTGCCTTGTGTGCACTCGCGTGGGTCCCGGCCGCAATAAACATCAGTGCCTGATCGACCCGCCGCTGCGGGCTCACGTCGACCGCCTGCGGGACCGAGATACCCCCGTACTTGAGCCGGACGGTCTCCTCGCGCGGGGCGGAGTTCTCGACGGCCCCGACCAGTATCTGGATGGGGTTCTCCCCGGTTCGTTCGTGCACGTGCTCGAAGGCCTCGCGGACGATGCGGATCGTCTGCTGTTTCTTGCCGGTGTTATCCGACGTCTGCATCAGCCGGTTGACGAGCCGCTCGACGATACTCACCTCGCTTTTGTCGAACTGCTTCGATGAATGACGGCCCATCGTGTGCGCGATCGGCGTGACCGTAATATACCGCGCGGTGCTCGGATCCTGAAGTTCGATGTCTTCGGTCGGCCAGCGGCCGAACAACAACGCGTCGGTGTCGGAGGACTCCTCCGTGGTGGCTTCCTCGGCACTCATCTCATCTCACCGGCTTCTCCGCGTTTCCACGGACTAGTTCGATCATGCTGACACCGTTTACCTTCTCGACCTTGTAGTTCACGCCGGAGATGTCACCCATGGCGCGACCCTTCGCGCCACCAATCCCGGCGATCGTCACCTCGTCGTGTTCGTCGATGAAGGAGATGGCGCCATCGCCCGGACAGAAGGCGCTGACCTGTTTGCCGTTCTTGATCAGCTGAACCCGTACACACTTCCGGATGGCCGAGTTCGGCTGTTTGGCCTCGATTCCGATCTTCTCAAGTACTATCCCCCGTGCTTGTGGGGCTCCCTCGAGCGGGTCCGTTTTCTCCCGGAGTCCCCGCTCCCGTCGAGCGTACTTGGAGTCGGACCAGCGATGTCGCTGCCGGTCCTGTTTCAGTTTCCGCGCGGCGTACTTCCCGTTCGGCATTCGTATACTGATTTCCCGATGAAGCTACTTAAGCGCGTCTTTCGCGGGTTCAACGCCCTGCCTCGAGCTCGATGTCGTCGATCTCGAAATGTCTGGCCGCGAGCCGCCGGGCCCGTTCGATGCGTTCGCCCTCTCGTCCGATGGCCACGCCCATATCGTCGGGGTCGACGGTTACCTGGGCAACCCGGTCACCGTTCTCTTCGACGAGCACGTCGTAGACAGCCGCCGGAGCGAGGGCGTTTGCGACAAAATCGGGCGCGCGATCGGCATCCTCGACGAGGACGATCCGGGCATCGAAACGCGCCTCCAGGCGATCGACCATCTCCCCACCCGGGCCGATGGCCGCCGCCATGTCCTCCGGGACGACGACGAACACCAGCGTCTTGCCGTCGTCCTCGATCAGACAATCGAAGGCCTGCGCGTCAGTTGTGGCTTCGAACGTCGCGAGATACTGTCTGGCCTCGTCAGAAAGCGTAATGGCCATGCCTAGTCCGCGCTACCACCGATCGAACCCATGCGGAGGTCCACGTCACCGGTGCCGAGCTTGATCGGCTTGCCGACGATCACGTTCTCGATCACCCCGTTGAGGTCGTCGACCTCGCCGTGGATGGCGGCATCCAGCAGGTGATTGACGGTCACTTCGTAGGCTGCCCTGGCCAGCACGCTCTGTTTGCTGCCGGCGATGCCGTGGCGACCGATCGACTCGATTTCGCCGCGCGATGTCATGATATCGGCCACCAGCATGAGGTGGCGGACGTTCACGTCGTCGAGCCCCTGCTCTTCGAGCGTGTGCATCATCTCCTCGATGATTGCCTCTCGGGCGGCCTCGATTCCGAGTTCCTCGTACACCTCGTGGATATTGTTCGTCTTCGAGCGAGTGGCGTCGACGCCCTCGATCTCGAGGACCGACCCGAAGTCGGATCCCTCGGTGTGGAGGACGAACTCCTCGCCCCGATCCGTCTCTTCCTTGCGGACGACCACCCGTGAGATGTCCTCGAGGCCCTTGAACACGATCTCGCGGAGCTCCTCAACGAGTTGCAGGAGATCGCGGTAACTCGGCTGATCGGGGCCGAATTCGACGCGATTGCCGGTATGGACGGTGTCGACACCCATCGCACCTTCGATGATCTCTGCGATCTCCGACGGCGTGATGTCTCGCTGCTGGAGGGTATCCTCGTTTAAATCGATCTGGACACGCATGTCGGCAACGTTCGTGCTGACGTCACCGAGGGCGAGGATGCGCGTGGCCTCGATCTTCCAGATGACTTCGTGGGCCTTCTCGCGCTCCGTGGCGTACTCCTCCTCGAGGTACACCTTCATGGTCGGGGTGTCCGGCGTCTTCCGCGCGTCGACCAACTCGATGAGCCGAGGCAGCCCCTGTGTGACGTCGATTTCCGCCACACCGGCGTAGTGGAAAGTGTTCATCGTCATCTGAGTACCGGGCTCACCGATACTCTGGGCGCTGACCGTCCCGACCGGCTCTAGCGGTTCGACCCGGTTGTCTTCGTACTCGGCTTCGACGCGGCGGACGACGCGTTCGACGGCGTCCGCATCCGTATCCGCGTCTCGTTCCCCGATCGAGCGGTAGATGCGTTCCCGGAGGCGCGGGGGCAGCCCCGAGTCCTCGACGACCGACTGGACGCCGTCGCTGACGCCGAAGGTGTCGATGTTCGTTTTAGTCATCGTCCACCTCCACCGCTTCCGCGCTCGGGGCGCCAGTCGCCGTGATCGTGCCACCCGCGGCAGGATCGCGGCGATCAGCGTACTCCGAAAGATTGGTCGGCCGGGTACGTTCGTCTAGGAACGCCTCGAGGTCCGCGTCGTCGTCGAACTCGGTGTCGAGCACGCGATCGACGATCCCATCGACGTCGATATCATGATCGACCGAGGAGGACACCCGCACCGGACTGGTACTGTCCTCACCGAACTCGAACTGCACGACCCGGTCATTCGTATCGCGAACCGTGCCGTCGTACTGCGCCTCAAGTTCGGAGAGGGCGTTGATGAGACGCCGCTGCAGGTATCCGGATTTGGAGGTACGCACTGCCGTGTCGACCAGCCCCTCGCGACCACCCATCGCGTGGAAGAAGAACTCCCGGGGCTCGAGGCCCTCTCGGTAGGAGTTCTCGACGAACCCATGGGCGTCCGCGGAGAGGTCGTGTGGCTTGAAGTGACTGAGCGTGCGGTCCTCGTACCCGCGGTTGATCCGCTCCCCGCGAACGTGCTGCTGGCCGACACAGGCCGTCATCTGCGTGAGGTTGAGCAGATTCCCGCGGGCACCCGATTCGGCCATGATGACCGCCGGATTGTCTTCCTCGAAGTTCTCCTCGGCGATCTCGCCGGCCGAGTCGCGAGCGCGACCCAGCGCCTGGCTGATCTTCATCTCCAGGGTTTCATCGACCGTCCGCCCGGGGAGACTCTCCATCTCGCCAGCCTCGTACGTCCTGATCAGTTCCTCCACCCGCTCGTAGGCGTTCTCGATGACCTCGTCGATCTGCTCGGACGCTTCCTCGGGGATCGACTCGTTATCGATGCCGAGGCTGAACCCGAAGTGCATGATCGATCGCATGGCCAGGCTCGCGACCTCGTTGATGAAGACGCGTGCCCGGGTCGGTCCGTGTGCCTTCATGATCGTATCGACGATCTCGCCGCCGAACGCCCCGACCGTCGCGTCGTCGATCGTGCCCTGGACGAGCGTCCCGTTTTCGATGATTACGTCGTCCCCGGCCGAACTGGTTGCCTCGACATCGAGGTCATCGGGGAGCAACAGCGAGAAGATTGTCCGCCCGGTCCAGTAGGCCTCGCCGTCCTCGTCGGTGCCGTCCGGTTCGGGCAGCGTATCGATGCTCGTCCCCCGGAGCAGGTCGAGCGCCTGCGTTTCGTTGAACTGCGGATTGCCATGAGTCAGGAGATACGTCCCGGAGACGTGGTCCTGGATGGCACCGATGATGTTCTCGCCGAAGCGGGGGCTGAGAATCTGTTCCTGCACGCGCATGAGCACCCGCGCTTCCGCACGAGCCTCTTCGTTCTGGAGCGCGTGCATATTCATCTCGTCCCCGTCGAAGTCGGCGTTGTATGGGGGACAGACCGTCGTGTTCAGCCGGAACGTCTTGTACGGCATCACCACGACCTCGTGGGCCATGATCGACATCCGGTGGAGCGACGGCTGTCGGTTAAAAATCACGATGTCCCCGTCCACGAGGTGACGATTGACTTCCCAGCCAACGTCGACGACCTGCGCAGCGTCGGCCTCTCCCTCGCCGGCCAGTGCCTGGCAGTTCTTCTCGGTGACTTTCAGCCGACGCCCGTCCGGCCGGCGGACGTAGTTGGCTCCGGGGTGCCCGTTCGGCCCGTTCGCCACGTACCGGCGGGCATCCTCGAGGTTCCGCTCGGTGACGTTCATCGTGATCGTCATCTCGGTGGCGACCCGCTCTCGGACGCCCACCTCGTTCAACGACACCGTGGGATCCGGCGAGATGACGGTCCGGGCGGAGAAGTTCACCCGCTTGCCCGATAGGCTGTTCCGGAATCGGCCGTCCTTTCCTTTCAGGCGCTGGGAGAGCGTCTTCAGTGGTCGCCCCGATCGGTGTCGGGCTGGCGGCGTCCCGCTGATCTCGTTGTCCATAAACGTCGTGACGTGATACTGCAGCAACTCCCAGAGATCCTCGATGATCAGCTGCGGGGCGCCGGCCTCGCGATTTTCCATGAACCGCTGGTTGATCCGGATAATGTCGACCAGCTTGTGGGTCAGGTCGTCCTCCGAGCGCTGGCCGTTGTCGAGCGTGATCGAGGGTCGCGCCGTGACCGGGGGCACCGGTAGCACCGTAAGGATCATCCACTCGGGGCGGGAGGACTCGGCATCGATCCCGAGGACGCGAACGTCCTCGTCCGGAATCGCCTCGAACCAGTCGCGGATGTCCGAGGGCATCAGCTTGTTCATGTCCTCCTCGGTGAGATCCACGTCGAGGGCCCGTTCGATGGCGTTTCGCTGATCCTCGGCGGGACGAAATTCCCCAGAGAGGATCTGATTGATGCGACTGAGGTCCATCCCGGTCTCCTCGGCCAGCTCCGGCGGCGTGATCGCGGTGTCGTCCTCCTCGGTCGGCTGCATCGCCACGGCCATCCGCTCGGAGTAATCCCCGGTCAGGACTTCCTGGACCTCGTAGTAGGTCGTCGGCTTCTCGTGGTTGATCTCGAACTGCTCCTCGCCGCAGTGGGGGCAGATTTCGGCCTTTCGTGCCTGCCGAATCGCCGCCTTCGTCACCTCGTTGAGCTCACCGTCCAGTTCGCGGGTGCGCTCGAGGTCCCCGGTAAACTCCTCGCGTTCGGCCTCGGTCAACAACAGCTTCGAACAGTTTCGGCAGGTGCCCCGGAGCAGCCGGCGGATGAGCTTGGTGAAGCCCACGTGGATGACGGGAGCAGCAAGCTCGATGTGCCCGAAATGCCCGTTACAGGATCCGGAGTGTTTGCCGCAGGTCCGACACTCGAGACCCGGGTCGATCACGCCGAGACGCGGATCCATGAGTCCCATGTCGATGGGGAAGCCGTCGTCGTCGTAGGTGTCGGCGGTGATGACCTTGGTCGCGCTCATCTCCCGGTACTCCTCCGGATTCATCAATCCGAACTGAATCGATTTGATCGCTTTTGGGGTTTCCTCGTACATGATCAGACGGCATCCTCCAGTTCCAGGCGGGGCGCGATGCCGAGTGCCTTCATCTCGTCTAGCAGTAGATTGAACGCATAACTCATCTCGATCAGGTGGACGTCGGTCTCCTCCTCGCAGTTGGGGCAGTACACGCGGTTCTGCTGGGTGTTCTCTACCGCCGTCATACCGCAGTTCCCGCAGGCGTGAATAAGCTCGCGATCCGAGGAATCGAGTAACCGTTCCTTGAGTGCCATCGATGCACCGTGACCGATCAGCACCTCGCGTTCCATCTCCCCGACCCTGAGCCCACCCTCCCGGGCGCGTCCTTCAGTTGGCTGGCGGGTCAGCACCTGCACCGGCCCCCGCGAGCGGGCGTGTAGCTTGTTCGAGACCATGTGGTAGAGCTTCTGATAGAAAATGGTCCCGACGAAAATCTCCGCGTCGATCTGTTCCCCGGTGACCCCGGAGTACATCGTCTCCTTGCCGCTCGATTTGAACCCGTGCTCCTCGAGGGCGGTGCGGAGTTCCTCCTCTGATTCGCCGGAAAACGCAGTTCCGTCCACCCGGCGGCCCTCGAGCGACCCGACCTTGCCGCCGAGCATCTCGAGCACGTGGCCGACCGTCATCCGCGATGGGAGTGCGTGGGGGTTCAACACGAGGTCGGGGACGACGCCATCGCCAGTAAACGGCATGTCCTCCTGTGGTGCAATGTGACCCACGACGCCCTTCTGGCCGTGACGCGACGCGAACTTGTCCCCGAGCTCGGGGATTCGCTCGTCACGGACGCTTACCTTCGATAGTTTCGAGCCGTCCTCGCCTTCCATCAGCGTCACGGTATCGACGATGCCGCTCTCGCCGGAGCGCATGGTGACGCTGGTCTCCCGTCGTTGCTGAGTAGAGAGTCCCCCCATGTCGTCCGGTTCCTCGAGAAACCGCGGCGGGCTGGTCTTCCCCAACAGTACGCTGTTCTCGTCGACCGCCGTTTCGGGGTTGACGAGGCCGTCCTCGTCGAGGTGGCGGTAGGCTTCCTCCCCGCGCGCACCACGGACATCCTCCGAGGGGATCTCGAAGCGATCCTCCTGACCGCCCGGGTATCGTCGTTCTTCACCCTCGTAGGTGCGGAAAAAGTGCGATCGGGCGAGGGCACGGTCGACGGAGCCCTGATTCATTACCAGCGCGTCCTCGATGTTGAACCCCTCATAGCTCATGACGGCGACGACGAAGTTCTGGGCCGCAGGACGGTCGTCGTAGCCGATCTGCTCGGTCGTTTGCGTTTTGACCATCGACAGCTGGGGATAGTGGAGCAGGTGCTGGCGGGTGTCGGGCCGGATACGATAGTTTGCCGACGGCAGGCCGAGGGACTGTTTGATCATCCCCGAGCCCATCGTAATCCGCGGCGAGGCGTTGTGCTCCGGATAGGGAATCATCCCCGCACCGATCCCGAAAATGAGCTGTGGATCGAGTTCCACGTGCGTGTGATCGTCGGTGACCTCGTCCTCGTCGATGGCGACGAAGATGTCACCCTCTTCCTCCGCGTCGATGAATTCGATAAACCCGTGTTCGACCAGATCCTCGAACTCGATATCGCCGGCCTCAAGGGCGGCCAGCTCGTCCTCACCAAGCAACACCTCGCCGTCCTCCACGACGAGGAGCGGCCGTCTCGCCCGACCGGCGTCGGCGTTTACCAGGACTTCCCCGGTACCGTCCTTGACCGAGACGTTGACCATCTCGCTGATTTCCCCTCGTCGTCGCGCGGCGCGAATCTGGTCGGCGAGTTCGTGCGGTTCCGGATGCAGCCCGATCAGGCTGCCGTTGACGTACACCTTGGCTTCTTGTGACTGACTCATCGATCAATCCCCGTGTACCCGCGTCGTCTGCAGGCCGGGCACACCCTCGACGCCCATCGACGCGAGCTCTCGTTTCAGTTCCTGTTCGTCCTCGACCGCCTGGGACAGCTCCATGGCCTGCGCGAAGTTCTTCACCAGCCCACAGTTCGGTCCCTCCGGCGTCTCCGAGGGACAGATGCGACCCCACTGTGTGGCGTGCAGATCCCGTGCTTCGAAGTGTGGCTGACTCCGCGATAACGGGCTGCGGAGCCGGCGCAGGTGTGAAAGCACGCCCATGTAGTCGGTCCGGTCGACGAGCTGTGAGACGCCGGATCGCCCACCGACCCAGTTGCCCGTTGCGATCGGATGTTCGAGTCTTTCAGTCAGCACGTCCGACCGGACGACCGTGTTGACGGAAAGCCGACGGTTCCGCATATTCGCGCGCTCGAGCTGGTATTTGACGTCCCTCGCGAGCTTGTTGAGTGCGGTCCGGAAGAGGTCGCGCATGAGGTCCCCGGAGACCTTGAGCCGTTTGTTCGCGTAATGGTCCTTGTCGTTGGGTTGACGGGCATCGAGGGCGAGCTCGAAACACGCCTCGGCCATCCGACAGAGGTAGTACGCCTTGTTCATCCGCACTTCCTCGTCGGGAATGCCTTCCTCGTGGAGGTGTGGGAGGAGATAGCGGTCGATTACGTAGTTCGCCCGCTTGAGCTGGTAGTTTTTGCCCTGCCCCGAGGCGACCCGTTTGCCAAGCGTCTCGATCGCTTCGGCTTGCGTCTGGACGTTGGCCTCCTCGAGGTTCTCGAGCATGAACTTGACAATTTCCGGGTCCTCCGACACCCGGTGGACGATGTCCTCGTCGGATTCGAGCCCGAGGGCACGGACCAGCGTCACGAAGTTGATCGATCCGGATACCGACGGAAAGCTCACTTCGAGGATGCCGTTGCGGGTCCGCTCACACAGGACGAGCGCCCGGTACCCCCGTCGCTGCGAGAAGGTCTTTGCGACCTGAATCTCGTCGCCGTACCGGCTGTCGTACTCCGCGAGGATCTTGTTGGGGGCGAGATCCTCGGACGTCATGAGGACCCGTTCTGAACCGTTCACGATGAAGTAGCCACCGGGATCGGCCGGGTCCTCCCCGATCTCGATGAGTTCTTCGTCGCTAAATCCGGCGATATTACATTTTTCCGAACCCACCATGATCGGCATCCTGCCGACCTTGGTCTCCGTGGAATCGACCACGTACGGCTCTTCCTCCTCGCCGCCGCGCATGATCGTCATTTCCATGAAGACCGGCGCGGAGTAGGTGATGTTCCGGAGGCGTGCTTCCTGTGGATACAATAGCTCCTCGGAGCCGTCGGCCTCGCGGACCCGTGGGGTGACGACGCGGACGTCGCCGAGTTCGACCCACACGGGCTCTTGGCCCTCTTTATCACCGATATCAGTATCGATGGTGGCCTTCTCGTCGACCACGTTCTGCATCCCCTGGGCCAGGAATGCGTTAAACGAACGGAAGTGGTGTTCGGCGAGTCGATCCTTCGAAAAGTATTCGCGTGACAGCGTGCGTCGTGACTCTGTTTGCATTGTTATTCGATCACCAGCCGATAGACGACCGCTCGTTCGGTCGTGCGAGAATCACGTTCGATCCGGACCACGTCGCCGGGGGCCGCGCCCTCGGGGAGGGCCGGATCGGACAGGTCGATTTTTGGAAGGTCTGTGCGTTTGATGTCGTATTCCTCGAGCACGTCTTCGATTTCCGCCGCGGAGAGAAGGTCGTGCTCGGGGACGAGTGAGTGGTTTCGTACGTCAACCATGTGTGGCACTGATGAGGGAGAAATCGCTGACCCGAGATAGTACGGCAAAGTATTCAGGCGAATCAGTTAAGTGTTTTCAAATAAGATCGGCATGAGCACTTGTTTGGAAAGCCTTATGGCCGGATAGCCGGAATCATAGGATGTCGTTGCCCGAATGGTGTAGTGGCCCATCATACGACCCTGTCACGGTCGTGACGCGGGTTCAAATCCCGCTTCGGGCGTATGGATTTTGTGTTACCCGAGACTAGTTTACTGGGATCTGTGCCAGCTCGGTAGCGAGTGTTCGGTTGGGGTGTTCGCCATGAAAGCTATTCAGGCAACCGGAACGCCACCTTGGTCTGGTTGCTTCCCGGCAGGATCGTGCTCTCCCCACGTCTCCAACCATGCTGACACCCATACCGACACGCGTGAGGCCACTACATCGGCGCGCCAGGACATTGCGTTCACGACGTCGATTTCAAAAGACATCTGATCCCGACGGTACAGCCCTCCTGGAGATGCTTCCCACAATGGGCCCGTCATTTGTCACGGCGGAAGCCGTATTCGACACCGTTCAACGAGTGACTTGCCCACCGGCCACCGACATACCGGGAAGGAACGAGGCCGCAAGAGAGTGCTTACATGTCCGATGTCCAAGAGGTGGTGAACAATCGGGTGCCGGATAAACCAACCACCCCGTTTCTGTGTCTTCACACCGGCGGTACAGAGCAAAACGACAGACATTATGCCGACGCTATAGGTTTTCCTAAGTCGTCTATACTATTTAAGGACCTGTTAGAATGAAAGAAAGAAAATGCGAACACGCTCAGCTCTCGAACGCCCGGATCTATCCGAACACCGAAGCAGATCCTTACCTTCACCGCTTCAGCGGTGGGCGATACAGGTTACTGAGCCGCCCGAGATCGACGAGGCGGTCTACGACCGTGCTCGCGAGTCCTTTGTCTCGGCGACTGTCGATCATCCGGACGTGCTCGCCGTCTACGGCGACAGTCGTACTCCCACTATACCCGGTATTTCGGACCTCGATTTGGCGCTCGTCGTCACAGATCGGATCGACAAGTTCGCCGAGCTGCAAACGAGTGTTACCTCCATCCTTCGAGAGTTTTCTGTCGTCTTCAGCCACAATCCCATCATTATCCCGGTATCCGTGTTCGAGCGGTTATCGCTGATTGCAAACAACGCAACATCATTAGATCACCTCGGCGGACAACGGTTCAAGCCGGTAGAGCCGGACGAGGTTGCGCTTACATTGCGGTTTTTCGACCGGTTGGCGAATGAGCCGTACGGGTATCTCATCAGAGATTTATGCCCGGTACGAAGCGATGCGGGGCGTTCGCGTGCTCCGGCATTCGTCGCTCGTTTGATCAACACGATAGTGCAGCCAGTGGTCGGCGCAGCGACCAGCTACAGGCCGTCGAGCGCCACGCTCCGGGTGAAAAAAGGACGAATCCTGAGCAAGGTCGCGAGTCTTCGACACGATCGAGACCTCTACGTTCGCGCGATGGGCTCCCCGCCGAACGTGAAAGGTGAGGTGCTCGACCGGGTCCAGCGGTATCGGCAGAACTATTTTGCGGATCCTGTCTCCGCCGAGGAGTGTCTCCAGTTGCTTTACGATGGACTTTCTTACAGCTACCGGCTCTACAGCGAGTTTATTGATCGGCAGACGATCTACCCGGAGAGCCACGACAAATATTATCTACGTCGAACTGTGCCAACGATTGCGACGCCAGTGTGGGAGGATCTATCCCCCGACGAGCTGTTGCATCTCTTCTACGGCTCAGGTATGTATGGCCGGGTCTTGCCGCCGCGAGCCGCGTTACATACGGCAACGCTTCCCCACGGGGGCAACCTCTTTTACGGGACGCCTCCTGAACCCGAAGTCGAAGCAATGGCAACGATCGAAGAACGCAACGAGATCATTCGCCACTATCAGGAGTTCGTTGAACAACATTGTGAGACGGAGGGCTTCTACGACGCGTTCAAACTCACCCATCTGGCCGAACTTCTCCGCGACACCACCGATGCATCGTACCCTGCAGACACGACACCAGATCTGGTCATACGTCGTGCACGGGACGTGCGAAACCTGGTGGTGTCGAAACTCTGGTATCGGTCAATGCGTCAGCAGCGTGACTATTCATGACAGTCTGTCGGACTCGGGCCCGTCTCCGACGGTCCAGATCATCCCAAGGAAGATGCGACGGTACAGGATTAAGCGTAACATCACACTCGGTCGAAGGTGGGCAGTTAGCTAGTCGCGTTGACGCGGACCGAGCCAGGACCCGATCACTGACATTTGAGACAGCGGTAGCTTCATATACGGTTCCAAACTTATGACATAATAGATTATGTTGTATAAATGCGCATTCGGGCGACGACAATTTCTTCTGGCGGCGAGCGTCGCGATAGGTGCCGCGTCGGCGGGCTGTATCATCTCCGGTAGCGACGACCTTGAGGGAGAACCGGTCATCGACACCACGATCACCGACGAGACAGAGTGGCGGCTCAACCTCGAGGAAGGCCAGCGGATCCGAATCGTCGCCGAGGACAACGACGGAACGGCGTTTATCGCCTATCGCATCGAAACGCCCCGCGGGCTCGGCACGCGGCAGATGTTGTCGTCGGTCGACCGAACCCACAACATCGACCACACCGGCGAGCACACGATCATCATGGATCCCAGCCGGGAAACGCACGTCCGAATTTACGTTGGGTAGTCGCGGCCAGCTTCCGGCGATCAATCCCGGGCTTATACAGAATCGAGGAGAATACCTGATCCATTAGGGGCAGGATGAATCCGACAACGCTTCCACACACCATCGTCGATGGCAGGGCCGGATATTCCACCGTTCCCACACCGATACTTTACAAAAGAAAAAGAGCTAACTGCTGGTACGGCGTCCAGGATGCTGACAGTCCACCGCACGCATCGAGCGACCATCCGCAACCATGCACAGGTAGTGGCACCACACGACCGGCACGGGTGGAGCGCCAGCAAACGCTGGAACGTCGCTAACTACCACTCCCGAGAAGTCTGGAAGGAGACGGGCGAGATTCCCGATCACAGCGAGTTGAAAGACGAGTTGAAGAACCATCCAACGTACAAGGGATTGCACAGTCAATCCAGTCAGCGGGTTCTGGAGGAACTCGCTGAAGCCTTCAACTCGTGGTATGGAAAGCGGAAGTCCGACGACCGCGCGAATCCGCCGGGTTACCGGAAGAAAAACTACTACGACGACCACGGTAACCGCGTCCACGAAGAACACCCGCGTTCGACGGTAACGTGGAAACAACACGGCATCAAACACGACGCCAAGAACAACCGGGTTCGCCTCTCGAAGGGCGCGAATCACAAGGAACACTCGCAAGCACGGGAATACATCCTCGTCGAATACGAAACGCGTCCCGGGGTCACCGTCGAGCCCGTGCAACAGGTTCGCGCCGTCTATGACAAGGCAAAGGAGCGATGGGAACTCCACCTTGTGTGCAAACATGACATTGAGACGCCTGACGCTCCCGGCACCGAATCAGCAGGGATCGACCTCGGTATCTGCAACTTCGCCGCTGTCGCCTACAGTACCGAGGAAGTCGACCTGTATCCGGGCACCCGCTTGAAACAGGATGGGTACTACTTCCCGAAAGAGATCGCCACGTGCGACGACTCTGGTGGCGACGAAGCCACGCGACTCCATCACAAGTGGTCGGAGCGCCGCACACATTTCTTCCACAGTCTCGCCAAGCACATCGTCAACCGGTGTGTCGAGAAGAGTGTGGGCCGCATCAACGTCGGGAAGCTCGCTGGCGTCCGCGAGGATGAGAGTGGCAAGTCGAAGAACTGGGGTCGCCACGGCAACCTCGACCTGCACGGGTGGGCGTTCGATCGCTTCACGAAGATGCTCACCTACAAGGCGAAAATCGAGGGTATCGACGTCGTAGAGGTTTCGGAGCGAGACACGAGCAACACGTGTCGCGTGTGCGGGAGGGAAGACGACAGTCAGCGTGTTGAACGTGGATTGTACGTCTGCGAACATTGTGACGCAGCGTTCAACGCTGATGTGAATGGGGCGGAGAACATCCGCCTCGACAGCAACGCAAGTAACTCCGAGTCTTCGGCCAGGTTGGGCGGAGATAGGAGTACCGGCTGGTTGGCACAGCCAGCAGTTTACCTTCATGACCGCTCCCGCGGATTCCAACCGCGGACAGCGGTGGTAGACTGCAAACCGTAATATCCCAATCCAGCGGCGCGGTGCCGTGGGATTCCTCCGT
>SKQO01000097.1 GCA_007118975.1 Halobacteriales archaeon | reverse complement strand
TGTGGGCCTGTAGCTCAGTGGACAGAGTCCCTGGTTCCGGACCAGGATGTCGCGGGTTCAAATCCCGTCGGGTCCGTCCCGTCACATGACGATCCGGATATCGCCATACTGCGCCGCATTTTGGCAATACCCCTTTTAAAAAGGGTGCAGATTTCCGACGAGAGTTCATGATGCCACATCATCCGGGTCACCGTCCTCGGGCAATTCCACTAGAACCAAACGAGGATCACACCTTAAACATGCGGTGATTGCGCATGACCAGTGTTGGAGCAGACATCAGCAGAAGCCAAAGGCGTAGCGTGCACAGAGGGGCGAACGCATAAGCGAATTCGTGGCAAGAAATTGAACCAATGGGGACGAGTCCCACCGTGAGAGTTCGTCAAGAATTATCCAAACCGAGTATCAGACTCTATTTCAATGATTACTGATATGATACAGACAGCCCCTGGCTGTTGTAAGAAGTGCCGATTTATTTCGGGCAAATCCCCATGAATCAGTCGTTTTCGCAGACCGAGAATTGACCGCTGGCATTCCTCTCGGTTCCAGATGATGTTCGGAACGTCGTGCAAGATCCAGGGCGCGTATGCAGCACGTCGCGGTACTGCGATCGAGGATAGCTCGATTCGGTCAGTACAGGTGAAGAAGGAAACCACCCTACTAGCCCCGAGCACGACGGCGACACCCGATTACGCAGCCTGCCGCCGTTCCATCACGACGTAGACGACGACGATGACAAGCAGATACATGGCGATGCCGCCAACGAGCGGTAACGCGTAGGGGTTCGCCGTGTCGAAGTTCGCCCACGCCCTGACCGCAGCCAGGAGCACCAGCGAAAACCCGATCACCTGGCTGTGTGCGAGGATACGCGCCGCGCTCCAGCGTCGATCGAACGAGACCATCAGGTTTACCACACCGAACAACGCGAACCACCCGAGCAGGATCCGGGTCGTCAGCGGGGAGACCGTCCACGGCCAGTTCGCGATCATGACCTCGGGAACGACGAAGAAGACAGCCGATGTGAGCGTGATGAGCACGCCGCTGACGGCCGCGCCCCACCGGAGCCACTGCGGCATTTCGAGGGACTCGCGGATCCGCTCTCGGGGGTCTGTGCGTCGATTGACGAGCCATATGCCAGGGATGAGCGCCGGCGAGACGACGTATAGGATGGTCCAGAAGTAAAACGTGACATGACTGTGGTTGAAGTTCTCCCAGTGGAGAAACGTCGCCGCGGCCATAAACCACGTGAACACCGCGATCCCCGGAAAGATCGCCGCGACGCGGTGCCACTCGTCTATCGTGGCGACGCGATAGAAGAAGTACACGCCCGTGCCGTACCCGGCACCCATCATCAGGGGCGTCATTTCGGGGGCGATGGTCCACGCGAACAGCTGCTCGGTGCGAGTCGGGAAGCCGTACAGGATCAGGAAGGCCACGAACAAGATCGGCATGATGACGATCCCGACCATGCGAGTGAGCGGCAGAATCCGGTCGTTCTGGACGCTGAAGGCTTCCTCGCCCAGAAAGTATCTACTCGCGAGGCTCATGTTCTCCTCCGACCGCTGGAGCCGGGAACAGCCCCAAATCCGGATGCGTTCGTGCGTGTGGGGATACGGGAATCAGGTGAAAGCGTCGTAGTCAGCCGGTTACGTTCTATCTCGTTTGTCATGTGATTCATTTTCTTGATTGGTCGTTGAGTGGCCCGTTGGGGCCCAATACTGTCTCTCTCCGTCGAATGCGCGCCACACCCATCCATGTTACCGCCTCCGGACCCGCAATACGACGTCCTCGGCGGGCGACAGCGTCGCCGCCATGTGGAGGTCCGGTTCCGGGTCGCTCTCGAGGTCGAACCGGACCCGCTGGGCGATTGTCGCGATCCCCAGCGTGAGGAACATCGTGGCGAATCGCATCCCAACGCAGTGGCGAGGGCCACTACCGAACGGAAAGTACGCGTATTCGGCGAGTTCGCCATCGAGTTCCGCCGTCCACCGGTCCGGCCGGAACGCGTGGGGATCCTCCCACCATCGCTCGTCAGCGTGGAGGATGAACTGCGGGACCGTGACCTTCGTCCCCTTCGGGATCAGATAGCCATCGATTGTCACGTCCTCGAGCGCCTCCCGAAAGAGGACGTAGATCGGCGGGTAGTACCGCATCGTCTCCCTGAGAACGCGTTCGGTGTACTCGAGTGCCGGCAGGTCAGCGACGGTCGGGGTGTCGTCCCCGCAGACACGCTCGATCTCCTCCTCCAGCGTCGCTCGGACGTCTGGGTGCCGGGAAAGCAACTGAAACGCCCAGGTGAAGACGAGGGCGGTCGTTTCGTGGCCGGCAAAGAGAAACGTTACCAGCTGATCCCGCAATTCCTTGTCGCCGAATCGATAGCCGTCAGCGGCCGCGTGCTCGGTCTCGTCGTCGATCATCTCGAGGAGGACCGACAGCAGATCGTTCTGTCGGGTGTCTGCAGCGCGGCGTTCCTCGATCAACTCGGTGACCATGGCTCCGAAACGTGTCATCTTTCGGTTGAAATCCCGGTTCCGGCGCGTCGGCACCGAGCCCGGAATGACGGCAGACAGACTCTGCGTGTCGACGCGGTTCGCGAGCGAGTGAGCGGCATCGGTAATCACCGCATGCCGCTCGTCGAGGTCGACGTCGAACAGGGTGGCCGAAAGCACGTCCAGCGTGAAATTCGAGAACGCCTCGTTCGCGACCACCAGGTCACCGTCGTCCCACGCGGAGATCATCTGCAGCGTCGTGCCGACCATCGTGTCCGAAAAGCGGGCGAGGTTGCGCGGCGCGAAGACGGGCTGTATGGCCCGGCGTTGCTGGCGCCACTGGCTGCCTTTCGAGAAGAACAGGCCATCCGGGACGAAATCGAATCCGAACTCCTCGAACGTGTAACGCTCGAACCGGTGGGCGTCCGTCAGCAGGACTCGTTCGACGTGATCGGGATGGAGCACGGCCGTCCAGGTGTTCCCCCCGACGCTGTACCGGACGATGTCGCCATATTCAGGCAAGTGAGTGTAGAACTGAAACGGGTCTCGGAGGAACTGGATGGTGTTCCCAGCCAGTGGTATCCCGTCGGGTCCGGGGGGTGTTCGCTTCGAGAGATAGGCGCGGGTCCGCCGTTTACCGTCGATGAGAAACCAGGTGGTGTCGAGGAGCCCGTCGTTCCGCAGGGTCGACGAACTTGCCGGGTGAAAGACTGCCTGATCGTCTCCGGTCTTGAATCGCCCGCGGACGAGCCATTGGGCCAATTTTACGCTCGCCTCGTCGTGCCAGTGCAAGAGGAGGCAGGCTGGTTGACCGTCCACGATGGTCGTCTCCGGCATCGGTTCGATGATCGCCGTTTCCTCGTCGAACCGGATCGACGTTACCGGGTGTGTCTTCGGATAGCCATCCGAATCGCGGATCGTCAGAACCGCTCGCTCGACGTGATCCGCGTCCGACTGATCGATGTCGAACGCGGGCCAGGCGGGGAGGTCGAGTGCGCTCGGGGGATCGGCGAGACGCACCATCGATCGGGGCGCCACCTCCACGATGACGCGCTGGCCGAGCCAGCCGACGAGCAGGTGACCGAGCCGGCTCTCGATGAAGTCGTACTTCTCCTCGTTTGCCTGTCGCTTGGGCGTCTCCGGTTCGCGAGCGTTCAAATCTTTGATGTATGCAGCGTTCGATTCGACGTCGTCGTTCACCGTTGCATCTCCTGTCACGAGATACTCGCCCGTGTCGTCGTGAAGCAGAATCGACACGTTCGGGTTCGTTCTGACGACGTTCGTCTTCTTCGCGAACGCGACCGGCGAGGTGAGGACGATCAGCCCGCGATCGTCGTCGAAAAACGGGGTCAACGGGTAGGTTGCGGGTTTGTCACCGACGCTGGTCGCAAATTCGCCGCTCATCGATCCGTAGATCAGCTCACGCAGCTGATTGTCGCCGCCATCGAGCAGATTCTCGTGGGACGAAGGCGGCGTTGCGGGTTTCTCGGTCGTCATGAGGCATCATATCGACTTCCGACGCCCGACGTGAAAATCGACTGACTCCCCATACCTCGGGTTCGAATATAAACCTCGCTGTTCAGATCACCTGACGACGCCATCGAGAGATTCGAGTTCGGCCTCGAGCGTCTCACGCAATCCTTCACGAAACGGTCGATGCTCGAGCCCGAGTTCCCTGACCGCCTTCGTGTTTTCTCCCCAGTATGTCACCCCGCCGAGGATCCGGAGTGCCTCGGAGCTGTAGGCCGGCGGCAATCGACGAATCTTTTCGAACGGAGCGACGGCGCGGGAGAGGACGCGAAAGACCGCCGGCGAAATCGCCCGAGGGGCGGGTATCGCGGTGATTTCCTGGGCGAGCGCGAACACATCCACGAGTCGTTTCGGTTCGCCAGCGATGATGTACGAGTCCCCGATGGTGCCATCGCGCATGGTGCGTACGAGACCGTCGACCGTATCGTCGACGTGGCCCCAGCAGTATCCGGACCGTCGGGAAATGAACGGCAAGTCGTTCTGCAGATACGCCTCCCAGAGCAGCCACATCGGGCCACGGTCGCCTGGTCCGTACACGGCCCCCGGTAGAGCGATCACGAGGGGAAGTCCGGCGTCGATCATCGGCACTGCGACCTCGTAGTGTGCCTGCCACTTGGTCCGATCGTAGATCGAGAGATGCGGTCCATCGTATCGATAGGATTCGGTGACGACCTCGCCCCTAGTATCGGAGAAAACGGCGAGCGTGCTCGCGTAGACGCCTTTCTCGATGTCGAGTTCGTCCATCAATTCGAGGACGGCCCTCGTCCCGTCGACGTTGACTCGCCGGGCAGTCGTCGGCTCGCGAACGCCGATTCGATACCATCCGGCGAGGTGGAACACGCGGTCACAGCGTGCCATCGCGTCGCGCATGCTCTCCTTGTCGGTGACGTCGCCTCGGACGAGTTCGACGGCTGGCGGGAGCTGCGTCGCAGTCTCGGGGTTCCGAACGATGGCGATGACGTCGTCGCCGTCGTCGATCAGCCGACGGACGAGGGTGGCTCCGATAAACCCCGTCGCACCGGTGACGAAATAGGTCATTGCGCTTCCTTCGAAGGTCGCGGCGATCGGTTGCCGCTAGTGGCCAGGACGGTTCGGGCACGAGGGCGACGCGTTCTCCACAACGTGTGCCGACCGATCATCTTGCTCATCGTCGGTGAATCCGAACGCGAATCGGCTCTGCCGGCTGGAGCGAGACCCCGACGGACGGATCCGGTTCGGGATCGTTCACGGGTTCGAGTCGGACCGTCGCGGCCACTTTCGCGATGACCAGCGCGATCTCGATCGTCGCAAAGCGCATCCCGACACAGTGGAGGGGGCCGCCACCGAAGGGAAAGTACGAGAATTTCGGGAGCGATTTCTCGAACTCCTCGGTCCAGCGATCCGGTCGAAACACATCGGGATCCGTAAACCACCGGGCATCCCGGTGGAGCCGGAACTGTGGCATCGTGATCACGGCGTCGCGAGGGATGTGGTAGCCAGCAATCGTCGTCTCTCGCGTGGCCGCTCGGTAGATTTTGAATGCTGGCGGATACAACCGAAGCGACTCCTTCAGGACGCGCTGGGTTTCATCGAGACAGTCGACGCCGGGCGGTCTGCGCGCATCCTCGGACCCGAGATCCGTCATCTCGTCCGCGATACGATCTGCAACCGCGGGATGGTTCGAAAGGAGTTTGCAGGTATACGCCAACGCGAGCGCCGTCGTATCGTACCCGGCAGTCATGAAGTTCAAGAAGTTGTCACGCACCTCCACATCCGAGAGGTCGCTCCCGTCCGGTCCGGTCGACGTCTGGAGGATGGACAGCAAGTCGTCGGGTTGCTCGGTCGCCTGCTTTCGCTCCTCGATCAACTGATCGACCAGTCGCCGGTACGCCCGCGTTGACTTCGAGAACCGTCGTCGGTTGGGCGTCGGCACCCACTCGGGGATGTGCCTGGTGACGATCCGCTGTGGTCCTGCCAGCTCGTTGATCGTCTCCACGACGGTCATGAGGGGGAGCGAGTCAGCGCTCGTCGCCACGTCGATATCCAACAATGTCTTCGTGAGTATCCGGAAGGTGAGTGCCTCGAAGATCCGATTCAGGTCGATGACGTCACCGTCCTCCCAGCCATCCACCTCGTCGGCAGCGTAGCTCCAGATCGTGTCGGCGAATTCCTGTAGTTTCTCGACCGTGAACGCTGAATACATGGTCTGGCCTTGCCGGCGCCACTGTGCACCGGTCACCGTAAAGAGTCCTTCCGGAGCGAAATCCAGCCCGGATTCGGCGAACCCCCACCGCCTGAACCATTCGGGCTGGCAGACGAGCACCTCCTCGATCGGATCCGGATGGAGCAGCGCGATGAACGGCGTCCGCCCGATCCGGTCGCGAACCACGTCGCCATAGTCCGCCAACGAGTCGTAGAACCCGAAGTGATCCCGATAGACCGGGAAGACATTCTCAACGATCGGGTGTCCATTCAGCCCAGGTGGAAGCGGCAGGTCCCCCGGTCCTGGATGATCGACAGCAGACATGGATGATCCTCTCACGACGGTAACGAGCAAAAGCATATCGTCCACGTGAAAGAACAGGAATGCGTACACTGAGACGTTCTATGCGAGTCGCTCGGCAGGTCACTCTCTGATTCGAAGTGCTGGTCAGACTGTGACTTGAGGGCGTCGCGACCGATTATGTCGGTCTACGCTATAGTTCAGTCAGGTTGGTACGTTCACTGGTACGTCTTCGGCCCCCACTGGGTGTCGATGGAATCGGTGGCAGATTCCACAGTGGATTCCCAGGGCTGATCGAACTGTGCTTTCAACTCCTCGAGTTCGGCCGCCGATTCGTTACTGACAGCTGAGACTACGTCGGCACCGGCGCTGAGGGTTGCCGGGTCGAGCGATGCAACCGTATCGAGCGTGCATTCGAATGGCATGGTCGTATCACGAATGGTGATTCGTTCCATCCGGTTACGGGTACGAGAAGCCACGTATGGCAGTGAGAGCCAGGAGATCGTACGATCCGAGGCGAACTCGCTCTCAAGGTATACAGACGAGTACTGCGTCTACCCTCTGTATCCAGCGGACTACCTCTGACAACAATTCGGCAGTCCGTCACGACTGTGCAAGATACAGGGCGCGTATTCAGCACCTGTATTTATGCAATCTGTAGTGTAATACTAAAGGGCCTCTATGAAGGGGCGGAATCATGAATGCACGAGAGTATACCTCCCGCCGATCGATACTGAACATATTCGGTGCCGGTATAGGGATCGCACTTGGAACAGGAACGGTCACAGCAAGAGAACGTGACGGAGGAGAACCCACTTTCTTCGCTCGACTCTCTGACAACCCATCAGTATCAGGACACAGCAAAGTGAACTCGAGGGGACAGGGGCGACTCGATTTGGTCGGTGGGGAGGAAGATCCGTTCGAGTTCGAATTGCAGGTTAGAAACTTAAACGAAGGCGCCACTGCGATACACATTCACGGAGACAGAAGCACGGAGGGGCCCATCTGGGTAACGCTCTACGAAGGGGATCCAATCAACGATGATACTATCGATGGTACCATCGAGGACGAAGACGTTGCCCTTACTGGTGGTGTTAGGGAGCTTATCTGGGATCAACTCGTAGGCGGTAACGGGGTCGTCAATGTTGAGACTGAGTTTGCAGCTGATGGAGAGATTGCCGGAGTCGTCAAACCCCGTCCTGTCGCTGGATGGATAGCCGTCTGAATAGATCTGTCGAAACTTTTCAAAATTTAATTCTATCTCTTACGCAATAAACGAACGAATCGTCCGATGAATCTACGCTCTATCTCTCGCACGGCGCTTCTGACAATGTTCAGAGAAATCGAATACTACTCCAATAACTGAGCTCTCGGAGCTGACGGTTCTACCGCTCCTTCACACGGAGCCGTTTTTGAGCCATCGGCGCGTTGGCTGTGTCAGGGAAGATGTGACGACCTCGAAGGATAATCCAGATCGCCTGACCCATTCAGCCCATGGCTGTACCAATCATCCACAGCGCAATAGATAGCCTTTCCAACCGTATTAGAAGAATCTAGCACTGAGAATCCAGCTGTCGTTTAGAGCCAATGGTGAGCTACTGCGATTTGAAAGCTGGTCTAATTCCTACCCCACAGCTCTAATGAAATACGGCCTGGTGGCTAATCTTGAGATAGTATCGCGGTTCGTCCATGACGCGATGTTTTCCGGATCTCGCAATCCCGATTGACGACCACCGTGCCTCCACTACCATCGGCTGGTGCGTGTTGGGTGGTGTCAATCCTGGCCGCGATCCATTTGTGTCCACGGAATCAGATCCATCCACGGGCGCTCGCGTTACCTATCCAACGTGTGATTTTAACGGACAATGGTAACGGGAACCGGTGAGCGTTTGGATACGGTTTCCGTAATATTGCCGACGAGAAATCGACGTGTCGCCCGGCTCCAGTCCGTACCATGTGCCCCGAGAACGATTGTGTCGTAGTTCTCAGCTCGGTCGATGATGTTCCGGGCGGGATGGCCGATGCCGACGACGGTGTCGAAATCTCGATCATGCTCATCGGCAATTTTCCGGGCCCGTTCGAACACCGGCTCAGCGCGTTCGGCGGCAGCTTCCTCTACATTGTCCGCAAGGGCAAGCCCCGCTGCTTCGCCCATCATCGGTGACGGCACTCCGACGACGTGCAACACGGTCACGTCTGCATCGGGGTGGTTGTCGAGGGCGTACGCAAGCGCGTTACCAGCATGTTCGGAGTCGTCCATGGGGACAAGAACACGAGCGACCATACACGATCTACACACGCAGCGAACAAAAACCACGCCCACGATCCTGTTCGGCCGACGCTGTTGCTCTCTTCGCAAACATGCAGCTTCCCCCAATTCCGCTGCAAAGGTACTTCCGAGCGTTTCCCGAAATGTAAGCATGTACCGGACTATCCTCGTGGCGACCGACGATAGTCCACAGGCCGACGCCGCGACAGACGCGGCGGTAGAACTCGCCAAGCGGTTCGACGCGACCCTGCACGCGATCTACGTTCTCGATAGCCGCCTTGGCCGAACGAGTGCGACAAAAGAGCCGTACAAACAGATCGGGGAGAACGCATTACAAGCCATCGAACAGGAGGCTGCCCTGAACGACGTATCCGTGACCACGACGCTGGTCGAGGGCACCCCGGAAAGTGAAATACTTGATTACGCCGAAAGACATGCCATCGACTTGATTGTCGTTGGCGGGAAAGACAAATCCACTGTTGAGCGGTTTTTCATCGGAACCACCGCTGAAAAGGTAGTCCGCCATGCCCCTATGTCGGTCCTCGTTGTCCGAGAGGAAACTGACCCATCGTAACCGTCGTTGGATGTACAACACCGAGCCCGTCGAAAGGCCCAACCCAAGAGGGGTAGTTCCGGTGTGAACGAGCGACAGAACACATCCTTCAACGACCGAAGTTCACAACAATAAATTTCATGTCGGCGATAGTATCTTCGCCTACACCGATGTGCCTGGAGTGGATACAAGTCGTGATGGTGCAAGGACAGCAATCGAAAGTGTTGGTTACCTCACCGGCAGCCATGAGTTGATCCGCAATGCTGAACCCTATCAGAGTGGACGCAGCCGTCGATCTGGCGTATGGGACGCTCATTCTCCTCGCAATCGTGCTCATCGCCACGGTAGAATTCGGTATCGGACTGGCTTTCGGTCTGGGGGCGTTTT
>SKQO01000071.1 GCA_007118975.1 Halobacteriales archaeon | reverse complement strand
TTCAAGATAAAATTCCTCCAGACCGAAGAACCGACCGTCGAAACTCACAGGCGACTCAGTGTTCCACGCCGTGCGACACAGCTCGATCACCTCCCGCATCTGTCTGTTTCGCGTCGAGATTTCCGGATACTCGAGGCCGATGGCCTCGTACTCGCTGGTATACCAGCCGGCACCGATGCCAAGCACTGCCCGGCCGCCGCTGATCGCGTCCAGGCTGGCGAGCACGCGAGCGAGGTACCCGGGATTCCGGTAGTGCGGACACGTTACGAGGGCGCTGAGTTCGATCTCATCGGTGACGGCAGCGAAGGCATTCAGGGCAGAATAACAGTCGAGGAATGGTTCGTCGTGGTACCCGTTCCCGCCGAGCTGCCAGAAGTGATCCATCGTCGTCACGATCGAGAATCCACCCGCCTCGAGCAGCGCCACTCGATCCCTGGCGGCCTCGAAGAGCGGTCGATCGTCGTCTGAATCCTTGAAACTGCAATGGTGATAGCCAAAGCGCATGGGAGATGACGTCGACGGAGTGCGGAAAGGCTTCCGGCGCCGGTGGCAGAAAGACGATACCACCTACGCCGATCGTTCCCCGCATTCGCTCACGCTGGTCGTCTCGACTAGCTGCTCGTCGGTCGTTCGTCCTGCTCGCTGCTTTGCAGGGACGGCGCCGCAGATAGGATGTTCCGGACCACGCTGGGTGGACCTGCGGGTAGCAACTCCTGCGGTGTAGTAACTCAATGCGGCGGAGAGAACAACACGTCTATGAGCGCCCCGGGTGAACGCGACGCATGCCACGCCCACGCCGCGGCTTTTCTTCGATCGGATCACAAGGGTACGATGTTGCCATCGAACGGGGCGGAATGTACGGCTTTGATTTCGTCGAGCTAACGATGAACGACTATCCCCGTGACGTCCTCTCGGCGAACGCGGACCGCATCCGTTCACTGGCAGAAGAGCACGATGTCGATCTCGTCGTCCACCTTCCTCACGGATCCGATGACAATATGCTCGCGTCGAGCGACCGGGCCGTCCGTGAATCGTCCCTGGAGACGATGCAGGATGCCGTCCTCGCGGCTGGCGATATCGGGGCGGAGAAAGCGGTCCTTCACATCGATGCGACCGACCACTTGCAGCTGCTCGAGGCGGGGCAGCCGGACGTGTTGTACGACACCGTCAGCGAGCTAAAAGCGACCGCGGATGAGGTCGGTGTCGAGATCTGTGCGGAGAACATGCTCGGACGGAAACGGCGCCGGATTAGTTTGCGGGATCTGGTCGACATCGTCGCGGAGACCGGCGTTTCGGTCACCATCGATACGGGCCACGCGGCCACAATGGGGTACAGCTCGGCAGACATCGCGTCGTATGTCGAGCAATACGGGGAGAGCGTCTCTCACTTTCATCTCAATGACACGCACGGCTCGAGTGACGACCATCTGGCCTTCGGTGCCGGTCGAATCGACTTCGCCGAAATTTTCGCCGCGCTTCCAGCTGACTGGGTCGGCACCCTCTGTCTGGAGATCAAGACGGACGATTACGGCTACATCGAGTACAGCGGGCAACGACTCGATGCCGTTCTCGAGGCGGTGCTGTAGGACCAGGGGTATAGGTGGTGACGTGACACCCCATCACGCGTTCCGGAACCGTTTTCGGCGAGCCGACTGAACTCCGGTCTAGGCGCATGCCGGTTTCCCCCCTGGAATTTCACGTCCTCCTGCTTGTCCTACTTGTGGGGACACAGGCGTTTTTCACGGTCTTGTCGGTGCTCAACCTCCGCTACAGCGAACGGATGGTCGACGCCGAACGCGAGTGGCTCACCGATCGACTGGCGATCGACGATCCGGACGAAATATTGTCCTACAGCCGGCTGAAAACGGGGTTAGGCCATCTGCAGTCCTGGATCGGCCTCGGCGTGCTCCTGCTGGTGCTGTACTCCGGCTTGTTCTCGGCTGCCGTGGTCAGACTTCACGAAACGATTCCCGATCCGGTCGTCGGCGGGATGGTGTTTTTCGTGGCGTTCGTCGTCGCCCTGCAGCTGTTCTCGGCCCCGTTCGACATCATGGACACGTTTGTCATCGAGGAGATCTACGGGTTCAACAACCAGACGATCGGCCTCTGGCTACGGGATGTCGTACTCGGGGTCGTGGTTTCGGCCGCGATCACCGCCATCGTCGTGGCTGCGCTGATGGCCTTTATCGTGGTGTTGCCGACGTGGTGGTGGGCGGCCGGCACGGCGTTTTTCATCCTCTTTTCGCTGGGGATGCAGGTGTTGTATCCCCGGGCGATCGCCCCGCTGTTCAACGACTTCGATCCGATCGAGTCCGGTGATCTTCGGGACGCCGTCGAGGATGTGTTCGAGCGAGCCGGTTTCGCCTGCGAGGAGCTCTATACGATGGACGCGAGCCGGCGCTCCAGTCACGTGAACGCCTACTTCGTCGGCTTCGGGCGGACAAAGCGGGTCGTTCTCTTCGATACGCTGATCGATCGCCTCGAGCTCCCGGAGGTCCAGAGCGTGCTGGCCCACGAGCTGGCACACTGGAAGCGCCGGCACGTCTGGAAGCAATTGAGTGGCTCGACGATCCGAATCGCGGTGATGCTGTTCGCGCTGTGGTATTTACTCGAAACGACGTGGCTGTACGCCATGTTTGACCTCCCGGAGACGGCAATCTACGCCGGCTTACTCGTGGGGCTGCTCTTTGTTACCCCGCTGTTGCGGTTGACTGCACCCATCGAGAATTGGCTTTCGCTCGCTCACGAGCGCGAGGCCGACCGGTTCGCGGTGTCGGTGATGGGTACCGGCACACCCATGGCGGACGCGCTCGCGTCGCTCGCCAAGGAGAACCTCGCCAACCCGTTCCCCCATCCCTGGTATGCGGCCTTTCACTACTCGCACCCCCCAATCCCCGAACGTATTCGCGGAATTCGCGAGGCAGATGACCTGGAAAACGAGGCCAACACCGCCGGGGATTGATCGAGTGAGTCCGTCCTTGTACGAGGGTGAGCACGGATGACTGCGTCCGACACCCGGGGTGGCACCTATGCGCTCGAAATCGAGGTTGGGGCGGACCTGTGCACGATGGTCGGCGCCCTCGGTGAATACACGTTCCCGGCTGGGCGGTACGTCTATGTGGGTAGCGCGCTCGGGCAGGGTGGATTCAAACGGATCGATAGACATCGTGCGATCGCGAACGGCGATCACGATACTCGCCACTGGCATATCGATTACCTGCTCGGATCGAGGGATGTCATGCTTGCCTCCGTGTTTCGGCTCGTCGATGTCGCCTGCGAATGCGAACTCGCGACGGCGATTCCCGGCCGCCGGGTCGCCGCCTTCGGGGCCTCGGACTGCTCCTGTGGCGCACACTTGATCCAGATTCAGAACGTGCCGGCAGTCCGATCGGCTATCGATCGGTTTCGGGATCCGGAAGAGTAGCGTCATTCCTCATTTCGTGAGTCGCGCAGTTTCGGTAGTGGTCCCTATGTATGGTTACTGAAATTGGCTCCATGATACACTCAACCCTTGGCTGGCTCACGCCCAGTGTGAGAATTTGATGTGATAAGCCCCATTACCTACGAGATCTATCCCTTTCATCGGTCGCGTTGGTCGAGGATCCCTAACCTTCGTACATCCAATGGGCTGTGATTAGAAATTCACACGCGAACTATGTGAATCGATATTCAAGTCATAATACCTATCTGCATGAAATTTCAATTAGGTCATAATGTCGGAGTCATCTACTCGACTACGTCGATTGATCACCGACGAGCGTGGGGATTGCTGTGACGAAGACGTGGAACAACGACTCGACGAACTACAGGCACTTGCCGAGACCGCATTCAGCGATGATGCTATCCGCCCGATTTTTGCCGTCCTCGGGAGCGAAACCCGATACCGGATTGCTCGTTCTCTTGTCGTTGCTGATGATGAACTCTGTGTCTGCGAAATCGAACCGCTCGTCGATGTCAGCGAAAGCGCCGTAAGCCATGCCCTTTCCGACCTTGTCAATGCCGGACTTGTCTCACGCCGGAAGGACGGAAATTGGCGGTATTATACGACGACTGCTCTCGCAGAGTCCATTTTCGAAGCGGCGGAACACGATGAGGAAATCAATGGGTGAGGTCGCTCACAATCACAGCCCAACCTGTGACTGTCCGGATTGTGGCGATCCACGGTCGATGGACTTTCTCGATAAGTACCTCACTGTGTGGATCTTCGGCGCGATGGCTATTGGGGTCGGACTTGGCCATGCCGTTCCCTCGGTCGTCGAGCCGATTCAGGACTACTATCTGGTCGAACTCGGCTTGATTGCGATGATGTATCCGCCGCTTGCAAAGGTCAACTATCGCCAGCTGCCAGGCGTGTTCTCGAAGTGGCGAATTCTCTCGCTGAGTCTGATCCAAAACTGGCTCATCGGCCCGACGCTCATGTTTGCCTTGGCTGTCATCTTTTTCAGTGGGATCGTTCCCTGGTTTCCGGCCCGTCCTGAGTATTTCCTCGGGCTGATCTTCATCGGGATGGCCCGGTGTATCGCCATGGTATTGGTCTGGAACGATCTCGCGGACGGCTCAAGCGAGTACGCCGCCGGACTCGTCGCGTTCAACAGCGTGTTTCAAATACTCACCTACGGTGTCTACATCTGGTTCTTCGCGCTCTTTCTCCCGCCAATTCTGGGCCTTGACGCGATGGCCGCCGGTATCGAGGCCTTCGACATCACGATCGAACAGGTGTTCTGGGCCATCGCCATCTTCCTGGGAATCCCGTTTGCAGGGGGCATCCTCACCCGCCTGGGTGGGGTCCGGTCACGGGGGGAGGAGTGGTATGAGGAATCGTTTGTCCCCGTGATCAGTCCGCTCACGCTGATTGCACTCCTCTTCACCGTGATCGTAATGTTCGCCACGCAAGGTGACAATATCATCGCGCAACCCACGGATATCGTCTGGCTTGCGGTTCCGCTTACGATCTACTTCGTCGTGATGTTCCTGGTGAGTTTCGGAATGGGCCGTGGCATCGGGGCCGATTACTCGACCACGACGGCAATTGGATTTACCGCCGCGTCGAACAATTTCGAACTTGCCATCGCTGTGGCTATCGCTGTGTTCGGCGTCGGTTCAGGCGTGGCGTTTGCGACAGTTGTCGGCCCCCTCATCGAAGTGCCTGTGCTACTCGGGTTGGTTCACGTCGCCATTTACTTCCAGAAGAAATTCGACTGGTCTGGTTACGAAACGGGGAGTCTTGACGAGCCAATGATCAAGGATGACACCGCGTCTTCACCAGCGGATACCGACTGACCACTACCATGCCAAAGACCATCCAAACAGTGCTGATTCCGACCGATGGGAGCGACCGATCCACCGCTGCCGCTCGTCGCGGGTTCGATCTCGCAGCAGCACTCGATTGCACCGTCCACGTCCTTTCGGTGGCGGACAGTAGCATCGCAACGGGTGCCGGATACGCAGGTGATTCGCCGTCAATCCGGAAGCGACTCCGCGAAACGGCAGCGGAACGAGCGGACTCACTCAGTGACGAGGCAACGCAACACGGAATCGAGGCCTCTGCTGTAACTCGTGAAGGAATCCCCGCCTTGGAGATCGTTAGATTTGCCGAAGACAAGGAGATTGATGCGATCATCCTCGGTACCTCGGGACGTGGGGGTGTGCCCCGGGCCGTCATGGGCAGTGTTGCCGATAAAGTCGTGCGTACGGCCTCAGTTCCGGTGATAACGATTACACCCTCAGCAGCACGGGCCGAGCCGATAGGTACTGTGAATACTGTGTTGATAGCAACTGACGGAAGCGAAACAGCGTCAGCAGTGGCTAATCTGGGTGTCGGACTTGCGGCGCAGTTGAGGGCGTCTGTCCATTTCCTTACCGTGATCGGTCAAAATCGATCATCTATGCTATCTGAAGCCCGTGGTGACGACGGGGCTGCCGATGACAATAGGCTACGGAGAGGGCAGCTGCTCACCTCGATATGCTTGCATCAGACGCGCGAAATCGAGGTATGGATACACACGTGACAGTTTCGAACGGTGATCCAGCTGATGAGATCGATCAATATGCTGAATCCGAAGACGTCGATTTAATCACGCTCGGTGCAACGGGACGTGGGGGCTTTAGACGGTTTTTGCTGGGTAGCGTGGCAGATTCAGTAATCAGAACCGCATCGATCCCGGTCCTGACTGCGCGTCCGACAAACGGCAATGAGACAAGGATAGACTGAACGATGACTCCACAGGATTCAGTAGCGGATCGCCGTATCGCGTTTGTCTGCGTCCAGAATGCGGGACGTAGTCAGATGGCGACGGCGTTCGCCGAACACGAGCGGGATCGACGCAACGTGAACGATCAGATCGATCTGATAACCGGTGGAACACATCCTTCCGATTGCATTCACGAAGTCGTCATTGAGACGACGAGCGAGCGTTGTATCGATCTCAGTGACGCAAACCACAAGAGGTGACAGCCGAGGAGCTCCACTCGGTTGACCTCGTGATTACCACGGGTTGGTCCCTCGTTCGCCCCGTCTCCGCCGGGGCCAACACGTCGAACTCTTCGAGAAATTCGAACGAAAGGTGCTCAAACAGCGCTAGTGTCTCGGTTTTCACGACATCGAAGAACGTCTCTACCGTAGGCTCATCCTGCAGGGTTGCTGAGTGCATGACCCCTCAGCGTATACCCTGCGCTTTGGTGTGGTAATCGTTCTATGACACCCTTACACTAGTAGGTTCGAGCGAAGTACACGGTCTCCGTGGCGGGTTCGTCACAGATCGCGCACGTGTCGTGGATGGGTTCCTCGTCGCGGTCGAGTGGCACGAGGACGATCTCCGCGGCGATCGCATCCTTGATCGGTTCCTCGCAGCGTTCGTCTCCACACCACCCGGATTTAACGTATCCGCCATGCTGGCCGATCGTCCCGAGGATCTCTTCCCGTGATGTCGCCGTCCGGACGTTCTCTTCGAGGTTCTCCGCCGCGGCCTCGTACAGTTTGTCGTGAATTTCGTCGAGTTCGCTCCCGACCGTCTCGTCGAGGCCGTCGACCTCCACACTTCGTTTCTCGCCGTCGGGTCGATGGACCAGCGTCACTGTCTCCTCGGCCACTTCGTTCGGTCCGATCTCGATCCGCAACGGGACCCCCTTGAGCTCCCATTCGTTAAACTTGAACCCGGGATTTCGTTCGTCCCGGTCGTCGAGTTCGACGCGGATGCCGGCCTCGTGGAGCTCCTCGTAGACCGTCGTCGCAAACGATGTCACATCATCCTTCGTTTCTTCCGACCAGATCGGGACGATGACCACCTGTTCCGGGGCGATGCGGGGTGGCGCAACGAATCCCTGGTCGTCCGAGTGAGTCATGATTAGCGCGCCCAGCGCCCGCCAGGAAACGCCCCAGGAGGCGGTGTGGGCCACCTGTTGCTCTTCGTTTTCGTCCGCGTAGGTGATGTCGAACGCCTCGCCGAACGTCGTTCCGAGGTAGTGGCTCGTGCCGCCCTGGACGGATTTCCCATCGGGCATCAACGCTTCGACGGTGGTCGTCGTGTCCGCGCCGGGGAACTTATCGTGGGGTGGCTTGCGCCCCCGGAGGACCGGCATCGCGAGGATGTCCTCGTACAGGCGCTCGTACTGTTCGAGGCGGAGCATCGTCTCGCGCCAGGCATCGTCCTCGTCGGCGTGGGCGGTGTGGCCTTCCTGCCAGAGAAATTCCTTGGTCCGGAAGAATGGCTTGGTTTCCGTTGCCTCCCACCGAACCACGGAACACCATTGGTTGAGCAACAAGGGGAGATCGCGGTGGCTCCGGATCCAGTCGGCCATAAACGGGGCGATGATGCTCTCGCTGGTCGGACGCACTGCCAGCGGCGTTTCGAGCTCCTCGTGGCCCCCGCGTGTCACCCAGGCCACTTCGGGGTCGAACCCCTCGATGACGTCCCGCTCGCGTTGGAGGAGGTCGTCGGGGATAAACATCGGGAAGTACGCGTTCTGGACGCCGGTTTCCTTGAACCACCTGTCCAGGTGTCGCTTGAGTCGTTCCCAGAGGGCATACCCACGGGGCCGGGTGACGATGAACCCGCCCATGGGCGCGTAGTCGGCCAGTTCGGCCTTCAGTACCACTTCTGCGTACCACTCGCCGGGATTCACGTCCTTGCGCTCCGTGATCCCGAGTTCCTGTTCCGCCTGACTCATTGATCGGTATTCGCGCCAGTGCGGCCTTAAAACGTCCGAACGTCGCGGTATGCCGCCGGCGAAAGAAACCACTCCCGCTGTATCAGTCTGAGAGATGTATCCCGGAGCGTTTTTGGCGGGCCCGTCGACGTCTTCGATACGGATCCACCCGACGATCGCGCAGCCATTCCCGGCTCGCACGACTACCCTGCTGTCCGACCCCCCATGTCCCCCAAAACGCCCCTCCTTCGACCGGCAGCGTACTTCGAACGGACCAGATCACCGCTGGCGACCGGCACTGCCGTGTTTCTGGCCCATGTTATCGTGGATAGCGTCTTGCTCTATCTGGTCGTCTACCTCATCCTCGACCGGATCGAGGAGCTCCCCGCCGGTGTCCAGGGTGAGGTACTCGGGATGATGATGGGAATCCTCGTCTTCGCCGCCGTCATCTACGTGATCGCGTGGTTCCTGGTGGCCGCAGTGATGCACTTTCTGAGCGGCGGAAACGACACCGCCGGCTCCTTCTCGGACGCCCTCGGGGTTGCCGGGTGGGCGTATACTCCAGAGTTGATCAGTGCGCCGATCCTGTTCGGCTTCATCTGGACCCAGATTGAACAGCTCGATCTCAGCGGAGACGACCCGGCGGCGATCGCCGCCGAGATCGAGGCGCTCGAAGCCGGCGGCCTCCACCCGGTCGCGATCATCGTCGCGCTCGGCGTCGTTGCGTGGAGCGTGTACCTGTTGAGCAAAGGGGTGGCGGCGACGCACGACGTGTCCGTCGAGAAGACGCTACCACCAGCCCTGCTCGTCGGCGCCGCCTCGTTGTTGCTGACCCTTATCTAACGTGGAGGTCGCCGGCTCCAGGCTGACGTACTTTTATACCACGCACCGGAAACGAACCACCATGGACGAGGTGAGCGAGCGCTACCGACCGGCCGACGTCGAGGCCGAGGTGGCCGAATACTGGGAGGCTGTCGACGCCTACGACGTGACAAAAGCCGCCCGCAGCGACGGTCCGACGTTCTATTTCCTCGACGGACCGCCCTACACGAACGGCGAGCCCCACATGGGCCACGCCTGGAACAAGACCCTGAAGGACTGTTACATCCGCTACAAGCGAATGTGCGGCTACGACGTGATCGACCGGCCGGGCTGGGACACCCATGGGCTGCCGATCGAGACCGGCGTCGAGGAGGATCTCGGATTCGAGACGAAAAAGGACATCGAGGCGTACGGGCCCGACGCGTTTATCGAGGAGTGCAAGGACTTCGCCATGCATTACCTCGACGTCCTCCAGCAGGGGTTCGAGGACTTCGGGGTCTGGATGGACTGGGACGACGCCTACCTCACGCTCACGCCCGAGTACATGGAGGCAGCGTGGTGGGCATTCAAGGAGATCCACGAGCACGGGCTCGTCGAGCAAGGAAAACGCTCCATCTCCCAGTGTCCGCGCTGTGAAACCGCCATCGCGAACAACGAGGTCGAATACGAGCAGGTTGAAGATCCCTCGATCTACGTCCGATTCCCGCTCGCCGACCGGGCGGGAGACCTCGTCATCTGGACGACCACGCCCTGGACCATCCCTGCAAACACGTTCGTCGCCGTCCATCCGGACCTTGAGTACCAGCTCATCGCCGCAGCCCGCGACGGCGAGACTGATCTCCTCTGGATTGCCGAACGCTGCGTGGAAGAAGTCCTGAAGAAGGGCCGCTACGACGACTACGAGGTCCGCGAGACCGTGCCCGGTTCCGAGATGGTAGGGTGGCGGTACGAACCACCCCTGGCCGACGAGGTACCGAATCATCCCGGTGGCGAAGACAGCTTCCGCGTCTACGAGGCAGACTACGTAGAAGCCGACCGGACGGGGCTGGTCCACTCCGCACCCGGCCACGGGGAGGAGGACTTCGTTCGGGGCCAGGAACTCGACCTGCCGCTTTTCTGTCCCGTCGCGGAGGACGGCGTCTTCACCGATGAAGGCGGCGCGTACGCGGGGAGCTTCGTCCGCGATGCGAATCCGGACATCCGGGCTGATCTGGACGAGAACGGCCTGTTACTGGCGGACGAGGTCTACACCCACGACTACGGCCACTGCTGGCGCTGTGATACCGGCATTGTTCAGATCGTCACGGACCAGTGGTTCGTGACCGTCACCGACGTCAAGGACGACTTACTCGCGAACATCGAGGATAGTGAGTGGTACCCGGGCTGGGCGCGAGATAACCGGTTCCGTGACTTCGTCGAGGAATCCCCTGACTGGACGGCATCCCGGCAGCGCTACTGGGGAACGCCGTTGCCCATCTGGGTGCCGGAGCATGCCCCCTCGCATCGCCTGGACGAGGACATGATCGTCATCGGCTCGCGCGAGGAGCTGGCCCAGCGGGTCGACCAGGACGTCGATCCGGCGACGGTCGACCTCCACCGCTCTACCGTGGACGACCTGACGATCACCGAGGACGGGACGACGTATCGGCGGGTGCCTGACGTCTTCGACGTCTGGTTCGACTCGGGCGTCGCACCCTGGGGGTCGGTTGCCTATCCCGCCGTTCGCGAGGATATCGACGATCTTCTCCCGGCCGATCTGATCATCGAGGCACACGATCAGACCCGGGGGTGGTTCTGGTCGATGCTTGCGGTCGGGACTGCGGTCGGTGACGGCATCCCCTACCGGGACGTACTGATGTACGGGCACGCGCTGATGCCGGACGGCCGGGCAATGTCGAAGTCGAAGGGACTCAGCATCGATCCCTACGAGGCCATCGAGAGTCACGGCGTCGACGTGATGCGTCTCGCCCTGTTATCGCACAATCCGCAGGGTGAGGACATGCGGTTTTCGTGGGATACAATGGACGACGTCGAACGTCAATTGAACATCCTCTGGAACGTCTGTCGCTTCCCCCTTCCCTACATGGAATTAGACGACGTCGATCCCGCCGACCTCGATATCGACGCCGTCGCGGACGACCTCGAGATCGTCGACGAGTGGGTCCTCGCCCGGCTTCAGTCGGTGATCGACGGAATGAGTGCGGACTACGCGTCGTTCCGACAGGATCGGGCGATCGACCGCCTGATCTCGTTCGTCGTCGAAGACGTCTCGCGGTACTACGTGCAGGCGGTGCGGGAACGGATGTGGCTCGAGGAGGAAGCACCCGAGAAACTGGCTGCCTACGCCACGCTGACGACCGTCCTCGACGCAGTAATCCGGTTGCTCGCACCGGTCGCCCCGTACCTGGCGGAGAAAATGCACTACGTGCTCTTCGATGCGGGGACGGTCCCGACGGTGCACGCGCGATCGTGGCCGGCAGTCGATGACCGTTTCAGTAATCCCGACCTGGAAGACCAGATCGAGCGCCTGCGGGCGATCGAAGAGGCCGCAGCGACGGCTCGACAGCAGGCCGGTCGGAAACGACGGTGGCCTATCCGCCGACTCGTGATCGAAACCGACGATGACGCAGTGGCCGCTGCCGCCGTGGCGCGGGAGGACCTACTGGAGGAGCGCGTGAACGCGAAGGAGGTGCTCGTTGTCGCACCACCCTGGGAGGAACTCGAGCCGATCGCGAAACCCCGCATGGACCGTATCGGTCCGGCATACGGGGAGCTCGCCGCCGAGATCATGACGCTCGTCGAGGACGCACCGATCGAGGAGATCGCGGATGGGCTCGAGATCGACGGCGAACCGATCCAGCTCGAGGGAGAGATGTACGAGACGGAATTCGAGCCGCCCGAGGGTGTCACAGCGGCGCCCTTCGAAGACGGCACCGTGTACGTAGACGTCTCATTGACGCCGGCAATCGAGGCGGAGGGCTATGCCCGTGAAGTCGTCCGCCGGATCCAGGAGATGCGCAAGGAGCTCGACCTGGAGATCGACACCACCATCGAGACGAGTCTTTCGGTGGCGGACGACGCGGTGGCCGGGTACGTCGACGAGTGGCGTGATTACATCGCGAACGAAACACGGACCGCGGCCTTCGTCGAACACACGGACGGCGTCGAGAAGCGCTGGGACATCGAGGATACGACCGTGACGATCGGGATCGAGGTCGCACAGCCAGCGGACTAGCGGAGCGACTCGAAAAGCTCGAGATACGTCTCGAGGACTGTCTCGTGGTCGTACCGGGCGAATCGTTCGTTGACAGTGCGTTGTTCGTGTTCTGCCGCCTCGACGATCGCTTCACTGAGGGCCTCGCTCGAGGTGGTCAGGAAGCCCCGGTTGAGCGCCTCGACAAGCTCATGAGCGGCGCTTTCTGCCTGGTAATCGACGATCCCCGCACAGCCGCAGGCCAGCGCCCGGAGCAGTTCGTTCGCAAAGGGACACCGTTCCGCCGTCTGGACAAATACGTGCGCGCCCTTGTAACACGCCAGCCGCTCCTCGAGGGACAAGCGACCCGTGAAGGTGACTCGATCGTCGATACGGAGCTCCTGTGCCTGCCGTTCGTACGCCGAGCGCCTGGGGCCGTCCCCGATGATGGCCGCCTGCCAGTCACGATCCCGGAGTTCGGCCAGGCCGAGCAGCATCGTCTCGATGTTGGCGTGCTCGTCGAATCGGCGGGCAGTAACGATGTTCGGACCGTCCGTCGGTGACACCCGCCGTACGAGTGGCATATCGATACTTTCGGGAACAATCCTCGTGCTCTCCTGGTACGCACCCAACTCGCGCACTCCGGTCTGGACGTACTCCGAGGGCGAAATTATCCGGTCTGCGAGCCGCATACTGGTTCGCACCGACCGGGTCGGCTCGTCGATCGGGTGATCACCGTACCAGTCAACCACGATCGGTACACGGCTGAACCACCGGCCGGTGCCCGCCCCGATCGCGGCAACGGGCGGCCAGTAGCTGGCAAGGATCAGATCCGGATCGGTCCGCCGGAGCACGAACGGCACCCGTGTCGCGAATTTCCTCGGCGAAGCGTCGACCGTCACGCGATGATACGTGATCCCGTCGTGTTCGAAGGATTCGACGTCTCCACCCCACCACTGTGCACAACAGAACGCGACCTCGTGCTCGCCGGTCGCGGTCAATTGTTTCGCCACTCGTTCGAGCCGTCGCGTGCGCCGCGTGTCGTTCGTATGGGTTGTCTCTAGCGTCACGAACGCCACGCGCATATCATGACATCAAGATGGCCCGGTAAAAACTCTTCTCGCCTGCAGCGGAACGCTTTTTCGCCGCTCGCTCGACCTGCGGGACATGTACGACGTCGAACGGTATCTTTCGATCCGGAGCGCCTACGGGGCCTCGTTCGCTCATGACGGCGAATCCCTCTCGTTTCTCCTCGACACGACCGGGGTGCCGCAGGTCTGGACAACCAGCGGGGCGAATCAGTGGCCGACCCAGGGGACTGCAGAGGAGGAACGGATCAGTTTCGCCAGCCAGTCGCCCGAACGCCCGGAGCTGATCTTTGGGATGGACGAAGGGGGCAACGAACGCGCCCAGTTCTTCCGGCTCGACACCGACGACGGGAACATCAGTCCGCTCACCGAGCGACCCGACGCCAAGCACCAGTGGGGGTCCTGGTCGAACGACGGTGAGCGCTTCGCGTTCTCCTCGAACCGGCGTGACGAGTCGGTATTTGACATCTACGTCCAGGAACGAACGGCGACGGGGGAGGATGCGAGGCTGGTCTACGAGGGGGATGGCTGGTTCACCGCTGGGGAGTTTTGCCCGGATGACGAACGATTGGTCGTCCTCGAAGCCCATTCGAGCTACGACCAGGACGTCCACGTCCTCGACCTCGAGACAGGGCAGCTGGATCACCTCACACCGCACGACGAGCCAGAGCGGTATCAGAGCATCACGTGGGGCCCTGACGGCGACGTCCTCTATCTGGTGACCGACCGGGACGCCGATACCCTGTATCTGGCAGTGGTCGATGTCAAGACTGGCAAGTTTCGAACCGTCGTCGAGGGCGGGGAGTGGAACGTGGAGGGCGTGGGAGTCCATCAGGAATCCGGTCGAATCGTGTACGCCCGAAACGTCGACGGATACACCGAGTTACACGCCGGTGCGTTGGCCGATCGGGCGTCGATCGAGCAGTATCCATCTCCGGCGATACCGGACGGGGTTGCCGGCGGCATTAGCTTCGACCCCGATGGCGAGCGATTCGCCGTCACCACCACCAGCCGGACGCGAAACACGAACGTCGGCGTCGCCACCCTGGAAACTGGCGAGTACGAGCGCTGGACGGACGCATCGACCGCTGGCATCCCCACCAGCACCTTTCGGGCGCCGGAGCTCGTTCACGTCGATTCCTTCGACGATCTCGCCGTCCCGGGGTTCTTTACGGTCCCGGCCGACGCGAAACCGGGCGATACACCGGTGATCGTGGATATCCACGGCGGGCCGGAGTCCCAGCGGCGCCCATCGTTCAGCAGTCTCACCCAGTATTTCCTCGCACATGGGTACGCCGTGTTCGAACCGAACGTGCGTGGATCGAGCGGTTACGGCAAGCGGTATACCCATCTCGACGACGTCGAGCGACGAATGGATTCGGTTCGCGATCTCAAGGCCTGCGTCGAATGGCTCCGTGAACAGGAGGTGGTCGATCCGGATCGAATCGTGGCAAAGGGTGGCTCCTACGGTGGCTTCATGGTCCTCGCGGGACTGACGGAGTATCCGGACCTCTGGGCGGCGGGGGTTAATATCGTCGGCATCGCCAATTTCGTGACGTTCCTCGAGAACACGGGCGCGTGGCGGCGCTCGTTGCGTGAGGCGGAGTACGGGTCCCTCGAGGAGGACCGCGAATTCCTCGAATCGATCAGTCCAATCAACCGGGTCGAGCGGATTCGTGCTCCGCTGTTCGTCGTCCACGGCGAGAACGACCCCCGCGTTCCGGTCGGAGAGGCTGAACAGATCGCTGCGGAGGCCAGCGACCACGTGCCCGTCGAGACGCTCATCTTCGAGGACGAGGGGCACGGCCTCGCGAAGCTCGAAAACCAGATCGAGGCGTATCGACGAATCGTCGACTTTCTCGACGAGCACGTTTGAACGCTGGCGCTACCGCCCGTCACCGGGAACCAAAACAGCTACCCGTCGCCACCCGATCGGACCGGCATGAAACGTCGCACATTCCTCGGCGCCGTGACGCTCGGTACGGCGACCACCGCCGGCTGCATCGAATCGTTCCTCGGGGACGAAGGGACCCTCGTCGAAGGTGAACAGAGCTTCTCGCTCAGCCCGGGCGCGGGCAATACCATCGAAGTTCGGGTGGAAAACGACGGCAACGACCCCGCACGCCTCACGCTCGTAAGTCCCGAGATGGAGGAGGTACTGGAGGAAACGATCGAGGATGATGAGACGATCGAATACGAAAGCGAGGATGGAGGAGACTACGAGGTGATCGTCGAGGTCGAACGGGCGACCCTCCATTTTTGGGTCCACCGCGAGGATTGAACCACCGAATCCATTACGTCACTACGCAAGAGAGCCACGATATGGAGTATACGAAGCTGGGTTCGACCGGCGTCGACGTCTCGCAACTCTGCCTGGGAACCTCGAATTTCAACCGGGAACGGAGCGGCGTCCTGGAGACGGATCGCGAGACTGCCCACGAACTCCTCGATCGCTTCGCTACGGCGGGCGGGAATTTCATCGATACGGCCAACACCTACGGGAGTGGCGAGAGCGAGGTCTGGATCGGCGAGTGGCTTGCCGATCGGGATCGCGAGGACTACGTGATCGCCTCAAAGGTGTACTGGAGTCAGGTGAGCCGGTTTTCGGGGAACCTCAGTCGGAAGAACATCCGGGCGGAGATCGAAGGAAGCCTGGAACGGCTCGACACCGATTACCTCGACGTCTACTACATCCACCGCTTCGACGAACAGACGCCGTTGACGGAAACGATGCAGACGCTGGATGGGCTGGTTCGCGAGGGAAAAGTCCACTACCTCGCCGCGTCTTCGATGGCCGCCTGGCAGCTGACCAAGGCGCTCTGGACCAGTGACGTCGAGGGGCTCGAGCGATTCGAGGTGACCCAACCGCGGTTCAACGCGGCCGAGCGCCCGACCGACTATCTCGACGTGTGTGCCGATCAGGGGCTGGCAGTCTGTCCGTACTCGCCACTCGGCGGGGGCTTTCTCACGGGCAAGTACGAAGCCGGAGAAGCTGCGGAGGGGACGCGAGCGGACTTGCACGACTGGGACCTCGACTTCTCGGAGCGGCAATGGCGTGTGTTGGATGCGGTCCAGTCGGTGGCCGAATCAGTCGAGGCGAGCCCGGCCCAGGTCGCGCTCCGGTGGCTCGTGGACCAGCGGGGATTCACCTGTGTCCCTATCTTCGGCGCGCGGACAGTCGAGCAACTCGAGGACAACCTCGCAGCACTCCATGTCTCGCTTTCCGACGAGCAGTTCGAGCGTATCGACGAGGCGTACGCCGAGGCCTGAGGGGGGCGGACGGGCGGAGGACTTTTTCTCGGCTTCGATGTATCGACACGTATGGGACGGCACACCGCGGTGTGCCTGGATCTCGACGACACGCTACTCACGTATCGACGGGGCCCGGCCGAGCTTCTCGCAACGAGCTTCGAGCAGTGTTCCGTACGGCCGTTTTTCTCCCTCCAGGAGTACTACGACCGGTTCGACGATTTCGCGGGGGAGTTCGCAACCATCGAGGCCATCCGACGAGCGTGTTTCGAAGGGATCGCGGTGGACCACAGTCGGGATCCTGCGGTGGGACGAGAACTAGCGGCAGCGTACTCGGCCGAGCGCGACCACGCCAACGTCGAATTGTTACCCGGCGCCGAGCGCGTGCTCGAACACCTCGCGGCGGAACATCGACTCGGGCTGATCACCAACGGGCCGCGGGAGTCCCAGTCGATCAAACTCGAGGCCGCCGGCATCGCGGACTGGTTCGACACGACGGTCTTCGCCGGCGACGGTGTGCCCGCCAAACCCGATCCGGAACCGTTCGAGCGGGCCCTGGACGAGATCGCTGTCACGGCGGACGAGGCGGTCCACATCGGCGACTCTCTCGAGTCGGACGTGGTGGGGGCGCACAACGCGGGAATGGAGGCCGTCTGGATCACCGAGGCGTCTGTCAGCCCGGCCGTCGAACCGACATATCGGGTGGAGGCGGTGGCCGAAGTGCTGGAACTCACCCCGTTTCGGTGACCGGATCCGCGTGTACCGATCAATCGCGTAGTTCGCTCGCGTCGAACAACGGCTTGACCGTCTCGCCGGAAAGAAACGCCTCGAAGGCCGTCGCGGGTGAGGTCAGGGAGAATTGATCGTCCAGCAGTGGCTCCGGGTCGACGGTTCCCGCCGCGAGCAGGCGGAGGCTTCGGTCGACGTCTTCCCACACCGACCCGTACGAACACTGCAGGTCGATTTCAGCCCGAACAAGCGGCGAGTACGCCATCGACGTTTCGCCGGTCTGGCCGACGATCACGAGCTGACCCCCGTTGCGGACGGCATCGGCCGCGAGGGTCAATCCGGACGGATGGCCAGTCGTATCGAACACGACGGCAAACCCGCCCGTCTCGTCGTCCTCGCCCAGTCCATCCCTCTCGACGTTGACTGTCTCGAAGCCGAGGGCCGCCGCCACCGGCAACCGGTGGGAGGCGTCGCGATCGACGCCGGCGACGGTGACGTGACCGCCCTGGGCTCGGGCGACCTGTGCCGTGAACAGCCCGATTGGCCCCGGTCCGGCCACCAGCACCTCGTCGGCGGGCCGGACGCGGGAATTGACGGTGACTGCTCTGGTGGCAATGCTGACGGGCTCGGCGATCGCCGCGTGACGCGATGGGAGCCCGGACGGGACCGTCTGGAGCTGCCGCTCCGGGACCGTGAGGTAGCCGGCGAAGGCTCCGTCGTGGTCTACGCCGGTGATCGAGGCCTGCTGGCAGACACATTCATTGGTTACTTGACACTGGTGGCAGTGCCCGCAGCTCCGGATCGGGCGCTCGACGACCCGGTCACCGGCACTCACACGAGCGACTTCGGGACCGGTCGCGACGACTTCGCCGGTGTATTCGTGCCCGATGATGCACGGGAGCTCCATCCGCTCGAACGCCGATTTCCATTTGTAAATGCCGGCATCGCTCCCGCAGAGGCCGGCGTACGCGACACGAACGAGGGCGTCACGGGGTCCGGGCGTCGGTTGTTCGCGGTCGATCACCTCGAGCGCTCCCTTGGCGCGTATGGTCTTGGCCACCGCTTTCATGGCGAGGTCGCCGTCCGGCGGGCCCATAACCCTGCGGGTCGGTTGCGAAGAATCGAACGGCTGATTGTCTCCGCCTGGCAGGCCATGACATGGTATCGTACGACCACCGCCCGATCGACGTCAGCGACAAACGAGTCGTCGTGGTCGGCGGGACGAGCGGCATCGGGCAGGCAATCGCGATGGGATTTGCGACCGAGGGGGCTGACGTCATCGCGACGAGCCGCGACGAGCAAAAGGTCGAGCGGACCGCGGCTGCTCTCGAGGAACGGGGTGCAAGGACGACGCGCATTACGTGCGATGTAACCGACAGGGCGTCGCTTGACGAGGTTCGATCCCGTGCCGAGGACTTATTTGGTGGTGTGGACGTCGTCGTGGCCTCACAAGGAGCGATTTCTCGCGAACGGATCGAGACGATCTCCGAGGAGGAGTGGCGCCACGTGACGAATGTGGCGCTAGACGGAGTGCGACGCGTGCTCCAGTCGCTGCTGCCGGCCCTCGATGACGGCGCGAGCGTCATCAACATCTCGTCGATGGCGGCGAGACTCGCCCTGGCGGAACTACCCGCCTATGCGGCAGCAAAAGGCGGTGTGGAGGCGTTCACGCGGGCCAGCGCGAAGGAACTCGCGCCCGAGATCCGAGTCAACGCCATTGCACCGGGCTTCATCATCACGCCGCAGAACGAGGAGGTGTACGCCCCGGGAACGCCCAAACGCCAACTGATCGACGAACGTACCCCACTCGGCCGGGTCGCAGAGCGGGAAGAGATCGTGGGTCCGGCGCTCTTTCTGGCGAGCGACGCGGCGTCGTATGTGACCGGCGAGGTATTCACCGTTGATGGGGGGTTCGCCGATAGCGCGTTCTAGGTACTTCCGGGAGCCGGACAAAACGAGTGTTTACTCTTTACGATTAGTAACGTGGCGCCGACGATCTCCACTCGGAGACGACAGCTACACGGCGTTGAAACGGAGCGAGAATGTGCTGGTACCGAGCGGTCGATCACTTCGCGGCGAGTTCCACCAGCCGATTATCGGGGTCCCGGAGATAGGCCGAGCGACCCCAGTCGTAGGCGGCCGGTTCCCGGAACGGCTCGAACCCCGCGTCGACCAGTTCGGCGTACTGCAGCTCCAGATTCTCGACGGCAAACGCGAGGTAATCCTCCGCCGGCAGGTCATCTCCGTCGGCCTCGTAGCGTTCGTGAACGATTACTTCGGTCCCCTCGACGTGGAAGATGACGACCGAATGCTCCGAAACCACGGGATCGCGCTCGAGCAACCGTTCGTAAAACGCGGCGGTCGTCTCCACATCGTCGGTAACGTACGTCACGCGAAACAACTGCATGGCTATTCCTCCCGCCCGTGGACCATAGACCTTGGCCGCGTCGTTGCCGGGATGCGATCGGCGGGTCCCAGCTACGGAGGACGTGACACCGTGTACGACCTCGTCCGGAGCGCGATCATTCCATCAGGTCACGCATGTCGGAGTACCACAGATCGAATCGGTCGGTCTCGCCGATGGTCGTCGAAATCGTCGCAGCGAGGGCATGCCAGCACCGGTCCGTCGGGTCGTCCGGGTCCAGGTTGTACTGGGCGTCCAGGCAGGTACAGGCCCGCCCCTCGACCACGTATTCGTCGCCATGGCCCACAACCACGGTAAAATCACGGTACTCTTTCACCCGTCCCTCGTGCACCGCATCGATCGCCTTGGCCCCGCGATCGCCATGTATCGACAGCACCCGCTCGACGATGTCGGGAGTCAGCTCCCCCGCTTCCGCCAGGGCGTGTTCCCACTCGAGCGGTTCTGCCGTCACCGGCCGGCGGTTCACGGCGGAGGGTCAAAGCGGTTCGCATGATTTTTCGACCTCCCGGTCCCGAACCGACCATGGAGGTCGAAGAAGGCGGGGTGACCATCGAGGTCCCGGAACTCGCGGAGAACGGCACGGGTGACGCCGTCTTCTACAATCCTCGACAGGAGCGAAACCGCGATATTACCGTCGCGACCCTGCGGGCGTTACGATGTCGGGATTCGGATCTCGAAACGTACCTCGACGCGATGACGGCAAGTGGTGTGCGGGCGGTACGAGCCGCGGCGGACGAGTGGGCTGTCACCGCCTGCGATCGCACGGATGAGGCGATCCAGCTCTGTCGTCGGAATTTCGACCGAAACGGACTCCACGCTCGCCTCCGCACCACCGATGCGAACGTCCTCCTTCACCAAGAGCACCACGACGTCGTCGATCTCGATCCGTTCGGAAGCCCGATGCCGTTCGCTGCGGCCGCTTTCGCCGGAACTGGACGAATTCTGTGCGTGACGGCGACCGATACGGCACCGCTTTGCGGCGCACATCTGAACGCGGGGATCCGCCGGTACGGGGCCGTCCCCCGGAACACCGAGTACCACGCGGAGATGGGGGTGCGAATCTTGCTCTCGGCACTGTGTCGAACGGCCGCGACACGGGACATCGCGATCGAACCGATCCTCAGCCACGCTGAATCGCACTACGTGCGGACGTATCTTCGCCTCAAGCGGGGTGCGACTGTGGCCGACGAGGCGATCGAAGAACTGGGTATGCTCTGGCACTGTCCGCAATGCCTGTATCGCGAATCTACCACCGGGTTGTTACCGACGCGACGAGAGCGGTGCCCGCACTGCGATGGGGAGGCGTTGGTGACAGCCGGCCCGTTGTGGCTCGGCGCGGTTCACGATACGCGATTCGTCGAAGAGGTCATCGATTCCTTGGATCAGTCGATGGGAACGGCCGAAGCGGCAGAACGGATGTTGACCCGTATCCACGAGGAACTCCCGGTTCCGACCCACTACGATCAGCACCGGCTCTGCAAGCGGTGGGACCGAACCGCCGGGCCGATGGACGAATGGGTAGCGGCGTTGCAGACCGCTGGGTACGCGGCGAGCAGAACACATTACGGGGGGACGACCTTCAAGACCGACGCGAACGTGGGCGAGATCCGGCGAGCGACTGCGTAGACGACGTATCAGTCCTGATGACTCTCCGGGCGTTTAAGCTCCCTCCTGTCTAGATGCCGCCGTGGTACGCTCCATGCAAGATTCCCGGCTCTTTCTCGCCCGGATCGTCCGGGTAACCCTCGACGATCGCGTCACCTTTCTCGCGGCGAGCATCGCCTTCTATGCCTTCATCTCGATTTTCCCGCTCCTGCTGTTGGTACTCGTGATCGGAAGCCTCGTGGCCGGTGAAGCGTTTGCCGATCGCCTGGTCGCGACGTTGAGCGGCGTCCTGACGCCGGAAGCCGAGGACCTCGTTGTCACTGCAGTACTCGAGGGTGCGGGTCGGAGCGGGGCGGGTGTCGTCGGCAGTCTGTTCCTGCTTTGGAGCGGGTTGCGCGTGTTCCGGGGACTCGATATCGCGTTTGCCATGATTTACGGCGCCGATGACGATTCGGGCTTTCTCAAGTCACTCATTCGGGCACTCGCCGTTATCGTCGGCATCCTGCTCGGACTGATCGCACTATTCGTCCTCCAGACGGCCGCTCACGTATTCCCCATCCCCGTCATCTGGCAACGGCTTTCGATGGTCCCGATCTTCTTCGTTCTTCTCGTGATGTTCTTCCCGATGTACCTCGTCTTGCCCTCCCCCAGGCCTTCAGCACTGGCTGTCCTCCCGGGGACGGCCTTCGCAGCCGCGGGGTGGACCGTACTCGGTGAGCTCTTCGCGATATACGTGGCCCATGCTGGAACGTTCGCCCTGTTCGGGATCGTCGGTGGGGTGTTGATCCTGATGACCTGGTTCTACTTCGGGGCGATTTTGGTGTTGACCGGCACGGTCATCAACGCGGTGCTTGCAGGTCGTACGGCCGCCGGGTCTGTCGAATCGTCGGAATCGCTCCCGTTCGTCGTGGATGCGGAACACCCAAGGCAGGAGCAGCGAGACTAACAGAGGAGCAGGGGATGTCCGAGGAGTCAGACCCCGAGGACGACGTCGGCCGCGAGGAGTTCGACGAACCGTTCGATCGGAGCGACCAACCGTCAGATGAGGCCCTGGAGCTGGATGAGCTCCGACAGGAGTTCGAGCGGCTGGAGGAGGAACTTTACAGCGTCCGGGGAGAGCTCTCCCGGTTCGAACAGGCCGTCGATGACCGGACGGTCAAGAAACCGGCCCTGGAAGCGGAGCTGCGGCGGTACGTCCGCCGGCGAATGCGTCGAAACCGTGCACGCGGTTGGGGACCCTACCTCGTTCTGTTGTACGGCACGGCGATGACGATCGGCGCGTTCTACTTCCTGGCCGGCGTTTGGGCGATTCTGGCGATGATCGTCGTCTGGCTCTCGACGCTCGGTCTGTACGTCATCATGTTGCTGGTCGGCGTGACGTTCAACGTGCTTGGTGTCCCCTGGCGAGTCCGTGATGCCATCGCGACGTGGCGATCTTGATGGCACGCACCTTCGAGGAGGTTAAGAGGCCGAATGGTCCACCGGTGGTATGTCCGGTGAAGGACCACGGGTGTTCGTGGCGATGCCGCCGGGGTTGCGGGAGCAGTTTTTCTCGACGGAGGACCGCGAGCATCTGGAATCGATCTCATCGGTCTCCTACTACGACGACGAAGGGCTCTCGGCGGAGGATCTCGCCACGGGTCTCACCGGAGCCGAGATTGCGGTGACCGGATGGGGCACGCCCCAATTCGACGAGCGTGTGATGGCGGGCGCCGAAGCACTCAAGCTGGTCGCCCACACCGGGGGTTCAGTCGCAACCCTCGTGAGCGAGCGGCTGTTCGATGCGGGCGTCAGGGTCTGCTCGGCCGATCGCCCGATGGCCCGATTCGTCGCAGAGCTGACGCTCGGGCACGTTCTCGCCGCCCAGCGGGGCATCGTCCGTGCCGATCGCTCGATGCGAACGGACGGGTTCGACGATCCTGCACCCACCCGTTCGCTTATCGATGGAACCATCGGGTTGGTTGGGCTGGGAACCATCGGACGATACCTCCTCGAGATGCTCCGGCCGTTTGACGTCACGGTGCGCCTGTACGATCCATACGTGCCGCCTGTCGCGGTGACCGAGTACTCCTTCGTGGAGAAAACGAGTCTTGAACGGGCGATGGCGTCCTCGATCATCTCGATCCACGCGGCCCGCACCCCCGAAACACGGGGAATGATCGGCGAGCCCGAGCTAGCAATGATTCCCGACGATGGTTTACTCGTCAACACGGCCCGGGCGTCGATCACCGATCGCGACGCGCTCTATGCTGAACTCGAACGGGGCCGGATCCGGGCCGCGATCGATGTCTTTCACGAGGAACCGCTCCCGGCAGATGACCCGCTTCGCGGGCTGGAAAATGTGCAGCTTTCCGCACACATGGGCGGAAACGGTCCTCACGAGTTGTTCGGGAGGACCGTACTCGAGGAGATCGAGCGGTTTGTAACGGGCGGCACGCTCCAGCACGAAATCCGCCGGGAGCAGGCGATGAGAATGACCCAGTAGTATCGGCGATCGCGCCCCGATATAGCACGAGTGCCCAGTAACGTACCCGAGTACGGTGCTGTCGATAATCGCGGTCCTCCAACCCTGCACGGACCGATCTCGTGCAGACTCAATCGTGGTCGGCCCCAGGATCGGACGACAGCTGGCACGCCCACGCGGGTTGGCAACATCCACGAAGATACACGGTCGTCTCCGTGGTTCCGATTGGCGGGCTTACAATTGGACATGCGTAAAGTTCTATATCTTCCGCTTTGCAGGTGGGCGTATGACGTACGAACACCTGGACAAACAGCTCATCAACGAGCTGCTACAGGACGGCCGGGCCAGCCTCCGCAGTCTGGCACAGGAACTCGACGTTTCCGTGACGACCGTCTCTAACCATCTCAGCGACCTCGAGGGAGAGGGGATCATCAAAGGCTACACACCGATTGTTGACTACGACGCTCTCGGATACGACGTCACAGCGATCCTCCAATTGAAGGTCGAAGGGACCGCCCTTCCGGAAGTGACGGAACGGCTCCTCGAACACGAACAGATGGTAAGCGTCTACGAGGTCACCGGCGATTACGACATCGTGGCCGTCGGGAAATTCCGCGATACCGATGGGATGAACGATCAGATCAAAGCGCTTCTCGTCGACCCCGATATCAAGGAGAGCAACACCAGCGTCGTCTTGAATGCGGCGTCCGAGAATAGACAGTTCAGTTTGCCGATCGAAGAGTAGTGGTCTGACCGGCGGTTACATCATGCCGCCCATACCGCCGCCCATTCCTCCCATGCCACCCATGCCGCCACCGGGCGGTCCCTCCTCCTCCTCCTCGCCGCCGTCATCGTCGCTGACTGCAAGGTCACCGGCGGAGATGACGTCGTCGATTCGGAGGATCATGACGGCTGCCTCGGTCGCCGCGTCGATCGCCTGTGTTTTGACGCGCCACGGCTCCACTACCCCCGCTTCGAGCATATCCTCGATCTCTCCGGTGTACGCGTCGAGGCCACTGGCCGACGCGCCGCCGTCGTGAGCGGCCCGTAGTTCCACGAGACTGTCGATCGGGTCGTGGCCGGCGTTCTCCGCGAGGGTACGGGGAATAACGTCGAGAGCGTCCGCGAACGCCTCCACTGCGAGTTGCTCCCGTCCGCCCACGCTGTCAGCGAAATCCCGTAGGCCGAGTGCCAGGGAAATTTCCGGAGCGCCGCCACCGGGGACGACCCGTCCATCCTGGACGGTGGTCCGCACGACACCCAGGCTGTCCTCCAGGGCACGCTCGATCTCGTCTACCACGTGTTCGGTCCCGCCACGGAGCAGAATCGTTACCGCACCGGGGTCCTCGACGTCTTCGACGAAGATCCAGGTATCATCCCCGGTCTCGCGCTCGGCGACCGTCCCGGCGTACCCGAGGTGATCTTCCGTCAGGGCCTCGATGCTACCCGCGCGGATCGCGCCAGTGGTCCGGGCGAGGCGTTCGGCCTCGTCGTCGTCGATGCGACGGGCCGCGAGAATACCGGCGTTGGCCATCATATGTCGCGGTCCGTCGTCGATGTTTTCGGTCGTGAACAGGACATCGACGCCTAGTTCGCCAAGCCGATCGACCTGTTCGCGGAACTGCCGTTCTTCCTCGTCGAGGAACTCCTGGAGTTCGTCCGGGTCAGAGACGTTGACCTCGGCGTCGATCTCGGTTTCCTTCGTGTCGATTTCGCCGTCGAGCAGAGCCACCGTGGCATCCTCGACGATCATCGGCATCTCCTGGTGGACTTTCTTCTTCTCGACGACGACGCCCTCGATGAGTTCCGTGTCGCCGACCGCGCCCCCGACGAGCGATTTGACGTCGATGTGATCGAGGTCGATGAGGTCGTCATCGGCAATGATCTGGATCGCCGTGACGATGAGGTCGGCCAGGTGGTCTTTCTCGTGTTCGGCCCCTTTGCCGGTCATTGCCGTGGTCGCGATTCGCTCGAGATACTCTCGATCACTCGCATCGACGTCCGTGACGAGCTCCTCGAGCAGTTCCGGGATCTGCTGGGCAGCCTGTCGATACCCGCGGGCCACCGTGGTGGCGTGGACTTCCTGTTCGAGAAGCTCCTCGGCCTTGGCCAGAAGCTGTCCAGCGAGCACGACCGCCGTCGTCGTACCGTCGCCGACCTCCGTTTCTTGGGTCTTGGCGACGTCTACGATCATGTTCGCGGTCGGGTGTTCGATGTCCATCTCCCGGAGGATGGTCACCCCGTCGTTGGTAACTAGGGCGTCCCCCGTCGAGTCGACGAGCATCTTGTCCATCCCCTTCGGACCGAGCGTCGTTCGGATCGCGGTGGCGACGGCCTTCCCGGCGGTAATGTTCATCGCCTGGGCATCGCGGCCGGACGTCCGCTGGCTCTCATCCGAGAGAACGACTAGCGGTTGACCTCCCATTCGTGACATAGCTATTGGGATGATTGATTGCCCTTCTATATAAGGTTTGATACCCGGGGAACCGACGCCTCGCGGTCGCTACGCCGTGTCGTCGGCCGATTCGACGCTTCCTGGATACCGGTGGTAGGCGAGCTCCTCACGCTTCATCTCGTTGTGTCGCTGCTCCAGGAACGAATAGACGGCACCGTGTGGTGCGCCGTCGATGATCATCTCCGCCGCGCTCCGGACAGCATCGACTTCCTGGGGGCGTCCGATCATCGCGAGTGTCGACCCGTAGATGACGACATCCGCGCCGCTCAGTTCCTCGAAGAGCTGGCGAGTTCGCCCGTTCTCCCCGATCAGCCGGCCTTTCTGGCGCTTCAAGTCCGCGTCGTTACGGGCGGCCGCCTCGATATCGATCATGTCGAACTGCATCAGATCGTCATCGAGGAGGCGGAGGGCGGCGTCGGGGGCGAATCCGCGACCGATGGCCTTGACGATTTCCGGGCCGCGCATCCCGGTGATGGGATCCCCGACGGACCGAACCCGGACGGAGCCGTTCTCGGAGTCGATGTCGAGACGGACCTCCGCGGCCTCCTCGATGCGACGCATGGTGGCACCCCCTTCACCGATCAGCGCACCGATCCGGTCCTGCGGGATCTTCACGTGCTGCATGAATACTAGTTGTTATGTGATCGAACCGCTTTACGCTTTTCAGTCCTCCGGGGTGATGGCATCCTTCAGATCGGCCGGGGTGACATCGTACCCCTGGCGGCTGAAAAACGACGCGACGTTCTCGCAATCACGCTCGAGAAACTCCTCGGCACGGGGGTGGAGAACAGTGACTGCCTGACCGAGGTCGAGGATCCAGAGTTTGCCTTCGTAGAAGACGATGTTGTACTCGCTGAGGTCGCCGTGAACCAGCCCGGCATTATACAACCGACGCATGTACTCCTCGACGACGCCGTAGGCGGTTTCCGGGTTTTCGACTCGGACCTCCGATAGCCGTTTGGCGCGTTCCCCCTCGACGCCGATGAACTCCATGACGAGAACGTTTCGCTCGACGGCGATCGGTTTGGGAACACGGACGCCGGCACGTCGCGCGCGATCGAGGTTGGCGAACTCCTTTTTCACCCACGCGAGCACGACGTCGCTTTTGTCGCCACCGAGCCCCTCGAATCGTGGGTCTCCCTCCAGATATGCGCGCATCTGGGTGAAGTCACTCGCTGCAATCCGGTAGATCTTCAACGCGACCGGTTCGTCGTCACGATCAAGCGCTTCGAAGACGTTCGCTTCCTTCCCGGTGGAAACCGGTCCACCGATTGCGGCGACGTGACCATCCTGCACGAGTTTATACATCGCGGCAAAGGTGGCGTCGTCAAAGACTGCCGCCTCGACTTTGAACTG
>SKQO01000069.1 GCA_007118975.1 Halobacteriales archaeon | reverse complement strand
GGCCCAATTTGTCAGGGTCTTGATTGTCCCATTCTTCCAGTGTATGCTCAGTTATACTATCGAATGGCTCGACATGGGTTGGAAATGTGTGCGCCAAACGATTTCTCCAGTGGGAGAGCCAAAGAACGTTGTTCCAATATTCAAATGCGAAGCCCATTGTCCAGTCGGGGTCCGGTGGCCATGCGTCTTGCCAAGCTTCGTTATCAGGTACGAACGTTTCAAAAATGCGGCCGTCTGGGCCATCAGGAAACTCAAACGTCGCGGTCGGACGCCGGCCTTGGTCGATTGGGTCCTCAACCCATGATACAGGATCTGCCCACACGCTCGTGGCAGCTGCAGCGTCTCTCGCGGTAATTGGCTCACCGTCGCTCCAGTATGCATCGTCTCGATATTCCACTCGCACCCGATGAGGTTCTAGAATGACTTCCTCAGCCAACAACAGGTGCCGGATGTCCTCAAAATTCTCTGGGGTTACACTAACCGCCTCTGTAAGATACGACCCCCACATCGGTGGTTGTAGAGCGAATCGCTGATGAGGTATCGGTCGTTCCCAATCTCCTTCACCGACAAACCGACCCATCTCCCAAATAAATTGAACATTCTCTGGATTCGGACCGGAAACGGGAATCCTGAGTGTTTGACCTTCCACGTGAACTTCATCCCACGCCAGTTCATCCGGACCCGCTTCTTCATCGCCGATATCGATATCCACATCATCAATATCAGGATCCCGTAGGATGTCGTCTCTTACCTCCTCGTCATCGCCAATACAACCCGCTGTTAGTGTGCCGGTCGTCGCCAAACTCAGTAGCATCAACTCTCTTCGATCCAGGGGACTATGCGGAGCAAGACTCTTTGAACGGCTCTTGTTGGCACGAGTCACGACCAGCCCTGAGAAGTCATTAGTAATAATTGTTATGGTCTTTTCAACAAATAATTCGAGGTTGAGGTCAATAAAATTATACATTTGACCAGGCGCAAATCCGACCACACCATGCCCCACGCGTGTTCGATGGGCAGATTGCCAAGGTGGTTTGTAGTGACGGTGACAAGTACTGATTCATCTGTTAACTCCGACGGCTCCTTATCGGCTTGAATCCCTAGCCGAGCCAGCCGTGATCAGCCACGCCACAGCAGCGGCCATCTTTTCACCGAATGTCGAGGAGTGTGTCGCGTATCTCCGGGACCAACTATGGGCGAACGAGGTTGTCTGTCCAGACTGTGATGGCGAGGACACGTTCAAGAAAGGCACGAGCCGGAAGGGCCCAACTGTGAGAGTTGAAAGCCTGTCAATGGCGGTTCGACGACCTCACAAGCGCAATCTTCACTAAGCACACGCATTCGAGCCCCGAGATGTTCTACATCATCGGTGGGATGGAAACCAGCACGACCAGCCAACTAATCAGGGAGCTCAAACGCACGTACAAGATGGTCTTAGCGTTCGTTCACGAAGTTTAGGAGACGCGGGACAGACGAGTTCGTTCTCACGGGAATCGTCGAGGCCGACGAGATCTACGTCACCACGGTGAGAAAGGCACACAACATATTGACGGTCATCTGGCGATCAACTACAGTGAATACTTCGTCGTCGGAGACGTCCCAGACGAACCGTTGCGACATCTCTGGGTGACCGTTTCGGGCCGCTCCGAGACTGATCTCACGGGCCTCGACATTGTGTGTCGCCTCCGATGTTCGAGAGGCGGCAATGCACCGGGTCCGGTCGTCGGGATTGAGGAGCCATTCCGGCGCAGCGTCCTCGCCGACGTACTCCGCCCGCTCGATTCGATTCACTGTCGATGGGTCTCCCCCTCCAGAGAGCTTCACCTGCTCGAATGCCTCGCGGTCAATCCTCTTGAGGACATCTTAGATGGGGTGATAAAATATGGGCGGAGACCTCGGTTTTCCCTCTATGAGCCCGCGGGCGGTATTACCGGTCATTGAGTGCTAAGCTACATCACCATCGTCGAGATCTCCCAAGGGGTCACCCATCGGCTCACCCCGAGCGCCCCCCCCCCATGGTTGGTCGTAAATCGATCAGCAGTGACGTTGCCCGAAGCTGTCGCCCGGGTGGCTGTTCGAGAACACCGGCAGGAAGCACAGAACACCAACAACGTCGTCCAGCTCCGAATCGTCTCAGCGCTGGGACGGCGGTTGGAGCCGTATTTACCCCGCCTTTTGTCATCCTTGATCGTGGTCGTGCTCACTGGGCCGAGGGACTCGCCAGTCTCCTCCCAATGTGTTGGATGTATCTCCTTGTATTCACTTACAAGCTCAGCGTACAGCGTCTTGTACCCCACTTCGAGATATTCCCGCCATTTCTTGAGATCGTCCGCCTCGCGGAACTTCCTCATCGTCCACCCCTTCAGATCCAGTTACACGGCGGTCGATCGGACATATCACTTTCATTAAGCCAAATATTAATATACTTGTTGAATGGACACCCTAACGATCCACGGATGTCCATGGTAACCACGAAACACGTTGATCAATTTCAAGAGGATGGCTATGTATTACTCGAAGACTACTTCGACGCGGACAGGGTCGAGGAATTTCGTGATGAGGCCAATCGACTCCTCGAGCTCCAAATCAACGCCTCGATAGCAAACGACCGTCAGAGCGAACGATTCTCCATCACCGAAAACGCCCAAGGCACGCAGACATTTCGGCAGCTCAACCTCCTTCTCGACCTCACCCGTCTCTTCAAAAACTTAGCTATCGAAGAACTGTCGGACCTACTCGCGCCCTTGATGAGCGATAATCCAATCTCCATCGACCGCACCGCCAAGCTTAACTACAAACAACCTCTCCCCGAGCCGATCGACGCCATCGAAGCCGGACGTAGTGATGACCGGTACCCCGTCCACAGCGACTGGGACTATTATGAGGGGACGTACCCCGAGGGAATCATCACAACCATTGTCTTCTTGGACGACACCGTAGCGGATTCTGGCCCGCTAGAGGTATGGCCGGGCACTCACACTACTCGCTATGAACACGACATCATCGAGGGTCTCGGCCGCCAAGTCCCCGACGATGTACTTGACCACGACGCCGGCGAGCAAGTCACCGGACCTGCCGGATCAGTTCTCATGTTCGACTGTCGAATGGTCCATAGCTCCGGGCCAAACGTTTCTGGGCGCCCGCGACGGTTTCTAATATATGGTCACGCTCCCGAGAGCAATGTCGAGGCTCCTATCGCCGACGGGTCAGCTCGTCCGGAGTCCGCCGGGAGTTATCCTCAGGAACTCATCGAGTCTACCTACGAGAACGAATACTACCGAAAGAAGCGTCGTGGGGAATACACCGACCAGTTTAGCGCCCCCGACGAGGAGATCTATCCGCTCTGAGTAACGACGCTACACTCATTCCTCTATCGACAGTAGCTTTGACGATGAGGCCGGTTTCAAGCTGGCTGCGGCCCACACGATCCCGCCGTTGTTTCCCGGGCCAACAACCGTACAGTGATCCATGAAGTGTTGATCGCCGCCGATTGGACGCGATCATCCCACCTTATGGGCCAGCTATGGATCGTGCTACGTGATCGATTCGGGGGTGGTCGACATCGAGAGGAGCGCTTGGCGGGTGGTACTATCGTATCATGATCCCGCATGGGGAAGCAGCAGTCCGAGCTCGCCGCTAGACGAGCGGAGGCCCAATAGGCGCTCTCCGACAGTTCGAACAGTTGGAGTGAGGTGGCCGTGGGTGGCGGCAACTGAAAACACGTATCCGCCGTAGACGTCACAAGGTGCTCGCTGTCAACTGGGCTACTTGGAGTGAACCCATTATGAGGAGACCATACACTTTGAATGCAGGTGGGGCGAGGTTGGGGACTGTCGCTAACCGGTTTGTAGGTATTCAGCGCATGATCGTCGAGCACGATGAGTGCGTGGTGTATCTCCAGACACCTCGAGCCTCGAGATAGCATAGATGGTGAAGTACTCCGTGGCGAGTCGATGGATCCGACGCGATTGATACCGCCCGAGGCTAGGACGAATTGTGTATGGGACGCGGAATCGGCCATTCGTGGGCAGATTCGGGCGAGATCGTCCTGCAATAGATTCACCTTATCCCGGCGATGCAGGGATTGAGATACCGACGAAGACTTTCCCAGGTTCTACAATATACCTGAAATCCTCGATAGATTTATTGAAGCTCCACAAGAGTCCAGTGAAAATGGAACAGGAATCACCACGACTTGCAACAACGGACGATTACTCGGCAATTACCGAGTTGATTGACCGCGTATTTGGGCACGGTTCAGGTGGCATGGAGGCCAGATATCCAAATTGGTTTTCCGAGGATCGCCCCGAGAGATATGCGGTGATTGAGAGCGACGACGAGATCGTCAGCACGGTAGCGTGTATCGTCGATACCCTCATGATTGGTGAATCCGAGGTCGAGTGCGCTCGCATCGGACACGTGGCGACCGGCTATGCCCACCGAAACAACGGCTACATGTCCTCGTTGCTCTCGTTCTGGCTGGAGTGGATGAAGAACCGGTCGATCCCGATCGCAGCGCTCGGGGGTGATCGGACGAGGTATAACTGGTTTGGCTGGGAAAGTACCGGTGCGGAAATGAGGTTCGAGATTACGGAGCGACGCTTACCCGACGCGCCGGATCGTCCCGGTGAGATTATGGCTTACGATGGCTCGAACAGCAGATCCAATACGATAAAATCGATGTATGTCGCGTCCCCGTACCGCGTCAAACGGTCAATAAGTGACATACAAGACATCCTCGATCAGTACGGCGTTGAAACACTGATATACCGAGATAAAGAACATACATCATACATATCATTCACTCAGCCACGAGCTTATGGTTCAAGTGGTCCGGGTGGGGTAACTCGGCGGATCACAGAATTCGGAGGGTCAAAGCAGGGAGTAGAAATTTTGTTGAACGACTTATTCAGTAACTACGACACGAATAAGTTGGTCTTGACCTCTGACTCGACAAACCCAATGAACCCGTATTTTCATGGAATTTGCGATCGTTGGTCCACAGTCCCGCATCGTATGATAAATATCTTAGATTTAGAAACGCTACTTATCGATTTGAAAGATCACCTGGTGGAAAAGTGGGTCAATAGCGGACATTGCACCAGCGGTTCGGTGATTATCGACGTAACTAATTCCGTCAACTCTCCTGTTGAGATCGCGTACTCCGCAGAAGGGATTCATATCAAACCAAACTCCGCTAGTGAGCCCACTACGTCGCTCGATAGCCTCTCGACCGTGTCGTTATTGTTCGACCGCCCTGGATTCATGACAGCACGCCACGACGACCCATTTTTGAATACGGTGTTTCCGATCGACTTTTTCATCCCAAAACTCGAATAGAGGTGTCGACAAGAGAGGTGTCCCAGGTGGAGACATTCATAATGAAATCCTATCGACATTTCTTATTTGCCATCGAAAGGCTACATAGGTTAACCGACAAGAATGTTCCGTCGATGTATAGGAACTACTGGCCCGAAAAAGATGTCATACTAAGGTGATAATGGGACGGCTGACCGAGAATTGATTGCCCGCACCTAGTGGAAATCCACACGAGCCAATTGAGTCAAGAATAAAACGTCGGAGCGGTAAATTTATCGGTAAATTCTCCCTCCTCTTTCATCCGTTGATATTCCCACTCGTACCGGGATTCACGGAGTTCCGAGGGATACTTCGTCCCAGTCTCAGGTCTCGCACTTCCCTCCACGATCTCCGTGTCAACAGTCGATTCAGGTGCATGGCCGAAAATCGCCAAGCGTCGAGGTAAATCGGACTCGTTCGGCCCCGAACCGTGGATTAACTCGGAGTGGAAACACAAAAACGAACCTGGCGGACCGAGGACCGTCATTCCATCATCATGATCGATTTCTTCCGGGGAGGCTTCCAGATCGCCGTCCTCTACCCGGGTGTGTTCGATTTCTTCGGATTGCGTCCCCGGCCACACCTCGAGCGGCCCAGAATCCTCATTACACGCATCAAGGAATATTGCACTGGTAATGATGCCCCGTGGGTACCCCCCATGTTTGTAATATGCCCAGTCACTGTGCACGTGATATCTCTCATCCCGCTGTGAGGCATCAATCCCGTCGACGGGTTCAGGGAGTGGCATCTTATAATTCACTTGAGCGGTCCGCTCGATAGAGATCGCTGGTTCACCCATGAGCGAGGAGAGCACATCCGCGACCTCGTATCGTGCAAGGTCGTTAAATATTTTTGTTATGTCGAGCGTTGGACTGACTTGCCGTACGTACTGATCACCGTTTTCTCGCTCTACCATATTCAAACGACTGCTCGTTCGTCCGTGAGCGAGCGAAGAGTTAACTGCAAGCTCAAGTAATCGATTGGCCTCCTTTCGTAGCCGTTCGATTCGCTCCTCATCCATGAAATCCTGAATGAACAGATAACCTTCGTCGTTGAATTGATCAATGTCGTCTTGCGTGACGTCTGTTGACATCAGGCAAGCGATTCTAAAACAATAGATAAATAGTTATTGATACCGGTCGGCTCCTTTCTATGAGTTTGTCCCCTGATACTACTACCAATGCACCCTCGGGTGGACATTCGTGGTTCTTGCCGAGAGACGATGGGAAATCGTTGTGGACACATAAGAGGCAAGTCGACAAACGAAACATGGCCGCTACGCATCAAATTAGGGAGCAGCAAGACGAAACGTGATCACCTCTGCCCAAACAACGAAATAGAGACGCGGCCCCTCTACTGGATTGCAACAAACCAACAACCGGCTGTTCGTCGTCGGTCTATCCCCATAACACGCTCCCAATCCCTACTCCTCGCTGATTTCGCGATCGTCCCGAAGATTATCGCGGCAAGGATCGGATCCGGACTTTGCGACCGAAGTCGAGCAATACTGGGTTGCTCGCACTCCCGTGGCTGGGGGGAAGACTTCCTGAAATCCATCATCGTGTGGGGAATCCGGGTGCATGTACACGACAGACAGACGCGAACAACATCCGGCGATCGACGTACCAAGCTATTTACCGGCGTCGGGGAAATCCCGCATCGGATTTATGGCATCCACACCAATGAACGAGACCGTTCGTGTCGGCTGTACTGGCGTCGGAAAACGCGGTCGCCACCTCATGCGGCAGTGTCTATCCATGGAGGACGTCTCCATGGCTGCCGTCTGTGATCGAAACGACGAGAACCTGGCAGATGCACAGGTGGATATCGCCGACGCCGACGAACCAGCTGCGGAAGAATTCGACGATCACGAGACGATGCTCGAGGCGGTCGAGCTGGACGCGGTCATCGTCGCGACGTCGTGGCGGCCCCACATCCCGCTTGCCATCAAGACGCTCGAATCGGATATCTACGTGGCGACGGAGGTTGGCCCTGCCTCGACCGTCGAGGAATGTTGGCGGCTGGTTCGAGCCGCCGAATCATCCCAGGCCCACGCGATGTTGCTCGAGAACGACTGCTACAAGGAGGACATGCTGATGGCCCTCCAGATGGTCCGGGACGGGCTGTTCGGCGAGCTAATCAACACCCGGTGTGGCTATCTGCACGATCTCCGCGCGCTGATTAACGAATCCCACGAGATCGGTCGGCGTTCGGAGGGTACCTGGTATCGCACGCTGCACAATCTCAAACGCAACGGAGATATCTATCCCACCCACGGGGTCGGCCCGATCTCGAAATACCTCGGCATCACACGGGGAAACCGATTTCTCTCCCTGAAGTCGACGGCGACAAAATCACGCGGTCTCCATGAATGGGCCGCGGAAAACCTGGACGCCGACCATCCCGCACAAGAGTACGACTGGGCGATGGGTGACGTGATTACGACGACGATCACGTGCGCCAACGGCGAGACGGTGAACATCACGCACGACGTTGCCCTGCCGCGTCCCAAGGAGACCCAGACCTTGGTGCAGGGCACGAAAGGGCTCTGGCGGAACACCGACGACTCGATCTACATCGACGGACGGAGCCCCGATCACGAATGGGAACCGTTCGAGGACTACCAGGCGGAATACGGCCACCCCTTGTGGCGCCAGTACCGCGAACGGGGCTTACAGGGCGGCCACGGCGGCATCGATTTTCTCGTCCTCCGCGATTTCCTCGTGTCCGTGAAACATGACGCTCGCCCACCCATCGACGCATACGAGTTCGCCACCTGGCGGGCGATCTCGCCGCTCTCCGAGGCGTCCATCGCGAACGGTGGCGAACCGGTCTCGTTCCCGGATTTCACCAACGGTGCGTGGATGAACCGCGAGCCCGAGTACGCCTTCGACGAACCACGGGAGGGCCGCCCACCGGTCACGGCTATTCTCGACGATCAGCAAGTGTGAACGGATCAGTGGTCACGTAATCGGTTGCAACCGCCCCGAGGTCGGCGAGAAACCGCTCAGTATGCCACCGGGATTACCTCTTCTTGTGAAATATCTCGGGTTCAGCTCACACTCGTCGAAGATAGGACTGCTGTCAGCCACAGCCACCTGCGCCAATTCTCGATCGACCCCCCCGTGCCCCGGGCAGATCTGTCTCGTCCCGCGGCATGGGGAAGGCGACGTTCGGTGACACATGAGGTGATGATCGATTAGCAACCTAGAGCAGAACAGGCCTCCCGATCGGGTCAATCAAGTAACCAGAATGCGATATCTCACGATGAGTTCCCTTGGGTGAATAGCGTCGTTCGAAGTGCCACAGGCCGCTCTGGCACGCCCGCTCTCACACCACGAACACGATCCCGAGAATGATCAACAGCCCGCCGAGTAGCTTGCGGAGGATCTGTCGTTCGCCGAACAGCAGACCGCCAGCGATGACACTGAAGAGTATCGAAAGTTGCAGAGAGACCGTGACGCGGGAGGCAGCAGCCAGAGAGAACGCAAAGTAGGTGAGGCTGGTTCGCAAGGCCGTCAGCCCGCCAAGCGAGACGAGCTTCGGTTTCACCAGGGAGACAGTGCGAATGCGCTTTCGCCGAACGGCCAGGATGATCGCAAAGCCTGCCGTCATCAGGAAGTAAATCAGGAACGTATAGAACATCGGGGAGATGCGGGTGGTGACGTACCGATTGGACAGCGAGGCCACCGAAAAGAACGCCGCCGCACTGATCGCGAGGATAGCGGCCCGGGTCGAGACGTGGGCCAAGGGTCGTAACCACGCGCGTTCATCCGCCAGCAGGATGAAACTCCCGCCCACCGCCAGGAACGCCCCGATGATGAAGAACACGTTGAACGGCGTCGCGAGGAACACGGGCTCGGAAAAGGCCACGAAAATCGGCGAGAGTTGGACCAGTGGCGCAACGACGGAGAGGTCCTCGATCTTCAGGGCCGTGAGGAATGCGTAGATGGCCGCGATGTTGACCGTTCCGGAGAGGAGGATCACCGCCGCGACCATCGGCGTTATCGGGATCTCCGTCGTGAACAGGATCCAGAGCCCGACGGGGACCAGAAACGCCAGCCCGAGGACCGAGGTGATGTAGCTGAGCTCCAGGCCGTCGAATTCGACGGTGAGGTGTTTCTGCAGCGACGAGTACGTGGTCTCGACGAAGGCGGCGAGAACAACGACGAGCAGCCAGAACTCCACGGTTCGGGATTTCCCGTGGGGGAGATAATACTCCCGAAACGCGGTAACTCCCGTCCAGTGTATTGTCGTCGGTGGCGGGAAAGGTGGGCGGGTGCCCTACTGCCAGCGTTCGATGCGATCGAACGCCTCGTGCAGTCGCGCTTGCGGTTGTCCGTACGCGATTCGTACCCGCCCTCCCCCGACAGCGCCGAACGTCCGTCCCGGGACGACCGCTACCCCTTGTTCTCGAAGCAGGGAACGGGCGAACGTCAGATCGTCGTCAGCCCCCTTCGGGATCGTTGGAAGGGCGTACATCGCGCCGGCAGGGGCCTCGGGAAGTTCCATCCCCTGGATCTCCGCGATACGATCGCAGACAGCTGCTCTGCGCTCTTTGAAGGTCTCGCGCATGCGGCGCGGGGCATCGCTCTCGAATGCCGCGACCGCCGCATGTTGGGCGATTGACGGCGCACACGTGGTCGTATACTGGCGGACGCGAATGATTGGATCGAACAGCTCGGCCGGCGCCGCCAGGTAGCCGATCCGCCAGCCCGTCATCGCGTAGGCCTTGGAAAATCCATTGACTGTCACCGTGCGGTCGAACAATCCTTCGACGGCGGCGAGGCTCTGATGATCCCCGTCGTACTGCAGCGTTTCGTAGATCTCGTCGGAAAGGAGCGTGATGTCGTACGTTTCTGCGATGTCGGCGATCGCCCGGGCCCGATCGGAGTCGATCACGCCCCCCGTCGGATTGTTCGGGCTGTTCACGATCAGGAGCGCCGTGTCCTCGCTCGCCGCCGCCTCGAGCTCGTCGACATCGGGTTGGAATCCGCTCGCCGGATCGAGGGGGTACGGCACTGGGCGGGCGCCTGCCATGTGGATACTCGGTTCGTAGCTCCAGGACGGATCGGGAACGAGGACTTCCTCACCCGGATCGACACAGGCAAGGACGGTAATGAGGACACCTTCGACGGCGCCGGTCGTCACGACGAGTTCGTCCTCCGGCAAATAGACCAAGCCATTCTCCGCCTCGAGTTTTTTCGCGATGGCCTCACGCAGCTCGAGAATGCCGTAATTCGACGTATAGTGGACGTCCCCCCGTTCGATTGCATCGATCCCCGCCGCCTTGATCCGCTCCGGCGTGTCGAAATCCGGCCGCCCGATCTCCAGGTGGATCACGTCCTCACCTGCTCGTTCGAGGGCCGAACACTCCTCGAAGATCTCCCGAATCCCCGAAAATCCGATGTTCTCCATCCGCGCTGCGGGCATAAACGATAGGGAGATGGCCCGGGACTATCAGTAGAATCTGGCTACGTCCGGTCGAGGCTGCGGACTAGTGGACGAAGAGGACTCCCCGTCTACTTTAACGCTCGACAGAAGATCGAGGACTGGTGACCCTCGTTCCCGAATTATCTTCGCCATAATCGCTTTCCACAGCTTACGCTGGGCGAGTACCACGATGTCGAGGAAGTGCCGTAGTCTATCGGGTCAGATTGGCAGCTCTGGAATCGCCCACCGGGTGGACACGCGTTACGATGGAGTTGGGGGTGAATTCGACCACGAAAGCGATCCTTAGCACGTAACTGGGCCCAATTACGCGAGTATGATCCGGAGGCACACCAAATCCGGTCATTACCTAGCTAGCAGAGGAGCAGCGACAGTCCCCCTCCCACGATAGATCGACTGGGCAGTCAAACGCCCGGATATGAAATGTGGATCCCAACCACGACAGCACCCAGCGTACCTGCGATGACGCGGAAGAGCGGACCTCGATTGGCCGATTAGGGTGAACGCGGTTATCCCGTCGATATTTCGATTCGGATCGCGTCGCCATCTTGTGGGACGTACTCGAATGCCTCGACGGACTCGTTGTTCATCGTTACCGAGATCTCCGTATTCGGCTCCGAGGCGTCATACACCGCATCCTCGATTTCGAGCCGCATGTCACCGTCTTGTTCACACATGAAACCCGGAAGCAGATCCAGCCCGTCACCCACGGTCACCGGTTCCGCGCCATGTCTGTGCCATCGGTCGTCGTATTCGTGGAAGTGGAACGACATGGAATACTCCTCAGCATGCTCGGCCTGCAAGTGATCCTGGGAGAGATCGTACGGCTCTTCGTCAATGATGAGTTCGATGTCCCCGGCTGCCACGTCAGCCCCGTCGTCCTCCGACCCACCACCGGAGAGACAGCCGGCCAACAGCACCGTCGCGACGACACCGCCCACCTGCCGTCGGGACATGCTGGTATTCAGTCGCCTGAGCCCGGAACTGTCCGAACCACCACCGCGTCCTCCCATTGCGTTCACGTCAATGGAGCGTCGCCTGAATATTCTGGAAGTACGATTCTTCCGAAAGTTCGCCTGTGTTGTACTCTTTGGCCCACTCCGGTTCGATGTAGACCATGTACTCGATGAATTCATCCTCATTCAACGCTGTCGGCATCGATTCGTGCTCGAATCCGTCCGCCACGATGTCAGCAAAGGCCCGTCCAAGAATCGGGATTTCTTTCTCGGCGCCGTCTTCGGTGATAAATTCGGGAACGAACAGACCGCCGGAAAAGCGCCACCCGACGAACGTCAACTCGCCATCGACCGTCGAGGCCATCACATCCGCCAATTCGACTGTTTCCTCCTCGAGATCATCCCGTGGGTTGGCGTCGAAATCGTCGTCTGCGTCATCGTCCGAACCAGTACATCCGGCGAGTGAGAGAAGGGCAGAACTACAGATACAGCGCAGATAAAAACGCCGATCCATACACATCCTTGGCCGTGCTGAGCCAAAACGATACTGGTACAACTCTCGAAACCCACGTCCGACGTCCTCGGAGCTGCGGGCATTCACGGTGCTGTCTATCTTCCGAATGTGATCGATGCACGGACCTTGCCACGTGCTGTTCGTCACTGTCGTTCTTCCGCCTTCCCGACGCATGGCGCCAATATTTCGATGGTCGTACCAGATGGGTAAAGTGCATGAATCGGGTACTTCGGAAGCATGACCGCATCGACACGGAGACGGCAAGTAATACAGACGATAGGCAGTATTGGTGTGGTAGGCGTCGCTGGGTGTCTCGGTGACGATTCGGCGGACGACGCGGGAGCAGATGGCGCATCGGTTGCTCCAGACGACGATAACGGAGACACAGATGATGCTCCCGCTCAGGAGCCCGATATCGGGATGGTGTACGCGTTCGCCCCGAATTCGATCTCCGTCATCGATCCTGATACGGGGGATATTCTCACCGAGATCACCGATGGCCTGAATGATGAGTCATGGGGCGACCCGCAGATTACGAATGATTATGGCAAGATATTCATCAACCGGCAATCGCCGTCACAGGTCCTCGTCCTCGATACGTCGACTCATGAACTCATCGATGAGGTCGATATTGGACCCGGTCCGGTACACATCTATCACCCGAGCGATGAGGAGATCTGGTCGCATGCCGACGATGAGGGCGCCCTCTACGTCATCGATGCCGACAAGCATGAGGTCTCACACGTTGTCGAGTCGGGACTCGACGGTGAAGGGCATGGCAAACTATTGTACCACGAGGATTTCGACGAAACCGGGTACGCGACGAACGTCAACGACCCGGGACTTCCGGTAATTGATCTCGATGGGTACGAGCGCACCGACTTCATCGAATTCGGCGAGGAAGGTGGCACCCACTACAAGGCATACGGGCCGCAAAACGGCCTTATCTACGGGGAATTCGGCGATGTGACTCCTGCCGTCGACGCCGAAACCCACGATCTCGTCGACGAACTCGCGTTTTCCGGCGGGATGTACCTCACCCCGGACGAACAGCTGATGGGGGTTCTCGACGGCGATACGATCCGGTTCGTGGACGTCACCGACAGAGATCACGATATCGTCGATACTGTCGAGGTGGAGGGTGGTCCGGATGCGCTCCGGTATCACGACGCGGAAAATGGCGCAACCTACGCGGTGACCGCCAACACGAGGAGTGACCAGGCTTCGGTGATCGATCTAGACACGTTCGAGGTTGTCAATCAGATCGAAGTCGGTCACATATTCCGGCCGGAGGGAGCACCGTTCCTCCACCGAAGTGGGGTCGCAGCCGACGGTCTCTTCGTGACGCCGGCAGCGGAGGATGGCTTCGTCGCGTTAGTTGACATGGGGCGCCAGGAACTCATCGACCACATCGATGTCGATGAAGGTGTCGATACGGTCCAGATTGTGGGCGATTCGGGGACTGGGTACACGGGGAACGTCAGATGATGGTTGACAGGTCGAACCCGTCTGGATTCGAGTGCTGGATCGATTGAGTAGTGGCTGAACCGAACACCGATAGACCCGAGATCACAGGATCATATGGACGTATCACGGCTCCCACCGATGCGCACGAGACGACGATTGTCACTTTTGCTGTTCGTCGTGGTTTGTACGCTCCTGTTGGGTGTCCTGGCGACACCCGTCGGGGCGCATGCCTTCCTGGGTGATTCGGACCCCGCAAACGGGGAGCAGCTCGAAGCCGTCCCCGACGAGATTACGCTCTCGTTTACGGGGGATGGCGTCGTCATTGCCGAGGTTACGATTGCGGGCCCATCGGGTGAAAATGTCGCCGGGGAGCCAGTGATCGACCCGGACGATACACAGGTAGTTTCCGTGCCACTCGAGGCCGATGATGGAGATGGAATGTACATCGTCGAGTGGGAAGTGCTCGCTGACGACGGTCACACGACGTCGGGCACGTTTTTCTTTAGCGTCGGGGAGGAACCGCTCGACCGTGACGCCGTCGTCGATATTCTCGACGATTCCGAAGCGGAGGAGCTTTCGACGGTCGAGGCCGGCGCGAAAGGGCTCTTGCTGCTCGGGATCATCGGCCTGTTCGGTATCCCGGTGACGGCTCGCATCGCAGTGCATCCGGTGGTCAACCGCCTCAGTGGATCAGCACACAATCATGGCACTCGGATTGTGGATCGGCGGGTGTTCCACCTGTTGTTTCTTTCGGCAGTGAGTACGCTGCTTGCGGCCACGGCCCTCGGTCTCGCTCGCGGATTTCACGAGGTGCTCGATCAACAGTTAGGCCAGATTTGGCTGCTACAAATCGGGCTGGCACTGGGAATTACGATCCTGCTAGGCATGTGGAGGATGGGGTCACTATCCAGGACCAACGGCTGGTACGGAGCGTTTGTCGGCAGCCTCCTCCTGATCGGGACAATCGGGTGGACGAGTCATTCCGCGACGGCAATTGGCCGCGTGCAGGGAACAGTGGTCGATATCGGCCACATTGCCGGGGCAGGTCTCTGGGTCGGCGGTCTCGTGGTGCTCGCGCTCGTCATGCCGGCCTTACTCAGCGGATTGAATCGTGCCCAACAATCCCGTATTGCCAACGGAATTATTCTGCGATATTCCTTACTGGCGCTTTCAGGAGTCACTCTCGCAGCAGCAACTGGCTTGATTCTCGCGGCGTGGCATGTCGAAACGATCGACGGACTGCTCGATACCCTCTATGGGGTTGCAGTCAGTACGAAAACCGTTCTCGTGTTGATTGCTCTGGGGTTGGGCGGTGGGACACGCTATCTCCTGCTCCGCTATCTCGGAGGACCCGATTCGCAAGGTTTCCACCTAGCAGGAGGGTATGATCGAGGTGACCCGCAGCCGGACGGCGGCCACGATCAGGATTTGGCAGCCACTGGGACAATCGTGTGGGTCAGACGGGCCATTCGATTCGAACTCGGGATCCTCCTTCTGGTCATTCTCCTCTCCGGCGTGCTCACATCGGTCGCGACGCCAGCGGTGATTACGGCTGAGGAAGTCGATTCGACGACGATCGAACGAACATTCAATGACGAGGTAGTGGCGGAAGTAACGATCCTCCCAGTTGTCAGCGGCGAGGGACAACAAAACATCGTCGTGGCCGAAGCCGAGCCATTGGTGTTCGAGGTAGCATTTCTCGAGGAGAGGAACAGGCTGGAATCGACCGAGCCCGTTCGATTGCTTGCACTCGATAGTGACGGAACCGAGATCGAAATCGAACTGGAGGAATTCGAGGAAGGGCCGTATTCGACAGTGCAACCGCTTCCGGATAGGGGAATATGGGAACTTCGTATCACTGGAGCGCCTGACGGTATGTTCGGGAGCGTGTGGTTCGACGTCACGGTTGTTCCCGACCTCGGTGAAAGTGGGCATGAGCATGGGGCAGCGGAGGGGCCATTTGTGTCCGCAATGTGGCTTGGTGCACTTGGAATCGGCCTTATCGGATCGCTCGCGGTGCTTGTCGAAGCGATTCGGTTTCGGAACAACGGCCCCGATCGCTAACAGTCGCTTGTACCGCAGCAAAGCGCGGTCGAGGTACCTGGTGGCTGCCCACGGTGGGTGTCACCGGATATCCGCAGCAGTCATCGATCCGATATACGCCGGTGGACGATGGGAAATCAGCCGCAAAGTCAATGATACGACTCGTCGAATTCTACGAGCTCGTTCTCGAAGATCGCGTTCCCATATTGATCGAGCGAAGGAGCGGTAAACACCCTGGTAGTCGACGGTGCGGTCGAGAAACGGCCAGCGTACGAGCTTCGTCTGACCGGTCGGCTGTCAGCGGACGTAATCGATCACGACGTGCGAGGCGATGCCGACACAGACCAGCGCGAACACGGGTTTGCGGTGGATTGGCTGGCGGTGGCGTGCATGTGGGCTGGCTCTGCTGCGATGATCCGTCCCTTCGCGGGCGCATACCGAGATCACTCCACATCTTATACTGTGTTGCACACAATCACTCAGTGTCTGAAAGTGCGCAACAAGATGTGACGGTGTGTATCGATGCCTATTTCCTCCGGACACGACCGCCCTGCGCATCCGGCGGCGGATGACATCCTTCGGCTCCTCGCGGATGCCCATACAGCAGAGTTTACGATTCCCTCGATTGGCCGGGACGAACGAATCGATCGATGTCGAGGAATCGGCCAGAACGGGGTACACGCTGAATTTCACCCGCTTACAGGTGGGTTAGCACACGGCGCTGCTGCACCCACACTCTCGTTCGATCCAGTGACCGGAATGTCGATTTCGAGACCGTCAGAGGCGGCAAGTGTTCCGGTCGAACCCCAGCCCTCTCATCGTCGGTGGACTGTTCGGTCCGGCCCCCCGCTGGACCCCGCCCTGCTGGCGAGGCTTACACTCGAAAATATCGTCAGTACGACCTCACGGCAAGACCATCGACCCGGTCGAAAAGCGCTGTGTGGCGAGTGACCACAGGTTCATCCGCGAACAGCGCTATCGCCGCCACGATACAGTCCTCTCTATCGATTCGCTCACCGCGAGGAATCAATTCGCCAGCGATCCGCCCGGCTCGCCGCATGATCCGATCATCCGCAGCGATGATGTGCTTGGAATCCAAGACGTCGCATACTGCGTCTCGACGGGCCTCCGAGGGGGCTTTAGCGAACTAATCCTTCGTACACTTCGAGCACGGTGCTGCTGGAAATCTTTTCGGGCGGTTTTCCCGCTCCGAGGAGATCCAGGTACTCCAACGCATCCGCATCACCTCGGAGAATATCGATGATGAACGTCTCATCCTCAATCATCGCGGGGCCCGTTCACCCCGTTTCATCCAGCTCGTCGGCGATCCGGTCGCTCCGTTCTCTGGACCGCGTTCGACGCTCGCTAACCGATTCTTCGAGCTCCTCGGCCTCCGCTGTGGAAAGGGTGCCAGCGGCGTCTTTCCATGACCGCTCTCCAGCGATGCGTTTCACCACATCGCTGAAACTCTCCCCTTCACGCTTGTGCGCGACCAATCGCTCGTAGGCTTGCTCGTCGAGCGAGATGGTCTTTGTTGCCATCCTAATACACAGTACTGTGTGTGCAAAGTTAAACCCGATTGACGATTCTGGACGAGGCCCGGATCGAAATCGGCTACCGACGAACGGACGCGGATCAAGATCGACGTGCCGATGCCGACGTTGTACGTCTCCCCGAGTGCCGCGGGGTCGTTTCGACGTGGTGGCGTGGATATGGGCCTGGACGGCGTCCTCGACGAACCTGCCCGGGAGTTCGGACGGTGTCGTGCGCACACCGAATTCCTCACGGGCCGCCACCGAACACGGTGTCATGTAGGCTTATTCGCCGCTCGTTCGGTGACCGGTCAGGTCGTTCATGTGCCGGACGAAGTCACACGTCCGTTCCAGGAGTGAATCAACATCCGCATCGATCGGTTCGTACCCATAGTCGGCCTGTTGTCGTAAATCCGCGAGGGTTGTGAGGAGACGACCTTGGTCCGCGGAAGCGTCACCGGCAACAACGATCTCTTCCCCAAACCGATTGCGAACGCTTCCGTGTGAGCCCGCATCGACGCCCCGGTCGTAGAGCACCGCCTGTGCAGCGTGAAACGCGGCGTAATACAGGCGATTCACTGTTCCCTCTTCACTGCCGCCTCCGGATTTGAGTTGGATTGCATCATCCAAGGCCTGTTCGGCCTTCCGCAATTCTTCAGCGACGTATGCGTCTTCACCCATAAATGGTCTTACCCTCTTCGACGGCGCGCCGAAAGAAGGGGTGGTCCGCCCGCCGCTCGAATGTTGATTCAGACACGCCGTGAATGCTGAACGCGGTCCCGTGCTCGAGCATCAGGTCGTACGCGATGTCCCGAAGCTGCTCCTCCATGGTGAAGGTATCGGCACCATCCGCAATGATGGCGAGCATGTCAATGTCCGAATCCTGATCATGCGTCCCCCGAGCGACGCTCCCGAAGAGAATGAGCCGTCTGAGCTCAGGTACCTGAACAGCAGAGACGCGATCCACGAACCGTTCGACGGCGGTGTCGTGGGGGAGCGATACGGCCATACTTGGATTTTGCCGGGCGTCGGTAATAAGACCACGCCCCTGCCTGCAGACCACGTGCGGTGCTCACGGTTCATTTCGTTCTCGGTGAACAGTGGAATGGGACGAGGCCGCCACGTGTTGCGTTCGCTTCCTGCTCGCGGTGCCACGTGATTGTCCGCTTGAAGCCCCGCACAGAGATTGGATGTGGTGTGGGCGTCTCGAGGGCGGGAAACAGTCGGCCGGAGATTGATTCGTGTTCGCTGGGCCGGTCAATCTGTCGGCGATATGACTGCTAATTCCCTCGATTGCCTGGCAACGACAACCCGATCGATCCCGATGACGAATCCAGGGGCAATCGTCGCCACGGCGGCCGGGCACCGATCGGAGGGGCGGTAAACACCCCAGTAGTCGACGGTTCGGTCGAGAAACGGCGGGCGTACGAGCTTCGTCTGACCGGTCGGCTGTCAACGGATGTAATCGATCACAACGTGCGAGGCGATGCCGACACAGAACAGCGTGAACAGAGGTTTGCGGTGGTGACTGGTGACGAGTAGTGTGAAAATGAGCGCGATGGGTGAGCCCCACGTCCAGGGGAGGCCGGTGAGCGCAGTGATCGTATCCACGGGAAGGACGAGAACTACGCGGTTGCGGTCCGGGATCGCCGCGCCCACCATGCAGGCGACGACGAGTGGTGGGGTGATCCACTCATTGCGCCAGGACGCGATCGTGGTGCGATCGTCCCGTCGATGCGTTCGATGTTACAACACTCCCGTATCGGAGGTAGGTTGGCAACCATCGGCGACAAGCGTATTCGATGCTCGCCAGCCGCGAAAACCGCGTGTTACGCGATGTTACCACGCTACCGTGACCGCACTTACGTTGCCATTCGGGATTCCCAGGACCTCCGGCTATCCAAATTGTCTTCGCTTGAAACGTTCAGTCGTGAAGCCACCGATACCAACGATCGAGTTCGACGATGTGATTTTCGAGACGCTCTTGGGTGTATTGCTCGAAGATAACATCGATCACCCGGGCCAAGTCTTCGGGATCAGCGTCGAGTAGTTCCTGATTGCTGTAGAACAGCATGCCAGGGTGCTCATATGCTTCATGCAACGGTTCGAAATCACTCGCATTGTTCGTCATCAGTAAATGATCATTCCGGCTACACCAATCAATTAACTCCGTATCGACGGTCCGCTCCCCGAACTCGTCCTTTGCCTGTGTCACCGTATATCCTTGGGCTCGAAGGACTCCTTCAAAGACGCGGCTCACGTGTTCGTCAAGCAGGATCGACTGCACCTCTCAGGAGGCCGGTTCTTTCAGTTTGACCGATGTTTCACCAAAGTGTTCGAACGCGGCCTCGTTTTCTCGCTCGAACTGACGGATCTCTTCGATGTTTCGATAATGGGCCATTGCCTCGTATACATCCGCGATTGTCAAATCGAGTTGATCCGCGACATATGCCGGGGATTGTCCCGCGTCGATCACCCGCGTTGCGATATGTCTCACCCTCACTCGTGTCCCCTCGACGCGCGGCTCGCCTCCGAGGATGTCGTCATCATGAACGATGGAGATAGCTCTCCGTTCCATATCTGTCGGGATAATCTTGTCGTGTATTGGCAGTTAAAGCATCGGACGTACGTTGCGAACAGTACCGCTTGGATAGAAAACCGAGGAAATGCGCGTATTTGACCTGGGTACTGGACGATCTTGAGACTTAGAACCACTGTAACGAGCGATTCCTTCCAGCGGCAAACCGCGACACTGTACGGTAATTTTCACCATTTAGCCTATGAAACACGTGTTCGCTAGATCCTCGACACCGACCGAGACCCACAGCAAAAGTGGGCAGCTCGCTTTCCACCTCCGATCACGTGTCGTTACGTCGAAAACAGTGAACGTCTCATTCCGGCGATGAATTTGAGGAGGGCGGTCCCACGCGATAGACGGCATACAGAATGATGGCAGCAATCAGGAAGTCCAACCCGTGTTCGACGAGATGATGGATTGGCATCGGAACGTACCCGTAGATGGTGCCAAGTCCAACAACGGAGCGGGCCACCAGGGCAAATAACGCAACCGTGATCAACAGGTAACGGAGCGTCTTTCGGCGCCAATACGCGAATAAGCCGAGCACAAAGAGTATCGTCGTACCGACGCCAGCCAAGATGATGGTAACCAACAAGACGTACGCAAGCGGTTCATCTACCCACTCGGCTGGTGGATGAAACCCGAAGACGATCCATTCCATCCCAATTCAATACGAGGTAACTGGGGTAGTCGTTATAAAGGATACTGGCTGAACTGTCCACCTCGCGAGGTAGTTTGGAGTAGTGAGGCGGGTATTCATTACTCAAGTGGCTCGAACGCGTGATCGACGAATCTGAGGAAGCGGTCCGCGAGCTTATCAGAGGCCGTCGGTGTCACCCGAGCCAAGAGCGCAACCGTGCGATCCGGTTCGGTAATAGCGATCCGTACGTTGCCAGCCCCCTGGCGTTGTTTTTGGACGATGCCCTGCTCGTCCAACCGCGTCAGGTGCCACTCGAGCGTACTCCGCGCAATGTCGAGATCGTCCGCAACGTTCCCAGGGCGCGTTGCGCCCTGATCTAACAGATAAAAAAGCATCTCGCGGGGGGTTTCCCGACGCGCCAGTGCCAACACGCGCTGTTCCCATTCGTCGAAACAAGGCGCGTAATAGTGGGTTTTACCGTAGAGTGGACGATCCACCACCTGATCTCGACGGATCAACCGCCGGAGATGGTACTGGACCTGGCCTGTGGCGAGGTCGAGGTCTCGGACAATTTCGTTGAAATGAACCCCTGGATGGACCGCAATATGCGAATGAATCCGTTCCCGCGTCGAGCCACCCGAAGCCATCGATGTATCCATAGCGAGTTCTTGTTGGTGATAATGTGGGTGAGGAAGAGGTTAAGTTCGCGGTCTTGCGACTGGCACGGCCACCCGAGCCAGTTGTAAATGTCCAGGATATTCGAGGGTGGATTTGCGTTCGCCGACAGACGCCGGGCCGAGTCGAGGATGTTGCGACCTTGGTATCTTCGGCTGCGTTGAGAAGGGCTGTCTGATGGCTTGAGGATAAGGCATTTGCCCTGATTGTGATGATGTGTACGTCCGAGTCACCCAGCAAGTAGGGGTTGATAATCCGGACAGTTTCCGATCCGATTGGGTACCAACCCGAGCCTCCATTGGGTGGGAATACCACGTACCCAGAGTCATTGGATCGCACATCCACCAGTTTCGGACACAAGAAATCTGATCTGATAAATTCGGGTCGTATTAAACTACATTTGATTGAATCTGTTGGGATAACCTTTATTATTTAACCAATCAACATTATCTCCAGCTTGATGCAACGACGAAAGTTCCTCCTGGGAACGATCGCTGGCTTCTCGAGCACCTATGCGGGCTGTCTTGGCGATGACGAGAACGACAGCGCGGAGATCCAGGACGAAACGTTGACGCTGACGACGACGACCAGCACATACGACACCGGGCTCCTAGACGAGGTCAACGCAGCCTTTCGTGAGCGATTTGGCGTCACGGTCGAGGCCGTCGCCCAGGGGACGGGGGCGGCACTCGAAACCGGTCGCAACGGTGATTCCGACGTGGTCATGGTCCACGCACGTTCGCTCGAGGACGAGTTCATGCAAGACGGGTACGGGATCAACCGGCGCGATCTCATGTTCAACGACTTCATCGTGGTCGGGCCCGCGGACGATCCAGCTGGCATCCATGGGATCGACGACGTCACCGAGGCGTTCGGTTCGATCGCCGAGACGGAATCCATCTTCATCTCGCGGGGGGATAACTCCGGAACGCACGCGAAAGAGCTCGACATCTGGGAAGCCGCCGACATCGAACCAACTGGTGAGTGGTATCGTGAAGCTGGGACCGGGATGGGTGAAGTGCTCAATCAAGCAGCTCTCACCCCGGGATACGCACTCGCCGACCGGGGAACGTACCTGTCACAGCGCTCCGAACTCGATATCTCGATTCACGTCGAAGGCCCAATCGAGGGCGGGCCGGAGCTTTTGGCGAATCCCTATGGCATCGTCGCCGTAAATCCGGGCGTGCACGATCACGTCACATACGATCTGGCGATGTCGTATATCGGCTTTCTTACCTCCATTGCCGGCCAGGAAGTCATTGAGAACTACGACGTCGATGGCGAACAACTGTTCTTCCCGGAGGCAGTCGCCGCCGATCCGAACTTCGCCCAGTACGTCCCGGCGGATTGGGAACCAGCTAACGAGTGAGTCCGGACCATGATTGCCTCCTTCCTTGCCACTCACGGATTCGTCGATCCGACCTACCTGTTCCTCATCGATTTTCCGTTCGAGCGAGAGTATGTCCAGAGTATCGTCTGGGTCTCTCTCTACGTCAGCCTCATTGCGGTGGCCTTGAGCACCTTGTTCAGTCTGGCAATCGCGATGACCGTGGGATTCGCCGAATTTCGAGGGAAGGGATTCGTCGTCGCACTGATCAACACCGGCATGGGGTTTCCGAGCGTGGTCGTCGGGTTGGTCGTGTTGTTCGCGGTCTCAAATCAGGGACCACTCGGCACGTTCAACCTCGTTTTTACACGCGAGGCGATGATCATGTCACAGTTCGTCCTGGCCACCCCGGTCATCACTGGTGTGAGTCTCGCCGCAGTGACGAGCGTCGATGAAGGCGTTCGAGATGCGGCCTACGTCATGGGCGGGACCCGGATCGACGTCGCGCTCGTGGTCCTCAAGGATGCCCGGTACGGAATTATGACGGCCATACTCGCGGGACTCGGTCGGGCGATCAGCGAGGTGGGGTCGGTGCTGATCGTCGGCGGGAACATTGTTTCCGATGGAACCTCGGTGACGCGGACGTTGACGACGGCCATTCAACTCGAGGCCCGACAGGGTCGATTCGAAACCGCGATGCTACTTGGCGCAATCCTGGTCGTGCTTGTGTTGGTAATCAACGGAATCGTGCTCCGCCTGGGCGGTGGGCGGGTATGACCGACCAATTGGCGCCATCCACGTCCGCCCATCAACGTCTCGAGTGTGAGGGCGTCAGCCACGGGTTCGATGAGAATCGGGTCCTCGATGCTGTCACGGTTGGTGTCGACCCGGGAGAAATTCTCGCAATCATCGGCCCCTCGGGCACCGGGAAATCCACGTTGCTTCGCATCATGGCAATGTACCACGCACCCGAGAGCGGAACGGTCCGGGTGGCTGATCGGGACGTATGGTCGCTCACCGAACAAGAACGACTGTCGATTCGACGGCGGGTCGGCATGGTCTTCCAGGAGGCGAACCTCTTCGACGCGTCGGTCCGCCAAAACGTGAACTACGGACCCAGGATTCGGAAACAGTGGCGGGAGCGCTTCCGCGAGATGCTGCCGTTGACAACAAACGGGTCGGCCACCGTCACCGAGCAGCTCGAGCTCGTGGATATGGGCGGCACCGAACAGCGCCACGTCTCGTCATTATCCGGGGGGGAAGCCCAGCGAATCGCATTCGCCCGAGCGATGGCGTACGAACCGGATTTCCTCCTGCTCGACGAACCCACATCCGATCTCGATCCCCGCAATACGGCCGTGATCGAGGACGCGGTAAAGGCAGCCCGTGATGCGGACATCGCGATCGCCTTTGCAACCCACGACATGCATCAGGCAGAACGACTGGCCGACCGGGTCGCGGTGATGATCGACGGGAAACTCATCGAGGTTGGCCCGACGGAACGAGTCTTTACGAATCCGGACGACGGCCGGACCCAGAAGTTCATCGACGGGGAGTTGGTGTATTGACGTCTCGGGCGTGACCCCTCCAACGACTAAGGTCGTGGGTTTTCTCCTCGATGTCTGTAATTGGAGCGACGTTCCGGAAAGCAGATGCCTATTATCCCACCCCGCTAATCGCCCCCGACAAGCCGCGAATATGGTGGAAGAACAGTGCAGTGGTGACCACGGAGATGTCGAGCGTGACGATTCGGGATCGACGTTCGATCGTGCCTTCGAGGAATTCGACATCGACGAGGAGGAGATGTTCCTGACACGCCGACAAGCGACGGTGCTCGCCTTGCGTGAACGCGGCGCGGACCAGGGTAAGATCGCCGACTATATGGAGTGTTCTCGGGCAAACGTGTCCAACATCGAACGCAGCGCCAGGGAAAACATCGAAAAGGCCCGCGCGACGCTGTCACTCGCCGAGATGCTTACCGCACCGGTGCGCGTTGAACTGCCGGCCGACGTGCCCTTGCACGAAGCAGCCGATCGCATCTACGAAGCCTGTGATGACGTTAGTGTCAAAGTTAACCACGGTGCCCCCGACCTCATACGAAAAATTACGGCGATGTCACCGGAATCAGAACGACGAGGCAGACTCACGGAGGATCTCGTCGTGACGATTACCGCCGACGGAGAAGTCCACCTGTTCTCACCGTGACGTCCTCGCGCTCTACGGTCCGCAACACGACGTGCTCGCCAGTGGCGACGCGGGCACCAGGCATACCACTCTGTCAACGGACCGTCCAATAGGTCTTTGGGGAGCACTGCGCCTTGGGAGCCATCACTATGGTGACCGGTCCTGTCGGTGCAACACGCGCTGTGTTTACCACCCCCTCCGCCGGCACGTATCATCGGACGTTGACAGCGCCCGACATGATATCGACACATTTGCGAGCAGTCCGGTGTCGGGGGAGACCCAGTACTATGATGAGGCGATCGAAAACGGCACCAAGATCACGGCGAGCTGTAACGGCTGATGGTCGATAAACCCGCAGCGACTCGGGTAACGCCAGCTCCATTCCTGACCGAGGAACATTCGGCTGAGGGCGGTATACGGAAACCAGATGAGAAACGGTGCACCCAGGAACGTGTCCCCCTCTTTCTCGTGCAACGTGCTACCGTGGGATGATCGATTCCCCGGCGGACATCGGCCAATTTTCAGTCGTACGGTGAAACGAATTCTCAGTAGCGTACCCCCACAACCGGCGGACTCCACGCCGCATCGGATCCCCCACTCGTGACAAGTAATGGCCAGCCACATATCCCACCGCCTGGCGCTGGGTGCAACCGCCGACCACATCGCCGTCCAGCCACTGACGGAGGTTTTCGGCGGCCACGAGATGCAAAAACTGACGTGTCTTAATTGCCTGAAACAATCAACTTGCCACTACACTGGTTCGCCCTTGATGTTCGTACGGAAGTGAGACCACACCACTCAATGGCCGAGGAGTCATTCCTCGTCCCACAATCGGGGGTCGGAGCGTCGTTCGGCACCAAGTATTCGCTTCTCGGACCCGAATCATGCTCCCGGCAGTGACCACACTCGGGAGGAGAGGATCGAAACCACGCATCTCTCAGGCATCATCCCGGGGTGGAGCCATCCCCTTTTCAGCGAGTTCCTCAATGGCGGAGGGAGATTTGTCCAGTGCATTCAACCCCATGCCCGCGAGTACGTTTTTCTCCTTCGTGAACTGGACGTTCTCATACTTGACAATCTGGATGCGGTTCCCCCACGGATCGCGAAAATCGAACCCGTCGGTCCGGAGCCGGTCGGCCTCGAGCTCGGCCAGTTGGCGGGCGACGGCACTCGGTTCGTCGACAACAAGCCCGAAATGGCGGTGCTCGTCGGAGGGATCGTCCTCCTGTTCGCTCTCGGTAAGGGCGAGGAACTGATCGCCCATATCGATAAATGCATGCGTGTCTGTTCTCCCCCGGAGATTGATGTCGAATAGTGTCCCGTACCATTCGAGGGCTTCATCGACATCGTCGACCACCAACGCGACGTGATTGATACCGACCAATCGAGCCTGTTCGATGTCTTGGTCCTTCATTCGCCTTCCGGGGAGATAGTACGTCCTTGGGCGTAATACCTTGGAGTGAGTGATCCGATCCGTCCCACCTGCAATGTCATCCCACAGCGACAATGGAAGTATACATGACAGACGGAATGTCGAACGTGTTACCGTAGAGACAAACAATTGTCGAGTGCATCCCGTTGAGAATGTGTTCATGTGAAGATGATGCGTCGCGAGAAGGGACATTTCAAAAACATGTTGCACTTATTCAACACGCATCGCACGTATCCTGCTCGGAGGATCTCCTTGTGTAGGGCGACAGGCGACCAGTTCAGATGATGCAGATATCGAGGACATCGAGGCTGTGAGTACGACTCGTTTACGTCACTGCTAGCAGCGACCCGCGTAGAATTCACAATCCCGGCTGATCAACATCGACGGGGGACCAGTCGGTCGTTCGATCATGATCCAGGTGGCAGCACACTCACTCTCGATATCGGTCAAATCGCGTATTTCCCAGTCGTCCTGGTCCTGGAGACGAGCAGCGACAGCAAACGCACCAGGATCAGCCGGCCACGTGCAGTCGAGTACACGTCCACCGCCCTCCGCGTCAAGGTCGTATGCAACGTCTGCCACGACCTCTTCACCAAGTCGTACTTCTATCTGCGCAGACACCGCTTCCGCAGTCCAGTTGAGCACACCGACCTGGAGGAGTTCGACCGAGCTCTCCCCAGTGAACTCCGAGATACACCCCCCGAAACTCAGCAGCGAGCCGGATCCAATTGCCGAGATGAATGCTCGACGATTCATACGGGGTTTCAACGCGACGTCAGCAAGTGGCTTCTGAAACACAACCACTGGATACACACGTACTGTGATCGAGATGCCAGTCGAGATCCTGCTCCTTGACCTGTTCGAAGAACGAATACGTCTCCCCGGGCGAGGCCGTGACTCGGGCTGCAGCTTCCGAAAGCATTCGCAACTCACTCGGCGAAACGGATACAACAGATCATACAGATTGGAGTTACGGAAAATCGAGGAGAAAGCCCCGTGCTTTAGCGCGGGGATGAATCCGACAAACCCTCAACAACCGACATTATCAAGTCGCCCGGCGTCGTACCGTGCGGTAAGCCAATCGCGTAAACTCTCAATCGGAAGACACGGGGTCGCTTCCCGCTGATACGGACGGTTCCACGCCCACCACCGGCAAACCCGGTGGGGAGTACGTGGTTCGGACTCGTTCACCGTCCTCACAGTACTCCTACTCGTCACTGGAGACGGTCGGCAACGACCGCGCACACGAGGGGGTGACAGCATACCAAAACACGCCCCGTTCGCGGTTGCACTCCGCCCTCCTCGGCGGAGTACGGTCGATGGCACGACCCGTGTCCGCCCACGTTCCAACCGTGGGTGGTTGCCCGGTATTCGGACGCCTCGGTTCAGGCGGTATCGAGTACGGCACAAGCGGATACCGCGTCCCTCTCGGACGCTGAATACGCCATACCCTCGCTTGAGGGCCGACGTGTAGCGCACGAACCCGGTACCCTCCACTGGGAGGGGAAGTTGCCTTCGGG
>SKQO01000089.1 GCA_007118975.1 Halobacteriales archaeon | reverse complement strand
ATAATGCGGTTGCATATAGTGGACGACGAGTCGCTTGTGTGGGAACTGTTCGTGTGCCTCGATGGCAGCTTCTGTCATCGTCTCCGCAAGGACAGTCCCTTTTTGCTTGTCCCAGCCCTCGTCAAGCCAGACGTTAATGACCTGGTGGAAGTTCACGTTCCAATCAGACCGGTGTCGTTCCAGCTGGGGGTTCGCCGTGACATACACCGTGTCCCGCAAATCGCGCCCATCGACGTTTGCTCGGAGCCATTCGGCTGTCGCGGACCCTTTGGATTCTTTCGCGGTGAGCGTCCCTTCGATGTAATTGACTTCCTCAAACATATCGTACCGACAGGCATCGAGCACGACGAGTGTGTCCCAGGCCTCGTCGAATACCGCTATCCCGTTCGGGTTCTCGGTTCGGAGTGTACCACGGCGATGAAACGCGCGATTGAACCCGCGAGCAAAGAGACGAGGGTTCCGCAGGGCGCGAGTGAGCCGCTCAACCGTCTCCATAGAGGTAAGTTCTAGTTTCCGTGCCATGTACGTTTGGATCTCACGGAATGGGAGGGTTCTGGTACAACAATAGGCACTAATAGATCACACACTCATCCTCGGATATGAGCTCGAACGTCGCCCTGGTCGTATTGGATTCCCTTCGACACGACGTTTGGGATTCACTCGATTGGGTTCCTGGGCTGCGGTTTTCTCGCGCATACGCACCCTCTCACTGGACGATCCCTACCCACGCATCAGTCTTTACCGGGCGGTATCCTAGCGAGATCGGCGTTCACGGCAAGTCGGCGTCGCTGGACTGTCCTAAGCCGGTTCTGGCCGAACAACTCGCGAGCGCAGATTACCGAACACGGTTTTATTCGGCGAATACGACCGTTACGTTCTGGGATGGGTGGGGCCGCGGCTTCGACAAAGTCGTTCCTTTCGCACAGCTTGACCCCCTTGATGAGGGGCTCGTAGACTGGTCAGAGTTTGCACGACGGAACCCTGACGGCGGGATGTCACAGAAAGCGAAAGCGGTATTGAAATGTATTCGAAGCGACTGTTCGACCGTTGCGGCTTTCAGACAGGGCTTGTGTTACTTTCGTCGGTCACGAGCTGATGGAGGGACTAAAAGCGTCATTCGACGCGTAAATAATACTGATTTTGACACTAGGTTTGAATTTTTGGTGTTAAATTTGATGGAAACGCACACACCGTACCACACACCAGACGACGACGGCCCGGTCAATGTAACCATCGGTGATGCGTTCGCAGATAACGTGACCAACCCGGAGCGCGTACGGGGAGGGTATCGCCGATCTGTGGAGTACCTCGCAGAGACCTACAGAGAGCTTTTCGACATTCTAGAAGCCAACTTTGACTATATCATCACGGTTGGCGACCACGGCGAGATGCTCGGGGAACACGAGATGTGGAATCACGGCTACGGGTTGTATCCAGAACTCGTCCGGGTGCCATTAGTCCTGAGCGGGACAGATATCCCCGATGGAGAGAACACCACCCTCGTTAGTTTGCTCGATCTGCACAAGACGATAGGCGATCTAGCTGGGGTGGAGCTTGATTCGAGAGGAAGGAACCTCCTCAGTTGCCTGGATGACCGCCCCCTGCTCACGGAGTATCACGGATTTCTTCCCTGGCATCGCGACCAGTTCGAGCGAAAGGGCGTCCCGGAAGGGGTGTACGACGAGCACGATTCTCGGCTGCACGGGGTCGTCTTGCCGGAGGGATACGCGTACGAAACGCACGCTAACGGACTCCAGACGGAGGACGGTGTCGACCTAGACAGGGCGCGAACCGAGATAGAAAAGATCCGAGAGACGATCGACGAACGGGAGACGGGGACAGCCGAGCCGGAGATTGACGAAAAGACGAAACAGCATCTCCGCGAGCTGGGATACGCGTAAAACTATGAGACGACCTGATCAAGAATCTCCCTGTCGCTCGCTTCGAAGCCCAGAGCCACCAACACGCCAAGATACGCTACACCGCCGACGAGACCTCCTAGGATCATCCCATACCACGACGAGAGTGTTATTTCGACCGCGTACATTAATGCAAACGCCACTAGACCCGCGATGACTGGTTTGAGGAACGCAAAATTATACGGAAAGAGCCGTTCGAGATACCACACCTCGACGAGTCGGGTCATGTTTAGTGCTGCAAGCGTACCCACGGTTGCGACAGCTGCACCGATCAACCCGAGCTCGAGAATCAAGAGGTAGTTCAGGGCAACGTTCGTGATGCCGAACACCCACTGGTTGAGCAATACGATGTACTGATGTTCGGTCATCATGAGAACGTAGGCGCTCGGACCGACCGCGTTGTTAACCAACTGCCCGATCACGAACAACACGAGGACAGTCGAACCAGCGACGAATTCGTCACCGAACAACGCCAGAATCTGTGACCGGTAGACGATCGCGCCAAGGCCGAGAAACAGCGAGATCAAAAACGTCCACCGAGTCACCGTAGAAAAAACTTCGTTGAGGTCGCTCTGTCGACCGTTCGAGTACAGGCGAGAGGCGATCGGAGGAAACAGCTGATTGAAAGCAGAGAGGGGCAACACCAACAACCCTGCAATCAGGATGGCGACGTTGTAGACCCCAACGGCAGTCGACGAGAGAAAAAATCCGACCATCAGGATGTCCACTCGTGACCGGAGTATCGAGGCTCCATCCTTGGCGACCAACGGGAGGGAATAGTTGTAGTAAGCTTTGATATTATCGGAATTGGCCGCGCTCCCACCGAAGTTCGGTCGGATGTTCAACTGGGTGAGAAACAGCCAGATGGCGATTAGCAGCGTGATGACGCTCGCAACCAGAAGGGACGCCATTACGGCGATGAATGAGAGGCTGAGATAGAGCGCAAACCCGATGGCAGCGAGCCGGAGTGCCGGCTTAATAAACCGATCGATCAGAATCTCATACTCGACGACCTCCAGCGCTCTGAACGTGCTGTTGATAATCTTCGCTATAGTATCAAAGAGGAGGATCAACGCGAAGATTCGAAGGGTATCAATAAAAATCTCGGAATCCAGCGTGTACGTGGAGATCGTCGGTGCAAAGAGTATCAGTGCCGCCGTCGCGACAATCCCACCAAAAAGAGAGGTGACAAACGCGAGCCCCAACATGAATCGCTGTCTTCGCGGTTCGTTCTCGTATTGGGGCAGGTATTTGAGAACCGATTTGTCCGTCCCGCCGTTTGTGAGTGTCAAAGCCGCCGTCAGGACCGTTGCCGCATAAGCGTAGATGCCGTACAGGCTGGCTCCAACTGTTCGGGTGAGCAGTATATTGAATAGAAATTCTAGGACGTTGTACACCAGTTTCCCGACCACAAATAAAGAGGCCCCGCGTAGAATTGTTAGCAGCGAGCCCGACGAACTAGTCATATTTGATCTGTTTGTCATATATTCTTATCAAATTTATTATTAAAAAGGTATTTTTTAATTCAAATCGAAATTAGGATCGACTTTATGTGTCCATTGTAGTAAATCTGATCAGTGTGCGGAGTTCCTCAGTCTATGTTCGCTGGTCTCGTCGGCCGATATTCCCTTTCGCCTTGGTTTATATACATTGATCTCTGCTGTGTTGACGATTTTACCGCTTTGAGTTGCTCTCAATTTAAGCCCCCAGGGTCAAATATTATGGATTGCTCTCGAGAATTAACGCTCTGAACGCAATGGCGTGATGTCAGGTACTGATCAAGACACTGCAATCTTACGTTTACACTCACGACTGAATCCATACAGATATCACACTCTCAATCATTGTCGATCACTTCCTCGTGCGATCCAACCTCCGTAATCACGCCCTCCTCCATCGTGTAAATCCGTCCTGCTCTCTCCACCGTAGACAACCGATGCGCGACGCGATTAACGCATAGTCACGATCCATCGCCTTGATTGAACGTTGTATTTCCTGCTCAAGACACGATTATAGATCACTCGTCCCCTCGTCAACCACCGGTAGTTCCGAATCCATCAACAGCGCCCGCGCTAGCGCGACCCGATGCTTCTGCCCTCCGGACAACCGCACGCCTTCGTCACCGAGTTGCGTCTCGTACCCGTCGAGCAACTCGTCTATAAACTCGTCCACGCTGGCGATCCGGCAGACCCGATCCAGTTCCTTCCGCGTCACGTCCCGCTTGCCCACGGTCAAATTGTACTCCAACGTATCCGTGAAGATATACTGATTCTGCCGCACCACGGCTACCCGCTCGCGCCACGATTCCACGTCCAACCACTCGATCGGCGTCCCCTTCGCGAGGATCCGCCCCCGATCGGGTTCGTACATGCGCGCCAACAACGACACGATCGTCGATTTGCCCGCGCCTGACTGGCCCACGAAGCCAATGAACTCACCCGTCCCTACCTCGAACGAGATGCCGCGCAACACGTCCTCTTCCCTTTCGTGATACGAAAACCAGACGTCCTCGAAGGCCACGTCCTCGACGGGATCCGGCGCCGGCTCCTCGCCGGACAGCGCCTCCTCCTGTGCCTCCAGCTCGTCCACGAACCGCTGTGTCCGTACGAGGTGCGACAAATAACTCTCGGTCCGATAGACCCACTTGTTCAACCTGCCAGCCAATGGCGCTAATTGAAACATCGCAAACAAAAACTACCCAAGCTCCCCGACACTGAGCGTCGTGAACACGAACGCCAGATACACCAGGGCGAAGACGGTCAACGCCACAGCGAGATTGAACCCCTTGTCGATCGCGAGTTCGTTTCGTCCGATCTTGATCGTCGACTTCGTGTACTGATCGATATGCTCCTTAAAGTTCCCGAACAGTTCGCTCGTCATGGTGAAAACCTTCACGTCGCGGATGCCCTGCGTCCCGGCCTGGACGACCTCGTGGACCCGCTCGTTCGCGGTCGCCACGCGATCGCCGACGGCATAGCCCGGCTCGAGCACCCCCCGGAACAGGTACGTCACCAGCCCGAGCACCACCAGCGTAACAATCGTTAACGTCGGCGAGAGGTAGAACGTGATGGCGAGGTACATGAGCGCCAGAAAGCTCGTCTCGATCAACCGCATGAAATACCGGATCACCCGACTCGAATACCGCGATTCGGTGATGATCGCGTTCAGGATGTGATCGCTTCCCTGCTGATCGAAATAGCCGATCTCCGCACTCAGCGCGTGATCGAACGCGACGGTCCGTAAATGACGTTCATAGTACGTTCGTAGTGCCAGCGCCAACCACCCCGCGACGAAACTCGACGTGTATCTTACCGCCATTACAGCGGATACCCCGAGGATGAGAAGGCCGAGCGAGAATGGAATATTCAGCAATTCATAGACGATGATGAACGCCAGTAAGATGCCTCCGGCATCCTCTGGCGGTTGATCGGCCGTCCCGAGTTCGATGATCGGGAGAATAAAGCTCAGTCCGACCCCCTCGAGGAACGCCGCAAAGATACTGAACCCGACAATCCCTAACGTCAAATACGGCTTCCAGGCCAACACTCTCCGAAGCGCGTTAATCTTCGCCCGCCAGGAGAGATCATCACTCTCGTCGCTCATAAAATCGATACGACCGGGACATTGCTCCCATCCTAATTAAAAGGTCGACTTTGCATTCGCACGGTACACGTGTGTTACTGCCCCACGGGAATTCTTGTGCTTCGACGTACCGCTTTCGTGAAACTCGACGTGGACGACCTTGCTCACTGATTGCTCCAAGTGAAGATTCACCGATTCACAACTGCCAATTCGCCGCAGCCTGTCCTATACTGAGTAAAAGTAGAAGGATGGTGAACACCACATTTGTTGCTTCAACGCAACCGAATCAGCAACCATTACGTCGCGGTGCGATGGCGATCGAGCCAGCATGGGGAAGCCGAGGATCCCGTTCCCGTTGTTCCCAACACCCGTCAGATGGGCGGCTGTCCTCGCCATCGCCAGCCTCATCTTCTATGCTTCGCTCGTGACCGTCCCCGAAACGGTTGTCGACGACGCCCAACCCGAGTTCATCCCGATCAACTACTGGCGACATCTGGTCGCGTACTTCGCCCTCGGGGGCAGCCTCGCCTACGCAACCGATGACTGGCATCTGGACCGGTGGAAACAGGCCGCATTCGTCATCGCCATCGCCGCCATGTACGGGATCGCCATGGAGGCAGGCCAACATTTTCTGCCCCATCGAACCCTCTTCTTGCTCACCGATGCCGCCGTCAATACCCTGGGTGCGACTGGCGTCGTGAGCTGGTATCTCGTCCGGCCATATTTGGATCTCCGCCCAATCGATGAGCTAACGGACCGCTTTAGCTTGCGAAAACGCAACTAAAACCAACCCGGGGAAGAGCTCGACGACATACAATCCGCTACTCGATATTCTTCCTGTCCCATCTGCCCCGAGAGTCGGACAACAACGTCCTGGGAGTGGGCATCTACCCACCAAACCACGTCCTGAACAGTGGGGCCGATTGTCCGTACGTTACGCGATGCGGACCCACCCACCATGGGTGCCAACATTGGTAAAACTCGAGCGCTCGGGTGGGAACGACCATCGATTCCATAGAACCGCTTCGGACAACCGATCGCTATGATGGCTCAATTCGAGTTGCTCGGTCCGAGTGTTTATGGCTGAAGGCGACCAACGGTGTGACATGAGCGAAGCTGGGGAAGACCTCGAAACCATTGCCAGCATTGGGGGTTACGAGGATGCGGATGCCGTTCTTGAGGACGCACTCCGCGACTTCCTCCGGCATCGACCGAACCTCAGGCTGGAGTTGGCCATCGAAAAATATCGGTGCGGATCGATCAGTTTGAACCGGGCCGCAGAACTCGCCGGTGTTCCCTCCGAAGAGTTCAAAAGCGAACTCGCCGACCGAGGAATCAGCCGCCGGCCTGGATTCCTCGATCCCGACGATCGTGAGGAGAAACTGTCGTCGCTGAAGTAGCCGGCGATGGTCATTGTCGACAATAATATCCTCAGCGCTCTCGCCAAAATCGATCGGTTAGCACTTCTTCCGAAATGTTTTGAGGAGGTCTCTGCACCAGTATCTGTATTCGACGAATTAGCGAAAGCTGAGGCCACTGATACTTCATTCGTGAATACGATCGAGCTGGTCAAATCGTACAACGGGGGCTGGCTTGAGATCGCGTCGCCCACCGAGCAGGAGTTGGAAGCGGCCTCGAGGATCCGTGATCATGCGCTTTCGTCCACCGACGCTCAATGTATTGCAGTAGCGATACATCGCGAACAGCGACAGCTGACCGACGATCGGCACGTCGGTACAGTTGCCCAGCAAGAGTCCGTTAATGTCTGGGATTTGGTACTCCTCCTCCAAGCATGCATCCGCTTCGAGGTCATCACCGGCCGTGATGAGCTTTCAGCCATCATCGAGGCGCTTGCCCAGAAGGATAATTACCAATTCAGTGAGGATGATCGAGCCGCGTTACGTACCGAGTGGGAGAACTGATTCCATAGCTTTTGAGTGAGATCATCGAGAACATGATCTGAAACTTCGTTCAGCAGCCATTCAGAGGGCGTTGATCATCCTCGATCGGTTGGCGACGAGTGCCCCAGTAACATGTTCGGTCTGTTCGAGCTTCGTCGCGACCACCCGTTCGTCAGCCATGCAACCCCTGATCGGCAATGCGGTCAATCAGTTCCTGTTGCGCTGAACGGATCGTCTCACGCCGGGCCGCAAACGTCTGTTCGACCTGCCTGCGATATGCGTCGAATCGCTCCTCACTTCCGTACACCAACTCCCCCTGGACGGCATCGTGAGCGATCGCCAGGGGCAATTGTTCGATATCCGCGATATCAACAAACGGCCGGTTGCTTGCTTGGAGGTGTCCGGACAACCAACAGAGTTCGTGGAACCGCTCGTCGGACGCGAGCTCATCGCTGAACTTGACGGCGATGTCGATATCGGCTGGCGTTGCCGCAGACGCATCAACGAACGGCCCAAACACCACGGCGAATGCGATGACTTCGGCAGCAGCCAACGTCTTGTAGACCCCCGGGATGGCCTGCTCCAGACGCTCCGATTCGCCCATCCTGGTACTGTGGCGTGCGACGATAAAAAGGTGGGTTCCCGCTCGGATCGCCCGGACGGCCGACCTGGCCTTGTTCACCGTAGACGGGGGTTATCCAACGCTTGCTGCCGAGGTTCTCACAGGTCAAGGTGTGATTGGATCTCCCGGCAATATGTCGGAAACCAGTGCAAGTCCTCCTGCAGATGTCGGTAGACGAGTCCGTTCTCGATTGCTTCCCCGTACGTATGTGCCAACACATTGCGGAACCCCGCAGATTCTGCCATTGCGGTCGCGGTATCGTGTGATACAATTCCCATCTCTGCAAGGAGATGGAACCGATCCGCGTTTCGTTCTGGGATTTCCCGGCTGGACGCGACGATGAGGAGTTTGGCGATGTCAATACATGCCTTGATTGCCGTGTGAAAGCTGCGTTCGACAATAGCCTGTGCTTCCGAATCCTCGCGGTACTCGGATTCCGAGAGCGGTTGCTTGCTCGCGAGCATCTGAACCGCCTCGTTTACGAAAGCCACCTTCGGGAGCACCCGATCGTGGACATCCTGGTCATCCGTCAACAGCTTCCTCCATCTCCGTGAGCAACTGAGCAATCAGTCTGCGTCGGTCCGCGTCCGTCCTTGTTGGTGCCCGTTTCGCGAACTGCTTGCGGAGTCGCTCGGCACGATCGGGGTCCCCGAGCACGACAATTCCCTCCCCGAGAGCAGACACACCGACTTCTGGTCGAATTCCGTCAATATCAGCGACATCGACGTCGTCAGTCCCCAGCACACGGCTCAGTTCGACGATAGCGCGGAGGAGGGCGCGATGACGCGTGTCCTCGGAAATACCCTCGGTGAATTCCACTACGACGTCGACATCGCTGTGCGGTCCCGCGGTGCCCCGTATCGTCGAGCCGTACACGACGGCCAACTGGATCGGCAGATCCGTCAGGGCATCCCTGATCGCGCCGAGGTTGACGTCCGCGGTTTCGTCCGACCGGGACACACTATCGAAACGTTCCTTCAATTAAAAAAATGGCTCTGTAGTTTCGGTATACGGCGCTGGATTTCATGGATATCGGACGCATCTGCGGAGGTTGTAGACGGTGGCTTTCAGCAGCATTTCACGGAACTCAAGCCACCAGTGTCGGGCACGCACGGCTGCGCCGAGCGTGTGTTTGATACTTGAGAAGACGGTCTCGTTCAGTGAGCGACGATCATACCGATCACGATCCATGCGGGCGTTGTGGGCGTGATCGAGCGAGTTCGTGATGCGGTGCTTGATCAGCGGTCTGATGCCGTTTTCGCGGAGTTCGTCGCGGAAGGCTTCGCGTCGTAGCCTCGGTCGGCAGCAAGGCTCCGCAGGTCATCGGCGTTGCGTCGGGCGACCTGCGAGCCGATCTTGGTATCGTGTTTCTTCGAAGTCGTCGAGTGGATGTCGGTGATGTACAGCGTTTCGACATCCACGAGTGTAGTAACTTTCAGCGCTCTGACGCGGTAGTGGGTGCGGTTGGCATAGTGACGGCTGGGCTGATCGCGGTCGAAGCCAGTCGAATCGATCGCAGCATGACCAGTGCGTTTCTCGACGGAGGCACCGAAAAACGCCCGCCACGTCGTGGTTGGAATCCGCGCAAACCACGTGCGGAGAACAGTGTAGTGGGGCAACCGCGTGAGGCCAATTTCTTCGAGGATGCCTGGCATCTCGCTGAGCAAATCAACCGTGACGCGGTAGGATTTGCCCATCTCGAGTCGGAGCGCATGCAATGTCAGCATCGCCCATTCGCCGAACCTGCCTCCCCCTTTGGGGTCGGCAGGTTCGTCTGGGTTAGCGACAACTTGTTTAGCGTTGGCGACCGCATTGCGGGTGAAGAGACGGATTTCGGATGTCAAACCAATCTGTCTCTTCGCTTTCTACCGAGATAACGCAGTCGTAGCCGTTGAGTCTAGCGAAACTACAGAGCCGTT
>SKQO01000103.1 GCA_007118975.1 Halobacteriales archaeon | reverse complement strand
ACACCGGTGTCCCGTCCAGCGTTTCAAAGGTGTACCCCTCCTCAAAATCGTCGTTCCAGGGGTGGTGCTCGTCGCCGACTAGCACGCAATCGAACGACACCGACGTGACAGCGAGCAATCGGTCGAGGTCGATATCCGCATCGGCCCCCCGGTATGACGTGAGGTCATCGTGCAGACACAGCACGTTCGGACCTGGTGGGGTCTCCTCGAACGAGATATCGGCCGGCGACCAGCCCAGGGACGTTTGGGTACCGACATCATCCAATCCGATGTTGTCTGCCGAAATCCCATACGCATTAACCGGCCCATTAGCAATCCGTGTCGGGCTCGTGGTCAACTCCGTCAGGTGACCCTTCCGGACCTGTTGTCTGAGCCAAGCAATCCCGTCTACCGATTCCCGGTGACTCGGATTGGCAGCCCGATGGTCGTGCGTCCCGAGAATACAGTACATCGGGATTCCGTGTGTTGAGAGCGTCTCAAAACACGCGTCGGCGTACGCTAACGTGTACGGGTCCACCTCGTGATCTAGGATATCGCCGGTGTGAACGACAGCCTCCACCTCCTGCGCCGTCGCAATCTGCACTATTTGATTCAACGCCTCCCGACTCGATACGTCATGGAACCACGAGACCGTGGATCCACTACCCGTCCGCTCGCGGTTCTCGTATCCGAGATGCGTGTCGCTCACGAACAGGATGGTCGTCTCGGTAGGTGACCTGGGTCCCCGACAGTCGCGGCTCCTCGCCACCCGGACCTTGGCTGGGTCAAGCAGCACGTCCACGCCGTCACCGGGGAGGTCAGCCGCCGGTTCCGCCGGGAACTCAGCCAGCAACGAAATCGCCCACTCGACCTCGTTCTCTGATACCATCACCGGCAGTACCTGCCCAGAGTCGGGAGCGACAGGGAGCACCGCGCCCGCCGGCACGTACTCTCGATCCTCGGGTCGCGGCTCCGCAACCTTGATCGCCGAAAACGACGTTATTCTGTCGCCGTCCCCACGTGTCTGGACGTACTCCGCCCGGGTCCCCCGATTCCGAACCTTCTGTTGTTCACCGTAGCACGACGCGTTCGCCGCGAGCAAGTCGTCTCCGTACAGGACGGATCGGACCGCGAGTTTCCACTTCTGGTGGGTCTCCAGAGGCAACGACCCATACAGAACGGAGAGGCCATCGTACAGCTCGGTCAGCTCGTTCCCACCACCCATGATCTACGGAATCCATCGCGTCCGACGTTATCAACCCGCCGATCAAACCGGCGTACACTAGATTCATTAGTCCCCCGCTTTCCATAGGCCCATATCTCAGGACCAATTGGGGACGCCGCCTTCGAGAGAGCACATCTGGCCTAAACGGCGAACAAGTGCGCTCCCATCCACCATGTTCCTGAGTCGTCCGTTTTCGACCGTGTGAGCGACCCTAAGGGTTGGAGACGAAAAATGAACCCAGTTAAATGCCTTAGAGGTAAATCCGATTTAGCACCTTCGATAGGCTGTCAGATACTTGGAGGCGGACGCGATGACCCAGCCTCCCGAAATCAAGCACGCCACGATTGTTGTCGAAAGGGGGGTGCTCCAGGTCTACTGCGTTTGGTTCTACAGCCACTATGGCATATATCAAAATAGGGTCGATGTCCTTAAGAGACAGCTCCAGAAACTGGACTAGCAGGTGGCGTGAGCCGTTTCTCAGATATTTCGCTCCCACTAGTTCGTAACGAGCTCGGAGTTATTCGCCAGATACCCCGCGAGGCACTCGATGCATATGTGCATGTATTTCCCGTCCGAGACCATCTTGAAGAGAGACTTCGTGTTATCACAGGTTCTCCAATCACTCGCTGGCATACCACCCTTCGGGGCGAATCGATTATTTATATTGGGTGCATGTAGGCTGGAACGATGGTAACAAAGCCTACATATGGGGTGGACTGGGCGAGAGGCCAGTGGCTCGTCGTCGGCCTGACGCGAACTGATGAGATCACGGTCGATGTCGAACCCGACTTTGAGGCGTTGATGGAGACGTCCGGAGGAAGCCAAGTGGTTGTAGACGTTCCAATCGGACTACTTGAAGGACGAGATAGAGATGGAGATGAACCAGTACGACGGCGGTGTGACGTCGCTGCCAGGAAGTATATCGGTCCACGATATCGTTCGGTATTCCCTGCCCCATCTCGTCTAGCCGCACACCGTGCCGCTGATGACCGCCCGTACGATGAGGTGGCCGACGTAAATCAGGAAGTCACAGGTAAGCGAATTACACAGCAAGCCTACCACATCTCCAAAGCCATCGCAGAAGTCGATGTATATATTTTGAAGACCGGTGCGGCCGACACTGTATTAGAGGGGCATCCGGAAGTCTGTTTCCGGGCGTTCAAAGGGGACGTGTTGCACCATCCCAAAGCCTCGGCTGCTGGTGTAGGTGAGCGCTTGACTGCATTAGAATCGGTCCTGATCGATCCCGCAGAACTGTTACACGAAGCTCTCACCGGATTGGAGGGAACCGACCATCAAGTCCAGGTTGACGATGTGTTAGACGCACTTGCTCTGGCCGCGACAGCACGTGAACCAGGCGATGGCTTCTGTTTCCTTCCAGAGACCGAGGAACCGCCGAAAGATGTTCGGGGCATTCCGATGCAGATGGTCTACCGTCCGCTGAAGAATTGAGTCTCCATAATTCAAACTCTCCAAATATTTCTCAGATCTCCTGCTTCCAGAACCTTCGTAGGAGTACTTGTGTAGACGCGGGCACTATAATGTAATTTTCACTCATCTCGTAGTACAGATACGGCCGAGAGAATTGATACGAATGGATAGTTGGTCGAATCAATCTTCCCGAGGATCTTCGACGAATCGGTAAAATCCTCGCGCGACCTTCTCGATCCACCCTGCACTGGCGAGCTGACGTAAGTGGAAACTTTCGTTGCCCTCGTCGATTTCGAGTTGTTCTCGGATGTAGGCAGGCGTGATGTACCCCCAAGGTTCACCGACCTCTCGTCCCTCTTTCAGGAGGTCCAATATCCCCTCCTCTTTAGGAGATGGTTCGTAGTTTTGGTTGACCATCTTGTCTATGGGTCGTAGCAGGAGGAAAAAGGTGTTCTGCTCACCAATAGTAATCACAAATCGTAGCAATTGTACTATGAATTAGAAAGTTATATATGCCAAGAGATGGTAAGTGGATATGCACGGCCGGTTCGCCTTGGGTTTCTCCCTGTGTGGTGGCGGGGATTGAGACCAACCTGATCGCCCCTTCAGGTCGAGTGGTGGTTCGGACCGGTGCGTGCTCCCCCTTGGTAACAACACAACGGACCTCGACTTCAACCGACAACAGAGCTCCATGACAACGAATTCGCACGGATCATTCCCGACCCCCGTTCGCTTGGAAGTCTTTGACCAAGACGACTACCGGTGTCGTATCTGCGGTCAAGGGTGGATCGAGAAGGGCGGTACCGCCCGACTCGAAGCACATCACATAGAGGACAATCCGGAGGACATCGAATATCACGATCCGGACAACGGAACGACACTCTGCGAGGTGTGTCACCACTACATCACGACACGAATCCCGGATGACCTTCCATTCAAGACGACCACCCTCCAGGAGGATCTCAAACTCCTGCCGCATGATTTTGAGATCATCAGCACCCTCGCTCGTCGCGGTCCAGCATCGGTCCAGGAGATCATGGCCGACATCGACGACAACAAATCCTACATGGCGACCCGCGAGCGACTCTGGCACCTCATGGGCCACGATCGGCGGATCGACCGACTCACCCACCCGTTGGTAGACCAATGTGCAGATACGGGAAAATGGGGCCTTCCACACCAAATCGACCGGACAGCACGTGGTCGATTCCCGAGCGACACGGACAAACTCATCAAGCGGTTCGAGGACGAGCTAGTTCGTCGCCTCCTGAACTATGGCATTGAGCGGGGGCGAGTTGCAGCGGATTTGGGTGTTCATGAACGCACAACGCATTATAAGCAAAAGCGGGCTCAGGCATACCGACTCCCGATAGGTGATGAGTCACCAGACTCGACGCCGGAAGAGCAACAGGCAAACTCGGAATTCCAGACCCTAGCGTCGTTTCTAACCGACGCTGACCAGTCTCAGGATGAGCACCCGGGACGTGGAGATGGTGAGGATGCTCATACTACCCCTAAGGTCTCGAAATTGGAATCAGAACTCCCCGAGTTGTTATCGAAACTTGAACGCCTGATAGCTCATTTGACCACGGAGACATCAACGGAAACCGAAACGACTGAATTGGCGAATCGAATCGCGGAACGAACTGATTGAACTCGCTTCATACGTAACTCTCAGTTTCTAACAGGGTGTATTGCAGCAACTTCCCGTCGTGGCTCATTGACGCCACCTTCGTCGAGCCAGTCGTTATTCGAGAGGCAATTCTACAGGTACTCTCCGCCGTGATGCTATTTAAGATGACAGACCGCGGTTACAAAGGCCTACTCTAAACCTCTTCTCGCCGACTTCGGGGGTCCACCTTCGTTCATTCATAGGAAACCAACACTACTGTTTCCTCTGGTTCAATAGTGCGGTCACCGGAGTGATCAATCCGGATTTTGGTTGCTGACTAAGGAGAATTCACTGTCGATTGCTAATGGATTCGATTCGCATTTTTATTTTTTGAGCATCCAGGGAACCATCCGGGTCGTCTTTTGTCACCACAAGGGACTCCTCGTCGGACTCTTCGGTGATTCCATGTTTTGCGTACCACTTTTGCTTCTGTTCCCATGCATCGGCGTACTCGGGTTGAGTTAACATCCCCAAGTGCTCCCAATAATACGTGCGGTCAGAGGTTTGAATCGTAAAGTCTGGTCGTCTCACCTCGCCATTTCTCTCTAACATTTTTTCGTAATCGAAGGGGATGCCATGCTCATGAAGCATGTTCGCAATGACGAGTTCTGATTTACTGCGTACGTATTCTCCGTTGGTCGTGCGGTGGATTTTGTCAGCGTCGAACCAGGAATCTTTAGCCGAGTTGACTTTGCTCGGATTAAACAAATTGGTGAGACGGCCTCCAACTTTGCTTCTGCGGGGACTGGATGCATCCAGCAGGGTTTGTGCACCCTCTTCAATCAAGAGACTGACAGTACCGCTGGACCGTGTGAGTGCCGTATACAACATCTCCGGACCCACGAAAAACGACTTCGGCACGACAAGAAGGGTTTCCTCGAATTGACTCCCTTGGGCTCTGTGGGCCGTTAACGCATACGCAAGTTCAAGAGTATCATCCTCATGGACTGAAAATGTGTATTTGACATCGGCCTGGCTGGAGAATTCGACTTCCAACGAGTTCTTCAGGCGCTTCCAGTTATCCTCGGTCTTTACTGTTTTTCGGGGTCCGACCGCCACACCGATCTCCCCGTTTGCAACATATTTCAGGGCTTTCCCTTCGGGATCATAGACCTCATTTGCTTCTTTGCGTTGATTCTGGTTGCAAATCACCTTATCGCCGTAGGTCACCTGCATATCACCCATTGGTTGAGGGATTTTGCTCCATTGCTGGGTCGCTTGTCGGAGCCAATGATTGCGATACTCATTTTTCACCTCCATGTTGATCTCATCGGTTCCTCCGGGTCCAGTCCGACGAGGTGAGAGAATTTGCCAGGAATCGGCTTTTAGGCCACAGCCAAGGTCAAAGAAATGTGTGTCCTGGTATGGGTTGGCTCCCAACCATTCGTCGAAGGCTTTCTCTTTATCCGACGTATCTGGCAAACGTTCATCAATCCATTTATGAATTTTCTTATACAACTCATCGTGTTCTGCCCAGTATTCGAATGTTAAGTTGCCCTTGGATTGACGATTTGGCCAGTTCCATACTGAATCATCAACCACATCTTCTTCAGCATCGAACAAACGGGCAAAACGGAAGGCGGACTCCTCTTCGCTCGAATTTCGCATTATCGTTTGAAGTTGAGCGGTAGCACCATCTGGGTGTTCGAGCAGAGTCTCAAGAATATCGACGAATGGGCGACCAGGTCCGATCGGTGGAAGTTGACGCGGATCGCCCACCAAGATCAGCCTGGACCTTTTCGATATCGCGGCACATAACGCGGCCAACATTTCCGTGTCAAGCATGCTGGCTTCATCTATGATCACAGTTCCATATTCATCGGAAACAAGGCCATCGTCAGTATAATCGACAGTTCCCGATTCGTAGTCGTAGCGATCATTGACTAACAGGAAGGAGTGGATCGTTCGGAATTCCGGTCGAGACTTTTTGAATTCGTCAAAGCTCCGTTCTATTTGAACCCGCGCTTTTCCTGTCGGTGCTAAGCAGAGAACGGGACCTTCCTCGGCCAGTACATCTGCCAATGCCTTGATAACGGTCGTTTTCCCACAACCGGCTGGTCCATCCAAGGATGAAATGGAAGCATTCGTTAGCACCTCAAGGGCATCCACCTTTTCCTGCCGCGCCTGTTCATCACGGTCATTTTGTACGGGTACGCCGATGGCTTCGTCGATCGCTTTCCGGGCCTCGAAGGTCGGTTGGGTGATTGGTTGAGTTACTCGCTCATTCACTTCTTCGCGGATAACAGACTCAGCTTCCGCGAGGTACTCTAACTGGAAGCCATTATCGTCCACATTGTTAAGGTTTCCTGAGATTTCTGTCAGAATATCCATATCGCCGGATTTCATCGACGGCGGGTGGCGGTCGATGAGTTGTTTTGACTTCGATATGATGGCTTCCTCGGGTAGCCAGGTGTGACCCTCGGACTTGGCTTCCTCAAGCGTTGCTACTGCGATTGCTTCGAGCCGCTCTGGCTTGTCATACGGGGGATCCTGCCACTCACTCGAAAGCCCGATTTCATGTCCTGACGTAGGCTTCTCCCCATAAATGGTCCGTTCAATGGTTTGAAGCGAAATCGGTTCCTCCAACCGTCGTGTTTTCAGATATAACTGATAGGGGTTTTCCAACGCATCACCTGCATCAGGTGAGTTTAGCCAGGCCTCTATTTGATCGCTGGAGAGGGAGAACCGAGATAAAAATCGGTAGAGTTCATACTCCTCACCCTTCTCTTCAATTATTCGTTGTAGACGCAAACCTGCCATACCACTGAAGTAGCGTTCCAGATTGTCACTTGCCGCTTCGCCGTTACAGGCGTCAGCTAGAATCGGCCAAGGATCCGTTCCATCTGCGAGGTGATGTAATTCCAGGCTCGCTGCTGCAGACCCATCTACACCGGCAGCCCCCAACACGCCACGTATACCTGGACATGGTCCACGGTCGAACCAGCAGTCCTCGATACGATCTTCGAGCCAAGAAAGAACCTGTTCCCACGGACCATCGAGGTCAAGTTCCTCATTTATCAATTGTAAGGCATCACGTAAAGATATCAAAGCCGCCAAAGCAGAGTCCGTGCTAACGAGTCCTGATCGAAACAGGAAGTCAGTGCCTGTAGCGCCGGGTACGAGTGCAGCAAATCGTCCCGGGTCGATATCATTTTCATTACAGGTTTCGATTATGTCCCGATACGGCATCACAAACCCTTCGGAGAAGTCTGGACGAATCGAGTGGGAAACTGGGCGTTCCCATAGGAATTGACGCATTCCTCGGTCACTACCTTCGTAGTCTTGGACTGGGGGGATATCATTGACCCACCCTACACCGATCAAAACTGGCCTCTTTTCCTCAAACAAAGGTGTTTTCTTTGCATACATGAAGACAAGAGACTGATCCTCTCTTAGAACATCGAAGAACCCATCGAGAAGAGCTTCCTGGTTGGTTGGGTTATTTACCCACTCATATCCCCTTGTTTCGCTAGGTTCGCGTTCGAGATCTACATCAAGGTCCCAATCCCGGCCTATCTCCTCAGCGTTTTCTTTGAGCATCCGCTCAAACGGAACGGTGTTAACAGAATATGAGGGACTTTGAAGTGGTGTAGTTTCCAGATTTTCCCAAAGGAACCCATACGGATGTTCGTGTTCTGTAATGAGCGTCTCATCCGCCATGAAGGAGACTCCTTCTTTCACGCAAGGCGGTCTCTCATCCATTCCGATGCTACTGAGCGATTCGCCTGCTACTGGGACCTCTTCATCGACATTTCGATTCTGTTGAATATTTTTGAGAACCGAGCATGACGCATTGTGCTGAGGTTTATTACAAACAGTACCCACCCATCCGTTGTCATGCCAAGGTACGCGGGCTGATAGATGATAAGGCCACATTCTTTAGCCACCGTTACCGTTTTTCTTTGGTATTAGAGGAATCATTTGTTTATTATTTAAAATCATCCAGGGAGTTTTAATAAATTCTATTAGCCTCCTCTTTGCTTTTATTTCATAGGTTTGTTCAAGTGGTCCAATTCGTTGAACGTCTGAGCAATTGGTTGAGGAGAGGGAACTCAAGTGAATGTTGCTGGTTTCCATGTTCACAAACCCACACCGAGTATCAGGTTAAAATTTTCGTCAATCCCGTAGTTTTTCAAGGAGTTCGCAGAGGATACTTCCCTTCGACGGCGGGACAATCCCACCGAAGGTCACAGTCGGTACATGTTTCCTCTGTTGGAGCATCTTCAGGGGTAGGAGCGGGCCAGGACTCCCTCCGTCGGCTCTCTTCGATATCGGTAACCGTACTACTAAAAATCTCGATAGCCCGATCAATTTTTTCCCTGGAGAAGGCGATCTCGACCATAGCGTCTTGTGGGCGATCCTCCCCGAGGAAGTACAGTACCGCTCGGGAGGGTAATTTCCCGTTCTTCAGTTCGAAGAGCCCCGCGTACACCTGCATTTGAAAGCGGTAGTTCTGTAGGTCATGACTCCCCTCGGACGGGACCTGTGTTGCTTTGTAATCCCAAATCTCCCAGTGGCCAGGATCCTCGTCGTCCGGTGCTGACCTGGTCAGCACGTCTACTGTGCCCTCAAGGACGAAGTCTTCGTGTTGACGCTTGAGTTGATGTTCAGTATCCTTCACGGCTGGATACAACTCTTCACCCATCTGTCGATTGAATCGCAGTATGTACTCTAGCGCTTTCTCTTCGGCCTTCTTGCTCATCGGGTAAATCCCCCGAGAAACCAGGGACTCGCTCACTTGGTCGAAGTACTCTCCTACGGTTTCATCGTCGGGGACTACCCCCGCTGGCTTCGCTTCAATTTGTCCCTTGTACTGTTGGTGGATTCGGTCCAGCGTTCTGTGAACCACTTGACCGAAGTACAATTGACCCGATCCTGCCGGTGAAAAACCGAAGTCGGTGAAGTGTCCGTACTGCCTAGGACATCGTCGGTACGAAAGGATATCACCAGTCACACTGTAGCGACGCCGCGGGCCGTCGCTGGTTTCGAAGTCACGGTTGATGGAACTGTATTGTTCGAAATCGGCATCCGTCCTGATTTCGGCGTCGTTCGCATCGAACCACCCCGTCGTGATTGATTGGCCGGAGGGATCATGGCCGAGTGCGATCTGCTTGACAGAATTTCTCGATCCTGTTAACACGAGTTGGTCCTGTGCCCGTGAATATTGAACAAAGAAGCGGCGTACGTTGTCTCGATCAGCCCGTTCACCCTGCGTCGAATCGAGAGAAAGCCCGGAGTAGGGTGCCAATTCGTTTTCCATGAAATGGCTGCCGCCGGGACCATCTTGCTTGTTGATGTCGCCGGCGAAGACGACTGGGAATTCAAGTCCTTTCGCTTGATGCACGGTCATCACTTGGACGAATCCCTTGGGAATCTGGTCATAGGGGTCCTCTGGTTCGTCGAACCCTGAGGTTGCAACATACTGTAGGAAATTGTAGTAAAATCCTCGAAGCCAACCGTGAGAGAAGTGCCCGGGTATGTTGGCCGACGTGCGAAGGTTTCCACTGTATACGTTCGAATACGCTTCGATGAGGTTCGAGAGTCGGGCGAGACGAACCGAACGGTTGGGGTCCTCTTCACGCCAAGTACTGAAAGGTTCACGCGAGAGGATCCGGTAGAACACGTCCTGGACGGTTT
>SKQO01000091.1 GCA_007118975.1 Halobacteriales archaeon | reverse complement strand
TGTTGTTCTGGTTTTTCCTCTTCGATGCCGTCTGCCGAGGATGGGGAGATACCAAGACGCCGCTTTACATGATGGGGATCAGCGTCGTGATCAACGTCGTCATCGACCCGTTTTTCATCCTCGGGTTCGAGGACAATCCAATCTTCATCTGGTTCGGCATGACCGAACTGGAATCAAGCCTGTATGCCGCGACCGGCTTTTCGGGCTGGGGCGTCGAAGGCGCCGCCTTTGCGACCGTTATTGCCCAAGGATTCGCCGCGCTCGTCGGCGTGGTTCTGTTATTTAGTGGACGCGTCGGGATCAAACCGACCATCGGGGATCTCTTCCTCGAGCGTGAAACCGTCACTCGTATCGTCGAAATCGGTGCACCGACGGCTGTCGAGCTCGGCATGCGATCGCTCGGGCTGGCACTAATGACCGTTATCCTCGCGCTTGCAGGAGACGACGCCGTGGCGGCATGGGGGATCCTGCATCGGCTCTCATCGCTCATGTTTATGCCGGCACTGGGACTCTCGAGAGGGACTGAAACTGTCGTTGGACAGAACATCGGGGCCGGACAATATGCGCGCGCCAAACGGGCCGTGTATCTCAGTTCAGGGGTGATCGTCGTTGCGTTTGCGGCCACGATCGCACTTGCATATCCCTTCGCCGAACCGATTGTCGGCTTCTTTATTGACGAAGGGGCAGGTGGCAATCCCGAGGCGGTGATCGCATACGGGGCCGCGTATATCTGGATCGCCGGGCCGTCCTACATCGCATTGGGGGTCTTCCAGATGCTCCTTGGCGGGATCCGGGGGAGTGGAAGTACCCGTGCCTCGATGATTTTCTCCGTGTTCGAACTGTGGATCATTCGCCTCCCGCTGGCGTTCGCCCTGCTCGCGTGGACAGAGATGGGCGTCAACGGAGTGTGGGCCGCAGTCGCCGTGTCCTACGTCGTGGCTGTGATCGTCACGGGGATATGGTTCGCTCGTGGGACCTGGCTTTCCGGGGTCGTCGACGCCAAGGATCACCCAACGCCCCCGCACGGAGCAACTTCCAAGGAATCAGCAGACGACGCCACGTTGGATGACTGAATTCTGTGAGAGATTGCCCTGATCAGCGTTCAATCGGCGAGCCGAAACCGACAGCATTTCACGGGTCGAACGCACAAGAGCTTTCGATGAGTCGGGACGTGATCGAGGTTCGCGGTGCCGCCGAGAACAATCTCAAGGATGTCGACGTCACCCTCCCACGCGAGTCGTTCTCGGTCGTGACCGGCATGTCCGGGTCGGGGAAGTCCTCGCTCGCGTTCGATACGATCTACGCCGAGGGACAACGCCGATACATCGAGAGCCTGTCGGCATACGCGAGAAACTTCCTCGGACAGATGGACAAACCACAGGTCGAAGCCGTCGAAGGGCTCTCACCGGCGATTTCGATCGACCAGAAGAATGCAGCCAACAATCCACGCTCGACGGTCGGGACCGTCACCGAACTGCACGATTATCTTCGGTTGCTGTATGCACGGGTTGGTGACCCCCATTGCCCAGAATGTGAACGGCCGGTGGGTGAACAGAGCGCCCAGCGAATGGTCGAGCGAATCCTCGAACTCCCCGAGGAGAAGCGTGCGAAGATCGCGGCGCCAATCGTTCGCGACCAGAAGGGGGCCTTCCAGGATCGGTTCGATGAGCTGGTGAGCGAGGGATATAGCCGCGTCGAAGTCGACGGTGAAGAACACGACCTCACGGCCGATCGTCCCGACCTGGACGAAAATTACGATCACACGATCGACATCATCGTCGATCGGATCCGAATCGATCCCGAGGCGAAAACCCGTATCACCGATAGCGTCGAGACCGCCCTGAATGAGGCGGACGGCGTCCTCAAGCTGATCCTTCCCGATCCACCCGATGACGTCGACCTTGGCTCTGAATCCCGCCGGACCGGCGCACTCGGTGCAACGGAAGCTGACGAGCGGCTGATCGTTGAATTCTCAGAGGAGCTCGCCTGCACTCACTGCGGGATCGATCTCCCGGAAATCGAGACACGGAGTTTTTCGTTTAACAGTCCACATGGCGCCTGCGGCGAATGTGACGGGATCGGTGTCACAAAGGAGGTCAGCGAAGATCTCGTCATCCAGGATCCTGAGAAGCCGATCCGGACGGTCTTTGAGCCGTGGAGCTACGGCCGATCGTACTACCGGACCCGACTCGACGCCGTCAGCGCCCACTTCGGGGTTGACATCGAGACCCCGTTTTCGTCGCTTCCGACGGACGTCCAAGAGGCGTTCCTCTACGGGACTGACGAGCCGGTGGAGTTTCGACGGACGACCCGGAGCGGCAGCCGCCGCAAGCGAAAGCCCTTCGAGGGCGTGATTCCCAACCTGGAGCGGCGCTACCTCGAGACGGACAGTCAGGGCACCCGCGATCACATCGAGGACTACATGACGACGACCGAGTGTCCTGCCTGTGACGGGACGCGGCTCCGGCCGGAAAGCAGAGCTGTCCTGGTGGGAGAAACCGGAATTACGGAGGTCAGCTGTATGAGTATCGGGCAGGCGCTCGAGCACTTCAAAGGACTCGAATCGGAACTCTCTGACCGCGACAAACGTATCGCGAC
>SKQO01000171.1 GCA_007118975.1 Halobacteriales archaeon | reverse complement strand
TCTCCCGGACTACCGTGCTCCCCCTCGAGGCAACGTCCGGGTCGCCACAAGGAGCATGCCGTTGCGAGTGAACACACGATATCCAGTCAGGTCTTATGCTACCAGCTTGCCGACATCTTGGCGGTCGCGAATCTTCTTTCTGATAGCCCTTTCACGAGTACACCGACACACCACCGCCGCCAGCACGGGTTCGACAGCCAGCCACCATCTCGCAAGCTGTCCGACCCCAGGCTCAATCTGGGCGAGCCGTTATCCGGTCGGCCAGCCACGTGTCTGACCGGACGTATCCCTGGATGTACGCCCCGATGAACATTCCGCCGATCCCCCAGAGGATGGGATAGTTCCCGATACCGAGACTGGCATATCCCGCGCCAGGACAGATCCCCGAGAGTCCCCAGCCGACGCCAAAGATTGCGCCGCCATATAGCACGTTCGCGTCCATCGATTTCAGCCGACGGCTGTAGCCCGTGCCGGTCAGCGGCGCGCTCGTGCGCAAGCGCATTATAGTGAAAAACGACACCATCGTGACACCTGCCGCACCACCCATGACGAACAGCAATCCGAAATCCTGGAGCTGCAGAAAACTGAGCACGATCTCTGGTTGGGCCATGTGACTGAACCCGAGGCCAAACCCGAAGACGATCCCCCCGAACAGGATCAGTGCATTGAATGCCAGGTTCCCGTCGTTCGCACTCATGGCGTGATCCCCACCGCTTGGACGAGCAACGCCGTCCCGATCGCGAGCAGCATGAAGGTAGCCACGTTCACGATCGAGGTATTGGAGAGCGAGCCAACCCCACAGACGCCGTGACCGGACGTGCAGCCTTTCCCGACCCGGGTGCCGATCCCGATCAGGATGCCCCCGGCGAACAGCCGCCAGGGCTGTACCTCCGTTACCCAGATCGTGAAGCCGCCAATCTCACGCAGTTCTCCCGTCGTCGCGACGGGTTGGAGTGAGCTCGAGACGAGCCCGCTCTGGAACGTCACCGCGTAGATCGCTGCGCCAAGCACGATCCCGCCAGTGAACAGGACACGCCAATCACGCGATAGCACGAACCGTGCCTGCTGGAAGCGTTCGAGTCTGGAGACGTACGACCAGGTTGACTCGAGAAAGGTACTCGCACCGGGAATCAGCCCCGTCCCGAGGTAGATGACCACGACACCGAGCCCGATCAAGACCCCCCCGATCGCGTAGTGAGCGATTCCACGCGGAAATAACGTCTCGACGATACCGCTCGCGAGCAGCACAGTCGGATCGATCATGCATGCACACCCCGCATAACCGCGGCTTGGAGCGGAACAACCAACAACCTCGCGGTTACGTGATTGACGGATCTCCGTTCATGCGGCTCCATCGCCGCAAGTGACGCGTCCCCGGACGGGCAGTACTTGTGAATCCCCCGCCGTCAATGAGCAGCGGTCCGCAAACCAGCTACTGACCATCTCCCAGGACGATCTCGGTGCCATTCACCACGTCAGCCTCTCCGACCTCGATCGACTCCCCAGCGATGTCGTATTCGCCAGGATACGCCACCGTCGCGGCGGTAGACTCGTCATCGACGGCTTCGAACGGTTGTTCGTACGTGAACGCGATATCGTCGATGGTGACCTCGGTGGTGACCGATTCGACGGGGGCATCCGTGCTATTGTACGTTATCGTCGCCCCAGGCACCACTGCATAGGCGGTGGCTGTATCGCCCACGTAAACTGCCCGATAGTGCGCGGTAGGGGGAAGATCGCCACCATCCGGATCGAGCTGGTGGTGGAGTTTCGCTTGGACAATGTCGCTGGCGGGTACCTGTTCTACGTCATTCACCACCACGTACCCCACCCGATCGTCGAACTGATCAAACCAGTCATCCGCCGTATCGTCCGTGACAAAATCGAAGTAATGCGAGCGAGCGTAACCGTAACTGTCCGCGTCACCGTGCATGAAGTAGTTGTACATGCGGTTGTGCCCCCAGTTACTCAGTACGAAATCCTCGTGGTCCGCGTCCGCGACAGTGTCGTAGTGTTCCTCCATTGCGAGCAGGGCAGCGTACTGATCGTCGTCGTACGTGGTCTCGGCGACGGTAGATGCCATGAACAAGACACTCAATCCGCCCAGAAACACCAACACGACGACGATCCATGCCACCTGGCCGGCATCCCTCGGCAAGTGAATCCGCGTCGTAGATACTCGTTCGGGGGACTGGGATCCGGCAGATTCCGTCCGATCGCGCACGAGCGGGCTCGAACGGGCAAGATCCAACCAGCTCAGGACTGCCACGAGTCCGAACCCTCCGAGAATGGAGAGTGGGATCCACAACTGGGCGGCAAACCGGATTTGAATCGCGGCGAGGACCAGCCAGACAGTGGCATAGGCGACCGGCACGAGCATAGCAGGATGGTATGATCGAGAGACGACGAGCCAGCCCCACGCGAGAAAGACAAGCGCGATCACGAAGACGAATCCGTTCTGCATTACTGGCGATAGCAGTCCACCCCACTCGTGCGCGAACAGAGACGTCGTCTCGACCGCCGACTCCCGGTAGATAAGGTCATCAGCCCGCGATCGGAGCCGATCCCAAATATCCGGAAACCGCCGTCTGAAACCGTAGATGCCGACAATTCCGGTGGCCGCCTGGACGCCGAGATACACCGGAACGGGCCAGTTGGCGTGTCGAAACGCCTCCCCCACCAGGAAAATCCCGACGAGTCCGACGAGCGTCAAGAGCGGGACATACACCACGAACGACTCGTGCCACCCCCACCGGAAATGAAACCACGTAGTTAACGCGACGGTCCCGGTCAGGCCCGCCATCAGTGGGAGGTTCACGAGCCCTGGCGAGATATTTTCGCGGACGTCCAAGGCGGCACGGAATCCGACATACCCCAGCAGCGGAAACGTCATCATGATGGAGCCACCCCACGCAAGGATCGACAACGCCAGGCTGACCGCGACGGTCACACTTGCCAGCCAGGTCCAGGGTGATGTGAAGTGCGCCAGCACAGGTCGATCCACCCGGACGTTAGCGCGGCACCGCCCGAAATCGACGGCAAGATACGTCAACGCCAGCAGGGTCACGCCCATCCAGAAATACTGATGGAGCCGATGTTCGAGGAAGCCGAGACCACCATACACCGCGTGGATCGGACTCAGTGCGAACACGAACACGGTCGCCACCCCGATCCGGACATCCCCGGACACCATCGTCGCCGTCCAGTACAACACCACCCCAAGGAGCACGGTAGCGACAACTGGTAACCACGCAGCGGTCATCTCCGCCGCCCACTGATCGCCGCCGAGAAGCGCCGCGACCCACCAGTTTGCGACGTGGGCAAATGGCCGCCGGCCCGCTGCCCGAGACGGCAAGTCGGCGACGACGGCGAGCGACAGTGGATCGGTTGAGATTGCCAGTAGTTCGTCGTTTATATAGCGGTAGAAATACGGATCGTTGGCCGGCGACAGTACGCGATCGCCTCGGAATACGTCACGTAGATGAAGCAGGCGCATCGCGAAGAGGAAGACCAGTGCCCCTCCGAGCGCCACGACGGTACTCGCTGATACCGACGGGACGAACAAGCCAGGATCGACTTGGATCCGATCCTGGATCGCGCGAAGGGCGTTTCCCTCCGTTTCGTGTGCTCCGAGCGCCCGCTCCACGGCAGATCGGTTTGCGATCCGGTATGCCCCGTTCGTCTTCTCTACGATCCCGGCGTCCACAATCTCACCGAATACGCCGGAATCGACGGGGACGTCGTCAAACGTCCATGTCTCGGTCGACCGATCGACGGCCAGAATCTCTTCGATCGGGCCCTCGAGCTCCGGGCGGGAAGCGAGCAACGATTCCGTCGCTTCCCGGACGTCTGGCATCTAACGGGGACTGGTATCGGCTCGGACATTAAAGGTGTATCTGACCGTCCTCGCTGCCAGGCTGGTCGGGACCTAGGAGGCGCGAGCGCCGTCTCCGACCGCAAGGGTGCGTGACCATCTACCACGGGCGCCCGTCGTGAAGACGTTTGAACAGCGTTATCACCGGGTCGGCATCAACTTCCGCTATGCCGGGGAGTGATCCCTTCGACGCCATGCGATCCATCGAGATCGATGGATCCGAGTATAATATCGCTGATCTCACCGTCCTGGAAGACCATGGGCTGTGCGAGCTGAACCGTCTGCCCGTGAGTATCCGGGTGCTGCTGGAGTCAGTTCTCCGGAACGTCGACGGGGAGACCGTGACCGCGGCGGACGTAGAGGCGGTCGCAGGCTGGGAACCTGACGTGCCGGATGCGGATGTCCCCTTTTCACCTTCGAGGATCGTGCTCCAGGACCTTACTGGTGTTCCCGCTGTGGTAGATCTGGCTGCCCTCCGGTCGGCGGCCGAGCGGGCCGGGGCCGATCCAGGGATTGTCGAGCCAGAGATCCCTTGTGACCTGGTAATTGATCATAGTGTGCAGGTCGACTACTTCGGGAGCGAGGACGCCTACGAACGGAATGTCGAGCTGGAGTACGAGCGAAACGAGGAGCGGTACCGTGCCATCAAATGGGCCGAGCAGGCGTTCGAGGACTTCGAAGTCGTTCCGCCGGGGACGGGAATCGTCCACCAGGTCAATCTCGAATACCTCGGCCGGGTCGTGCACGACCGCGAGGAGAATGGTGGCCGGTGGCTGTATCCGGACACGCTCGTCGGGACCGACAGCCACACGCCGATGATCGGCGGGATCGGCGTCGTGGGATGGGGCGTCGGAGGCATCGAGGCCGAGGCCGCGTTGCTCGGCCAACCGATCTCGATGGAACTCCCGGAGGTCGTCGGCGTCCGACTGACCGGCGAACTGAACGAGGGCGCAACGGCAACGGATCTCGTCCTCCATCTCACCGAGCTCCTTCGCGGCGTCGGGGTCGTCGACAGATTTGTCGAGTTCTTCGGCCCTGGCGTCTCCTCGCTGTCCGTCCCCGACCGGGCGACAATCGCGAACATGGCCCCGGAACAGGGCTCGACGATCAGCATGTTCCCCGTGGACGAGAAAACGCTCGACTATCTCGAACTCACGGGCCGCGATCCGGACCACATCGAGGTCGTCCGGGAGTACTTGGAAGCCCAGGGACTGTTTGGCGAACAGGAACCGGAGTATACCGAAGTCGTCAAGTTCGATCTCTCGAGCGTGGAACCGAGTCTCGCCGGACACAAACGACCACAGGATCGTATCGACCTGTCCGGGCTCGACGAACACTTCGAGGAGCTCCTCGCAGAAGAGGGTGTGCTAGACGATGCAGAAGCAGCAACCGGATCGGGCTCGGTCGCGTTACAACAGCGCCCAACGCTTGATGACCGAGTGAACGTGACCCTAGACGACGGCACTGAGGTCGAGATGGGCCACGGGAGCATCGTCGTGAGCGCAATTACGTCCTGTACCAATACGTCGAATCCGTCGGTGATGCTCGCTGCGGGCCTGTTGGCGCAGAACGCGGTCGAGGCGGGTCTGGACGTGCCGGAATACGTCAAAACCAGCCTGGCGCCTGGAAGTCGTGTCGTCACCGAATACCTGGATGCCGCCGGTCTGTTGCCCTATCTCGAGGAACTGGGGTATCACGTCGTCGGGTACGGGTGTACGACGTGTATCGGTAATTCGGGGCCGCTGCCGGACCCGATCGAAGCCGCCATCGACGAGCACGATCTCTGGACATCGAGTATCCTCTCGGGTAACCGAAACTTCGAAGCCCGGATCCACCCGAAGATTCGAGCCAACTACCTGGCCAGTCCCCCGCTGGTGGTCGCGTACGGCCTCGCCGGGCGAATCGACATCGACCTCAGCGAGGAACCAGTGGGCACGAACGACGAGGGAGAGCCGGTCTATCTCGAGGACATCTGGCCGGACGCAGAAGAAGTCCACCGCGCGATCCACGAGAGCGTCTCGCCCGCCCTTTTCGAGGAAAAGTACGCCGACGTGTACGAGGGTGATGAGCGGTGGGAGTCACTCGATGCCCCGACGGGGGACGTCTACGACTGGGACCCCGAATCCACCTACATTCGGGAACCGCCGTTCTTCGAGGAGTTCTCGCTGGAGGCGCCTGGGGTTTCGGACATCGAGGATGCCAGGTGTCTGCTCACGCTGGGCGACACCGTCACCACGGATCACATCAGTCCAGCCGGCCCCTTCGGCCCGGAGCTACCGGCCGGGCAGTGGCTCAGAGAGCATGGCGTGGAACCCCACGAGTTCAACACCTACGGGGCGCGACGCGGCAACCACGAGGTGATGATGCGCGGGACCTTCGCGAACGTCCGGATCGAGAACGAGATGCTGGACGGCCGTGAGGGCGGATACACGATCCATCATCCGACCGGTGAGGAAACGACCGTGTTCGAAGCCAGCGAGCGCTATCGCGAGGAAGACGTGCCGCTCGTAGTCCTGGCGGGTGAGGAATTCGGGACCGGCTCGAGCCGGGACTGGGCTGCCAAAGGCACTGACCTCCTCGGGATCAGGGCAACCATCGCCGCGAGTTACGAAAGGATCTACCGCGACAATCTGCTGGGAATGGGTGTGCTCCCCCTCCAGTTCGCCGACGGGGAGTCCTGGGAATCGCTCGGCATCGAAGGGGGCGAGTACTTCACCATCCGCGGTATCGAGGCGGGGCTCGAGCCCGGTGGCGAGTACGAGGTCGTTGTGACGGACGAAGCCGGTGACGAGACGGCTTTCCCGGTGACCGCGCAAATCCCGACCGAGATGGGTGTCGATTACGTCGAACACGGCGGCGTGTTGCACTACGTGCTGCGCCGGTCCCTCCAGGCAGCGCTCGACGGGGACGGGTCCTGAACGTCGCGAGGCGCAGTCATCGCGAGAGGTTTAAACCGTCGTCGCGGGACCACTCCACCTATGAATCCCGTGAGGCATCGATCGCCCCTGCGAGAACTACCCGCGGCGGTACGTTTCACCCCATGACTGCACACTCGACACGAATCCCCCTCGGCGTGCCGGATTTGGACAGTCGCCTGGGCGGGGGCGTACTCCCGGGCTATACGGTGTTAACGCTCGGTGAGCTGGGAACGGGACATCGGGAGTTTCTGTTCACCGCGGCGCTCTTTCACGGCATCCACCAATCGGGTGGACGCCTGCCGGGACGTGGGGATGCGTACGCGGGCGAACATATCCGATGGCCGGAGTCGGTTCACTACGTGTCGCTTTCGCAAACACAGGAGCAGTTCGAGCGAGAGCTCTCGAACGTCATCAATCGTGACTGGATTTCACCGGTACTGGACGGAATCGAGTTCACGAGTTTTCTCGAAGAGTTCGCGTCGTTATCGACACTCGCGCGGTTGATGGCCGCAAGAGAAAAACACAACGGCACGATCGATATACCCGTGACTCCCCAAATCACGATCGAGGATTACCGCCAGTTCCTCCGAACACTGGGCGAGTTCCTCATCAACCACGCCGAGCGGAATTTGATCATATTCGACGGGATGACGTCGCTCATTCCCGTCTTGAGCAAGGTCTTTGACTGGCAGGAGATGTACACGCTGCTTGCCACCTACCGGCAGCAGTTTTCGATTCTCGAGACCGTCTTTCTGACCGTCCTGGATCGGGGATTGCCGTCCCGGCGGGAGCTGGAAGTGTTTAAGTCATCCTACGACGGCGTCCTCGAGTTCAGCTGGGGAACCCATGACGGCCGCCGGGAACGAATGATGACGCTGCTGAAATTCCGCGAGTTGCTCTCGAACATGGAAGAGCAGGAACTTCGGGACTACGAAATCGACCTGGAGTGGGGTGGCGTTGGCATCAAGAACATGCGTCGCATCGCGGTGTAGGAACCCACCGTCGCAAAATAGCTTCAAGGGCTGGCCGGCGGCCATGCTATCCGCTTGTGCGAGCCGTCAGGCTTGCCCCAATGCCACCCCGACAAGCTGTCGGCAGTCCCCCGCTGCGGCCTCACCCATGCTTGCGGTCTGTCCCCCGTCAGCGCTGCCATCGACACCCAACCGTGGCCCCGGCTGGTGCGTGAATACGCTCACTCAGCAGTTCGATGCGGAAGTCCGCCCGCACGCCGGCCGCTTACCTCATCGATCAGCAGCGCATACCATGTAACCGCGACATCCTCCCGACCCTCCCACCGCACACTTCCTGCGGCGTCCTCCGCCTGCGCGAAAAACAACGACGCGAACCGATCCGACACCTCTTTCGACGGTAGTGCCTCGACAGCGCCTCGCACGATTACGCTCTCCCACGATTGGGGCGAGTCGTAGTTGTACACCGTCAGTGTCGCCTCCTCGACCTCTCGGATGAGTTGTTCCTTTTTGCTTTCCGGTCCATTGACGAATTGCATCACGATTCGATCGTGATCTCCATCGTAGCCGTAGGACATGGGAATTCCATACGCGCGGTTTCCGGTCGCGAGCGACAGGACGCCGTGACCCTGTTCGTCGAGCAGGGAATCGGCGGTTCCGCCAACCATGGCCTCGCCGATCGGCACGGTGGGTTCAGACATATCCTTTCTCCGATGAGGGGGGACAATAACTGTTCTCCCCGTATGGAGACAATCGACCCCCATCGGCTTTTTTGATCACCCAACCCAGAGAGATGGTATGGCCAGCATCACGCTAGAGGTTCCGGACCCGATTCTGGAATCCCTTCCTGTCGAGGATGACGATGCAGCGAGCGATATGAAACTCGCCGTTTCCGCTTGGGAACGGCGGATTAACGACCTTCTCGAAGAGGGCGACGTCGGTCATCTCGTCGACGTCCTCGAACGCTTCGAGGACCGGTGGGAGCGATACGATGCGTTCATCGTCGAGCTTCGCGCGTGGGGGCAGTCACCGATCTACGCGATGGCCTGGCGGGATCTCCACGAATCGCTCATTCAACAACTGTACGCACAGGAAGATCTTGCTGACGAAATCGATCGGGAACGGCACGCGCGCATCGTCGACGACGGCATCAGACACCGCGGGTGACGGACCGAGCTCGTTCAGACACAGTAGAGGAACGGATACAGCAAGCCGACTCGATCGCCGCTGCAGAGTCGTGTATCGAGCCCGTCGACGTGCTCGTTGAACCGCCCGTTGATCGTGACACGCGCGTACATCCGGGTTCGTTCCCCTGGCGGGTTTGCCCGCCAGGAGCCAGGGAGCTCGTCCGGTGTCGGCGCCCACCCAGGCGGCGCCTCCATGTTCGCATCATTCGCCATGATGAGATCCTCGACTGGATACTCCGCGAAAAACGCCTCGAGGAAGTCACGGAGCGTCGTTCCCACGAAGCTGAACTCGAACTGGCTCGCGCCGACAGCGGTCCGCACGTGGCCGGTGCACCGAACGATGACTGTCGTCTCCAACTCGGCCGAAGGAGAGGTGGTCGCCATGTCGGGGAGAGGTCGTCCGGGCCCATCCGGATTCGGGAGAACATGTTCGATCGTGCTGCTGGATCCTGACTGAGGTTTTTGTCCCGTTCCCACCAATACCATCACATGGACATCGAACTCCGGTTTTTTGCCACCTTCAGGGAGGCAGTCGGCGAGAAGACTATCACTCGGGAGATTGAAGGTGGGACCACCGTTGACGATCTCTTGTACGCCCTGGAAGAAGAATACCCCGATTTGGACATTCACACAGCCGAGGGGGACCTCCGAGAGTATCTCAGCATCCTGAAGAACGGGCGAGATATTAGTTTTCTCGACGGACCGGAAACGACCCTGGAACCTGGCGATACGCTCAGCATCTTCCCCCCCGTGGCCGGGGGCTGCGAGGACGTCGTGGAGCGATCCTTCCGGGGGATCAGCGAGCGGGCGGCGATGCACTACCTCGAACGGATCGGTGGCGAGAGCATAACTGAACAGTCGGTGGCGGGCGAAGACTGGGAGGCGGTCGTCTCCAGCGAGAAGGTCGAGATTGGGCCGAGTCTGCAACTCACCGAGGTATCGGTACGTTTCGAGGGCGACTGCGCGACACTGGACACCGTGATCGAGGCGTTTGCGAAAAAAGCCGTCAGAGCAGGTGGGTGAACTAATCGCCTGCCGCCGTCTCGCCGCCCGCACTCACACCCGTCCCGGGGCCGATGTCGATCCCGAGTTCATCGAGTTTCTCGTCCGGCACCACCCCGTCGACCCAGCCACG
>SKQO01000116.1 GCA_007118975.1 Halobacteriales archaeon | reverse complement strand
GACCCGGACGCGCTTGATGCGCTCTTTGAGTCCCGATCGAACGGTCAACCCAGAACGGGTGGCTGTCTATCTTTCGTCTATAGCGGCTGTCGCATCTCCATCGACAACGGTGAATATCTCTCCATCGAACTGCTCGAAAGCCCTCGTCGAGTAACTACTGACGGCCGATCGCACGGTAACAAGGTTGCGGATTAGGCGGATAGACGCGGCTAATCAGATCACTGTTTGGGGTCACGCACGGTCAACAACCCCTGTGCCATGAGTCGGCGCGCGATCACGACGAGCCCATTGCCAAACCCCTTGCCGAAGATCGCTCGCTCCTCCTTACTATCGGGCATGATCGAGCTCACCAGGATCGTCGATCGATCGACGAGTAAGAGACGGCCGATCGCCGTGTCGTCCTCGGCGGCGTACTCGCCGTGAAGCCACTCCAGGCCGGATATGAACGTCTTGGCATCCGGAACGGCCGTCTGAATCCGATCCTGAAGGGTCTCGGTCAACGCGCCGATGAGCAGGTCAACCCCGTTCCCGACCTCGTTGAGGGAATCAATCAGGTCCTCGGTCAACAGCGACTCGTCGCCCAGCACCAGTACAATCTCGTCAGTCGCCTCTCGGATGAGGTCGTTCGTCCGATTCTCGATCGCCACCCGACCGGTCATCGCCCACACCTGTTGGACAGGGGATTCGTCGTCTCCATCCACAATTTCGACCGTTTCGAGCGCGTCGTGGAGTCGTTCAACGCGGGCCTCGTATTCGTCCCGGAGCGTCTCTGTCGCTTCATCTAACGGGACAGCGCGAAACTGTTGGGGGCTCGAATGCTGGATCTCGACAAGTCCTTGCGCCTCCAGTACACGGATTGCATCGTATACCCGTGTCCGAGGGACTTCCGTCATCTCGCTGAGTTGCTTTGCCGTCCCCGTGGGAAGCCGTGATAATCCGACGAAGCACCGGGCTTCGTATTCCTTCAACCCGAGCTGCTGGAGGACTTCGATCGCTTCTTCCAGGTTTTCAGCTGTAGCCATCTGATGTCGTGTAGGGATCGAGTCACTCGTGGGCTTCGTACGACTCGACAACCGTCAGAAGCTCCTGGCCCATTTCCCCGGTGGCGGTCCGGACCTGCTTTGTTTTATTGTCGTAGTCGATCAGTCGACATTCCTCCATTTTCGGGAGGTGAATGTGATGGAGTGCGGTACGGACACGTCGTCGATGATCGTCGGTCGTTCGCTCCGCGACCTCGTTGCAAACCAGGTCAGCAACTTGGTCCACAAGCATGTCGAACGTCAAAGATTGATCCATCGCGCTGTTCAATGATCGAAGGACGGCCCGTCGGTGTTCGTCGGCAAGTGCTAAGAGAACCGCATCAGGTGAGATCGGTACTCTTTTCTCCGTTTTACCTGCGTTCATGACGTCCCCTGAAGTCCCGTCGTCGGCCGCCCAATTCGTTTGACTCTCTTTGCTCGGAGCATGCATGCACACTACCTTGCCAGTTCCATCAATGCTTACCATGATACACAAAGGAGCCCGAACTTTGGAGCCCGAGTATTCACGTAGCTGTCTCGTCGGTGAGAAGCGTGTGCGTCACAATCGCCACGATACCACGACGGAGTCGTTCCGTCACGGCCTGGTCGGAGATTCCAAGGTCGTCGGCGAGTTCCTTGGTCGTACAGCCCCGCGGGATGTCGTAGTATCCTAGCTGCACGGCGAGGCGAATCGCCTCACGTTGGGGCTCGGTCAAACCGTACCACGGTCCGGCCCCCGGGTTCGTCGGGTTGTAAACCCGGACCACTTCCAGCGAGACGTGCGCGTCCTCACAAAACGCCCTGAAATCCCCGAGTTGGTCGTGGCCGGGGAATCGCAGCTCGAACTCCCACGCCTCGGGCGTTCCGCTGGCACTCAGCACTTGGCCTTCGTAATCGATGATTCCCTCGAAGACGTGGTCCTTCCGAGCGTCCCAATCGAGCGTGAAGAGCGTCCGATCGTCGAAGACGTCTACCTCGGATGCACTATTGACAGATGGGTGGCGTTGAACCGATTCGAGAAAGGAATCCCGTGTCGAGTTATAGACCCAAAACAGCGGCACAGTGGCCTCACCGGTCGGAACGAGGCTTTCGAGCTCGATGGACGTCATGCCCTCGACGCTCAAGATCTGCCCGAGTTCAAAGTCAGTGGATGGGATTCGGACCTCTGCAATGACGCTCATTATTGCACTCTTGACTTCCTGGTTGACCATGCCCGTATAAAGTGAGGAACCATGATACACCATGCCATCCCGAATCGAGGGCTGACCGATCACCCTCGTTTCTACCGAGGTCACTCAACCGTAACGTTCTACGCAATCGAGGTGCGGCCATGATACACCACCCTCGGCTATTATCCATCGTCGCCGCGATTAGTTCAGTATGGCGACCGTCATGGAGTTCAGGAGTCCGGCCGACGAATTTCCGCTCGGGAGCGTCTTCGAAACCTTGCCAGGGGTGACGGTCGAACTGGAGCGACTCATCTCACACGAGACCCTCATCATCCCCTACTTCTGGGTTCGAGGCGCGGAATCCGAGGATATCGAAAGCGCGTTCGAAGTCCATGCTGGCGTGACGAACATCAGGCTCATCGACAGCGTCG
>SKQO01000005.1 GCA_007118975.1 Halobacteriales archaeon | reverse complement strand
TCGCAGCCATTACCCGCTGAGCGGTTGCCGCATCGTCGACTTCGTCCAACACTTCTCGAAGTCGATTAGTCGATACTTCATCCAGGTTCCCCATGTCATTTCATCGGTATGTTACCTCATAAACTTTTCTCCGACAGTATGAGCGCCTGTCTGCCAAGCGTGCCATCCGTTTGAGACCAGTCACGCCGTCAATAATTATCCTGTTCCAGATTCCACGGTTCATATCGCCATTTTTACCATCCGTTCGAACTCCTGGCTCGTGAGTTCAAACACCGAATATCCCGTGGCAGTCCGTCGATGGCCCGCCGTGCCGATCGCCTCGCCGTCCAGCCTGATCTCCCATTCGTCGCCCGGCGTGACGTTCCGACCGACGATATCAATGGAGACATCGTGCGTGTCCTCCAGTCGCTGACGAACGACGTACATCAGTTCACCGTCGAGCAATCGGGCCGGTTGAAACGGATGTAACCCGTGGGCTTCGAACTCCGCGATCGCCTCCTGCCACCAGGTGGGCAACATCGCGATGTCGATCCCTTCGTACGGCGCGGCGGCCTCAGTAACGATGGCGTCGAGCGTCTCTGCGTCGGGAACCTCGTTCATAATCGGAGGCAATTGGACGCACTGATAGTTGCTACTCGACGCAACGGTTTACATGCGGACATACAGCTCCCCATCCTCCTCGAACACATCATACGTGAGGACCCTGAGCTTCGAATGCCCCAGATGATCCCCGGTCTTCAAGTCGAACTGCCACCCGTGCCAGGGACAGCACAGGATCTCACCATCGCGGGTAAACGATACGTCCCCACGATCGTCGGCATCGAACATCCCGGTAACGAGTCCCTCGGCACAGGGTCCACCCATATGCGGACAGTAGTTGCCGATCGCGTAGTACTGCCCGTCGACGTTGAACACGCCGACCTCTCGGCCTCGTATCTCGGTGAGGACCCGTTGGCCCGGTTGAAGCTCGGACGCGGCGATGACGTGATGGCTTCGGTCGGTGGTTCGAGTCATGATGACAGGATCACTCGAACAAAACCTCGTGGGCATTCGTCCCGAATATTCGTTCGAGCGCCGGGCGTTCGAATTCGCGGGCAAACACCCGGTAAATTTCGTTCGTGTGGTCGAAATCGTGATGCGGGTAGTCGGACGACCACAGCAGGCATTCGGGCGCGTTCATAAGCCGTGCCATCGCACAGACGTACTCTGGCGCATTTTGCGACCCCTCGAGGGGTTGGGTCGTATAGTAAAAGTCGTCGGTCATATACTCGCTCGGACGGCGCGAGAGCATTGGGGCGTCATCCCGCCGGGCGTAATATTCGTTGTCAAGCCGATACATGAGGTATGGGATCCATCCGATCCCCGCCTCCTGAAACACGAAGTCGACGTCGAAACGCTCCGGGACGCCCTGGACGACGAGACTCACCAAATTGACCATGTGCTGAAACGGGTGAGCGATAACGTGGTTTTCCATTCCGCGAGAGAATCCCTCGTACTGGACGGGAAAGCTCTTCATGGTACCCGAGCCGACGCCGTGCATGAGAAGTGGCAAACCCGCGCGTTCGCACGCCTCATAGATCGGATCGTACCGTTCGTCTCCCAGCGGGGGATTGAGGCCGCCAGTGGGAAGATAGACCCCGATCATCCCGGACTCGTCGGCACGATCGTCGATCTCGTCGGCCGCGAGGCGGGGCTTCTGTCCGGCGATGGTTATCGTTCCATAGACATCCCGCGTCTCGTCGACGATTCGATCGAGGACAAACGAATTACAAGCACGCGCCAGTGCTGCTGCTACTTCATCGTGATGGACCAGGCTAACGCTCAACATCACCGCTCCGGGCGTGACTACCGGAAGGTCCACGCCGAGCAACTCCATGCCCGCCTCGACGTCATCCGCAGACCGAACTGCGTCCGGACTGAATATCTCCGCCCGGCCGGTGGTGATGTGAGGCTCCATGATCCCGGCGCTGGGGAAGGGGTCGAAGAACTCGGCACTCTCGTCGAATGGATTGTGGCCGATGAACAGCTCCCGCCACGGGCGCTCGACGTATGGAACGAGATCCGAGACCTGTTCGGTCAGATGAAAGTCGGCATCAACGATCGGCGACTCAAGGTCGCCGAATCGTCGCGAACTCGTAGTATCAGTTGCCATCGCTCGTGATCGGTGCGAATCATTGGCGAGCGAACGGTTAATGCCACCGATTGACACCCGAGTCGGGACAGAAAATAGTCGGATGATCGAAAGCAAGGTGGGGGCAGCGCTGCTTGCCCCATGCCGCGAATCTACGCTATTCGAGCGGTCGATACCAGATGTTCCGGAACCTGACCGGATCGCTGTGATCCTGCAGCCGCAGGGGGGCCGGGCCGTGTGGCTCGTAATCCTGCTGGGTCTGGTAATGCGTGGGGCCGAACGGCTCGACGTTCTCGTGGATCAAGAGGCCGTTGTGAAACGCTGTGAGGGCCGCTGGGGACACCAGCTCCTCGCCATCGAAGACGGGGTCGTGCCAGACGATATCGAACGACTCCCAGGCACCCGGAGGAAGACAAGCGTTCACGCCTGGTGGGTGCTGACCGTACACGGCACCGGTGTAGCCGTCCGCATAGATCGTCTTCTCCCAGCAATCGAGGATCTGTAACTCGTATCGATCCGACATGAAGACGCCGCTATTGCCGGGATACCGGGCGTCGCCCGGGTCCGCCGGTGTCGCCCACTCGAGGTGTAACTGACAGTCACCGAGCGGCTCGGTGGTACGGATGTCGCCGGTCTTGGGCTCGACCACGAGATCACCGTCTTCGATCGTCCAGGTCGGTTCTCCGCCATCCTCGGACTCCCAGCTGTCCAGATCTGACCCGTCGAAAAGCACCGTTGCATCCGCCGGTGGCTCAATGGTGACGGGGCCGGCAGGATCGACCTTCGTTGGATGCGGTCGATCAGGGTCGTGTACACGATATTCGCCGGTCGGTAACCAGGGCGTATCATCGAAACCGGGCCTCTCTTCGGACATATCTCGGCTGACCGATCGACGGAGTAAAATCCTGCCCATTTGGAACCGATCCGTCCCTACTCGGTACCCCCCTTCCTACAGGCGTGTGTCGACGTATCGTTGCAAACCGAACCGAAAACCGCAAAGCCTCAACCTGTTTTGCCCAATGTGGCGAACACCTGCTGGGAAGATCGGGCATGAGTGATGAAACAACGGACGGCGTCGGTGGATTCGAGCACTTGCTCAGCGAAGTCGCGCGAAACGTACCGACCCAATCACCGTACGCCTCGGTTACGTCGATCGATCGAGCGGGAGTCGTCGACCTCAGTTTCGGATTGCCCGCGCCGTCACTGCTCCCGATTGAGGGCCTCTCGTCGGCCATGACAACCGTCATTGAAACGGACGCCGAGGAGGCGCTCCAGTACGGCGGTGGTCGGTATGCGGACCTGTTGCCGAACATCGTTCACGAACACCTGGCAAACAGAGGCATCGATGTCGATGACCTAGAAATCACGAATGGGTCGAGCCATGCGCTCGACGGTGTCTGCCGAACGTTCATCGAGCCAGGTGATTCCGTTGCGGTCGGCATTCCGACGTTTACCGGGGTCTTGCAGGTGTTCGGCAACCATGGTGCCGACATCGTCCCGGTACCCGTCGACGAGGACGGGCTGGACGTCGCCGCGCTTGAACGGCTGATCGACGAGCGCGAATACGCCGGAAAACCGGTACCGAAGCTCGTATTTGTGATTCCGAACTTCCAGAACCCGACCGGCGCCACCCTGTCAGTGTCTCGACGCCAACGATTGCTCTCGTTGGCACAACGAGTTGGGTGTCTCGTCGTTGAAGACGACGTCTACGGTGACTTGCGGTACGAGGGCGAAACACCGCCAACACTCACGGGGATAGATGAGAATGACCGATCACTTCACATCGGCTCGTTCTCGAAGACGGTGGCGCCCGGCGTGAGTACCGGCTGGATTGCTGGACCCGAAGGCCTCGTCTCGAGGATACGCCCCATGTTGTCTCCAGGAACGCCCTTGCTCACCCGGAGTATTCTTGCTGCATACAGCGAGGACGGGCAGCTCGAACGACGTCTAACCCTCGTTCGGGAATCGTACCGCGCTCGCCGGGACAGGATGCTGAGAGCGCTCGACCGTCACTTGCCGCCCGAGGCGTCCTGGATCCGGCCGTCGGGTGGATTTTTCGTCTGGATCCAACTCCCCGACGCGATCGATACGACACCGCTTCTCGAGCGGGCAGTAGAAAATGGGGTTGTGTACCTCCCTGGAGCAATGTTTCACCCGGATGACTCGCCAAGATCGACCCTACGACTATCGTTTAGTTACGTGGATCGACAGGACATCGACCATGGGGTTGCAGCACTCGGGGAAACGATTCGGCTTGCACTCGATACCGACGCATGACAGTTATCGGATGGGCTAGTGAGTTCACCCCTGGCACCTACAGCTGATAATTGTCAAGTGCTGATGCATTCACCGTCGCATCAGGCAGGTCACCCTCGTAAACGGTCCGGACGTGCTCCGCCGCGCCGCGGCTGAGGGCGGCGAGGGACTCGTTGGTGTTACCCGCGACGTGGGGCGTGAGGACGACTCGATCGTGATCGAAGAGGGGGTGATCGACCGGTGGTGGCTCATCCGCGAACACGTCCAGGCCTGCACCGTCGATATCGCCGCGCTCGAGGGCATCCACGAGCGCGGCTTCCTCGATGATACCACCACGTGCGGTGTTGACGACGATGCCGGTATCGCCCAGGGCCCGAAGTTCCGACGTCCCGATGGCACCAGCCGTCTCCGGCGTGAGTGGCGTATGTACACTGACGGCGTCCGCACGGTCAAACAGGGCGATCTTGTCCGTCACCAGCGTTACATTGGCGGGCGCATCCTCAGCATCCAGATATGGGTCGTACGCGAGACAGGACACATCGAGCCCAGCCAACCGTGCCGCGAGATCGGTGCCGATGGATCCACAGCCGAACAAACCCACGACATCGCCCGCCAGTGTTCGTGTCTCGGCTGCCTGACGGTTCCATGATCCGGAGCGAACGGAGCGATCGAGGAACAGAAGCCGTTTTCTGATCGCCAGCAACAGTGCCAGTGCGTGCTCTGCGACCGCGCGGGAATTGACATCGGTGACCCGACAAACCGGGACCTCATGCGCTGTGGCCGTCGCAACGTCGATATTATCGAACCCGACACCGTGCTTGACGACGACGTCGAGATTCTGGGCTCGTCCGAGGAACGTCTCATCGACGGGAAACGTGCGGACGATCACCGCGTCGACGGTCGCTACATCGGCCAGAAGCGCCTCCCGATCCTGATAATCGCTCCCACACGTAATCGTAGCAAAGGTCGCGAGGAGCTCCGGACCCGGATCCGCGATCGGTTCCGTAATCAATACCCGGTAGTCAGTCATGACCGATCATTCAGGCACGCAGTTCATATACTGCATGACACGTCGCCTCGGCCGGAGGGGGTTTACAGCATTTCGAACAGTTCGATCTCGTACCCATCAGGATCTTCGATGAATGCGGCCCGGGCGTCCGCCGCCTCGATCGTTACGGGCTCTCGAACCACCGTACAGCCAGTCCGATCGACCATTCCTGTGAAGATTTCCTCCAGATCGTCGACCAGCAACGCGAGATGCACGATTCCATCCGGTTGCACCGGGTCCTCGCGTTCGGGGTCATAGACGAACTGCAGCCACGTATCAAGCTTGTCGCCCGTCACATAGTAGTTGTGGACGCCCTCGTCAGTGTGAAAGTCCCAGGCGTACGCAAGCCCGAGACCGTCCTCGTAGAATGCTTTCGTCCGCTCAAGGTCCTCGACCGCAACAGCGGTATGCTGGATCTCCATATGGGGATCGCGAAGGCGAGGCGGATAAAACTCCCCTTTGGGGAGAGTGAAGACAGTTCACCCCTGTGCGGGCAATCCACGGATCCGAACGAAATCTTGCGATGTACCTGCGTTTGGATGCCGCACCTTGTATCGCCGTCGAGCAGTCTGATAATGAGGTCTTCCACCAGTGCCGGGATCGAGTAGTCCGATCTGGCGTGCTGCTCAGCAGCGATTGTTCCCGTTCCCTCGCGGTGGGGGACGATGTGTCCGTTGATGGACGCGTGGTCGGCGGAGTCGCAACGCGTATAGTTACGAACTTGCGATGCTCGTCAATGCTAAATCCCTACGAAGGAGTCGATTGGACGAACACCGAATACCTCCATTCAGTCAATCACGAGCACACCTTTGCGCCGAACACCGGCGGCGAAACGTGGCGCGAGGGGGAACGAGGGTGGGAACCCCAGGAAGTATTCGACTCGTTGTACTATCATGGTATCCGCCACTTTGCGATCAGTAACTATCACCCATCAAAACCGACCTATCCGCTTGCTGACTTTTTTGAAGAGGTCCCCGTGGATGTGATTGGCTGTCCGAATGCTGAACATACAGGTACCAGAGGCCACTACTGTGCGGTCGGGAGTACCTTCGAGAGCGCTAGTCGGGGATTCCAGGGGGACTGGCAGGACCTCTTCGACGGCCTGCTCGAAGAGCTATCATACGACGGCGGCGGTGGCATCATCATCAACCACCCCAGACGGAGCGGGTTTTCCTTCGAGGACCTAACCGATCGGTTCACCTACGACGATCGAATTATCGGGATAGAGGCGTGGAATCACCGAGGCGTCGTGTTACCCAAATACCGAAGTCGCGGCAACGCGCTCTCCACCTGGGACGAGCTGTTGTCGGCCGGCGTTGACTGCTTTGGGTTTTTTAACCCGGATTACCACACCAGATGGGATTGGACGAGAGCTGGGCATCCGCCCCGCGGACGCAACGTCTTGCTGGTCGAGGAGCAGTCCGAGTCGGCAGCGGCACTGGCGTATCGGGAGGGTCGATGCTTCGGTGCCCTCGATGGTAGCGGATTACGGTTCGAGCACATCGACGCGAGTAACGGGCAGGTCAAAGTAGAAACCGACAGAGAAGCATACATTTCATGGATAAGCTGCGGTCAAGTCATCGCATCCACAATGGGTACCTCTGCGAAATACGAACTCACCGGCGGCGAACCATATATACGGATAGAGGCGGCCGATGAGACCGGCGAACGGATTTTTTCTCAACCGATCCGATTTCCGGAGCACGACTGGCAAGACGAGTAACCTACCCGGAGTTCGGTGATTGGCGAGATCGGAGGCGCCTGTCATCACAGAAGCTCGAAAAGGTTCAGGAGGACCTCTGGCGTTTGCGTAGACGTACATCTCGTTCCACAGATTCCCAACGTTGTAGGGGGGAGCACGCGCCTGGTGGTCGGCGAGCATCTCGACGTCCTTCGTCACCCGGATCGTCTTCTCGCCTGTCGGACCGTCAAGATACGTCTCCTCCAGGCCGACGGCGCCGTTTCGGTTGGCACTCGCACCAACGGCCATAGCGTCACATCGTCGCCAGACGACCGCCTTGGAGCGACACGGTGCCAATCACGTTCTCGGGGACCAACCCGATCCGCGCGAGGGGCAGACACCGGTTAAGGCAACCGCTGCAATAACCTCGGGCGAGCCGCTCAATCATAATTTCCGCTGTCGTCGGGCCTATCGGGCATTCTGTGTCACCGTCGGGGGCGGTCGTCGTTCTCTCCCTCAATAGCGCAGTGGGTCGTCTCGCACTCCCGCGAAAGACGCGTTCCGTTGACGTTCGTCAGTGGGTTAGCTACCAACGGCTGAATCGGAACATCCTCCTCTAATCTTACAAGCCCTCACTCCGGGGTGTGCAGACAGTAGGCGGCAGTGACAACACACCAGGCTCAAAGCGCACCGAAGTACACGCAACAACTACCCTGCAGGGTTCACATCGAAAGCCCACGGTATTACCGGACCAGCGAAAAGAAAGGAGTTGATCGACACCGTCTCAGAAGGGTCAACTACAAAAGAGTCACGAATGGCCGGTACCCAAGCATTCAATAACAACTCTTATTGTGATAGTTCAACATTTTCGATCACACATGCCAGTTAGACGAAAACAAGGTTGGCGCCAGCGGCGCGGCCTATTAACCCGACGACGAATGATGCAGGTCGGTGCCCTCGGTGCCGGGGCCGCGCTCGCCGGCTGTGTCGGTGACGACGATGATGTCCCCGACGACATCCTCGACGACGATCCGGACGCCGTGGATATTCCCGACGATCCGGACGACATTGATGATGGCGAGATCGGCGAGGATGTCCATATCGATGGGCAGCGACTGATTCTCCCGTGGGATGATCACGACAATCCGGAGCTCTTGCACACGTTCTGGAGTACCGGCCTCGACCACCTCGAGATGGAAGCGTACGAGAGTTCGTGGCAGTTGTTTTTCGCCACGTTTGAGCCCAATCTGATCGGGCGATGGTGGTCGACCGCCTACTGGCCGGATCCGGGCTACCCCGAGGAGACCTACCCCGGCGCGTATGAAATGATTGAGTTCGAACACGATCGCCGGCGTCACATTCTCAACGAAGACGTCTATTGGAGTGACGGGGAGCCGATTACGGCCTGGGATGCAGCCGGCGGTTGGCTATGGTGGCGAAGTGTCGACTTCGACGAAGGGCGCCACCCCGCGGACTCGAATCCGATGTCGGGGGCCACCGAGTTGGTGTTCCCGGAAGGTGAAGACGGATCGATCGTCGAATGGCACATTCATGACGACCAGCCGTTCGCTGAGGAATGGCAGGAGTGGGGCGTGGATCGTGACATTCCGTTCCAACTCCGCTGGCAAGGCCGTTCAGGCTCCCGCGATGGCTTGCGGCACCCGACCCACCTCGAACCGTGGAACCGGATGACCCAATACGCCTACGAGGATTATCAGCAGGCCATCGAGGAAGGGCTCCTGTCAGAAACGAGACCGACTTTGACGGACGACCCGGACTACGATGTCCAGGGTGGTGGAATGATTTCCGAAGAGGATCACGAGGCCTGGGTCAGCGGCGAGCGGTACGTTTCCAACGGTGCATGGACGCTCGATGAGCGTGTCGGGACTGAAGAACTGATTCTCAAGCCCAACGAGCACCACCCCCAGTACGAGCATATTAACTACGATGAAGTGGTCCTCGAATGGAACCCGGACGACGTGCGAATGGGGGCTTCACTCCAAGCCGGTACGCCCCAGAGCCTCGATTATGCCGAGGTGACGATGTCGCCCGAAGCTGTCGATGCGATGCCGGATCAGTACCAGGAGGTCAACACACCGTCTCCGATGGGGCTTTCCGTCGATCTCGACCACAGTCGCGAGTTCGGAGATCGGAATGTCCGTGCCGCGATGATGTTTGCAATGAACGCTCGGGATATCGCGTCGAACGTCCACCCGACGGCGACCGCGCCGATTATCCGGCCCGGGTGGGACATGTGGGCGAGCGAAGCAGTCCTCGATGAAAGTTGGGCCGAGGATAATTTGGTCTCGTACGAGCAGGATCTCGATCGTGCAACGGAACTCATGAAAAACGCGGAATTCAGTCGGGGTGGCGACGACCTCTGGGAGCGGGACGGTGCGCCGATCCAGTATCCGGTCGCGACAGATGTGGCGGACGTGGCGTTCGAAGAAACCGTGGTGTCACAGCTCAATGAGTTCGGCTTCGATCTCAACACCCAAACCTTCGATTCGGCGACGTTTGAAGACCGGAAAAGCGGGACCGAGTTTCCGGAAGCCGGTGAGGAGGGATACGAAGAGTACGACGACTCCGACGACATTCCCGTCGAGGAGCGTTGGATTGACGAAGAATACGGCGGACGGGGTGACTTCGCCGTCTGGACCCGCAGTCAAGGCGACGGCTGGGCCAGTTTCTACACGGAACTCGAAAACGGGTGGTGGACGAATGGGTGGGCGCACGTGAGTCAGGTCAGACGGATGAACATGGCAGATCACGAGGCCCAGGAACGAGGACTTCAAGAATACTTCGCCAGCGGCTGGGTCGCGGCACAGTACCAGGCATGGGAAGACTGGTTTACTCCGGTCCCCCCGATCGGTAAACCCGATGGTGAACCGGAGCCGTTCAACCCTGGATTTACAGCCTCACGGGTCTGGCAAGGTCCGTTCGAACGGGACGATCCCCAAGAGGACAATCCCTACTACAACCCCCCACACGACGAGCCGCATCCAGAGAACGAAGAATACTACTGGCAAAAGCTGGCATGGACCCACAACTGGTTCCTTCCCGTGCTCCCCCTCGTTCGGATGCAGAATCAGCACTTCCTGAATCGGGCAAACTGGCGCTGGCCCATGGATACCGAGGTCGATCAACCCCCTGACGAATACATGATGGAGTACTTCGGGCTGGCAGACTGCGACGGGATCCAACTCGCCGGTCGCGGGTCCATTCTCGGAAATCCACATGAACCGAAGGGCGACGCTGAACTGCGATCTCGGTGATCGTCGGACGTCCGTAATCCGCAACGAAATCACAGATAAGGTCTATCGTGTTGGGAAGTCCAAAGTGGACACCTCCATCCTGCCCGCCACGTCGTCACATCCTGCCGTTCCTCCAGGCAGTGAATGAATCGTCAATACCCCTCGCAAAGATAGTGATGGACGGAACAGCATCCACGCAAACGGCGAGTATCGCAACGTTCTGGTGGCGACACTGATTCTGGAAACGTAATGCACCTATACGTAGTCAGACACGGCCACAAAGCAAATCAGGAACCGGACTACAACGGAGGATTCAACACGCCGTTGAGCGAGCGCGGCAAGGAGCAGGCCAGGCATGTCGCTGCGTACTTTGCGGATATCGATCTCGATGCAATATACACCAGCTGTCAACTCCGGGCACTCCAGACAGCTCAGCCAGTATCCGAGCGTTGCGAGGCCCCGTGGCACGTCTGGCCATCCCTCTGTGAGGTGACGGGAACACGTCTCGCGGACCGATGGCAGGAATCATCCGATGGGATCGACGGGCTCGCGAGCTGGCCTGTCGATGAGGCCATCGCAACCCCCTCGAAAGAGCAGCTTTCCACTATGGACGGTCACTACTACACGCTTCGCGAGATTCCGGACCGTTTTCCCGGGGCAGAGGTGACTCAGCCCTTCCCGTTTCCGGAAGCGTGGTGGGTACCCTGCGAGGGGCAAACCTACGAGACAGGATTCGCGCGCGTCGAACTGGGCGCAGAAGCGATTCGGGAACGACATGAACGGAATGAATCCGTTGCGGTGATCTGTCACAACGGAAGTGCAAACATGTTCGTGACGACGCTAATGGGCTATCCGAGGGAACCCCAGTTTCCGATTCGGTTTGGCACCGCCGGGATTACGCGTTTGGATCTGAACGACGATGGCAACTGGCGAATCGGGTACGCCAACAGACGGGCTCATCTGCCCGAACACCTGCAGCTCTAGTTGAAAACGGTGATGTCAATCGGGGATCGACGCGCCGGCCCCGTCTCGCAAGGCAGCTTTACCGGCTATATTGCCGGTCGCGTTGGATTCTGGACGGTTACGGTCTCTTCGGCAAGCCCGACCAAATCCGGCAGATCGTACACCTCAAGTGCGCCGTGGACAAGATCGGCGTAGTCGTGTGCAACCCCGTGTGTGCGAAGAAGATCGTCCCACGATCGAAGCATGCCGTGCAAATGGACGTCCGCGAAGAGCTGCGGTTCGAGTGCAGCGGCGTGAAGGGCGGGGATGCCAACTGAGCCAAACCCGTACAGTCGCAGGCCTTCGGTCGTATCAGTTTCGTCTACCAACCAGCGAGCGTTCGCGAGAATGTCTTCAGTTCGCATGGCAACAAAAGAGGTTCCCAACCGGTAGGCGGCCAGCACCTCCTCGTGGTCGATCCCGAACGCGCCATCCCAGGCAGCTCGATCGGGGTCCGGGGCGGTTTCTCCGAAACCCCGGATATCCGTCATCATGACGCAGTCCCCGTCTTCGATCGCTTCGTGAACGACGGCTGTACCTGCTGCCGCTTGCTTCCCATCTTCGTGGAGCGCGAGCGACGGCGGTGCGTCCTCACCGGTAGGGGCCACCCGAACCGAGGGCAGCCAAACGTGCTCGTTTCGTTCGAGCACGATCGATTCGACGTCCACAGCTCCGTCGGAACCGGTCTCGATAGTTCGGACGGCTGGGGCATCGATATCGTCCAGTTCACTGACTCCTACAGTCTCGCGGATTTTCGTACGAAGCTCACGCTCGTCGTGTTCTTCCCACACGGAGGCACGTTGGGCCGCCAGTTCGTCCGCGTACTCCTCGTTGATTTCGTACACCGATTGTTCCCCATCCATCGCCAGCACCTGACCCCCTGGCGTAGCTCGAAGATCCGCCGCCTCGAGTGCGTCCATTTCCGCGGGCTCGCTCACGTTACGATCCTCCCCGCGAAGCCATCGAACCATCCACCCGACTGCCGTCTCGCGAAGCACCCGGTGGAAGCCGTGAGATTCCTCGGCTTCGACGATATCGACACGCTCCGGGTAGCCGAGCCGGCCAAAAAGACGCTTGGCCCGTCGCGCCATCTCCCACGCGCCCTCGATCCTGAAGTAGTCGTCCGTGGCCGCACAGACCAGGGTCGGGTTCGGCGCGCGCATCATCAGGAAGTCCGCGTGATCCATCCCAAAGCTGAGTTGACCATGGATGTTCTGTTCGACGTCGTCCGCGATTCGGTTCACGAGCAGGGAGTCAAAGCCCGTAATGTAACAGGAGGGCGCCGCAGCCACCACTCGATCGTCGAGGGCCCCGATGTACGCAGCCTGGGTCCCACCACCCGAATTTCCCGTTACCCCGATGAGATCCCCGTCGACGTCCGGACGGGAAACGAGGTAATCGATGGCGCGCATGCCGTCCCAGATCTCGAAACGAGCGGTGTTTCTGCCCAGCGGGAGACTGCCGACGCCGATGCGCATGTGGCCCCCCGTCGGACTACCGTACGTCGGGACGCCTTCGTCGTCCACCACCTGATAGCGTTCACCCTGACAGAGTGGATCGAACACGAGGCCGAGGATTCCGTTGCGTGCGAGCAGTTCACCAACCCGCTGATACTTCTCGTTGGCTTTGCCCTCGGAAGCGTGGCCACAGGCGACGGCGACAGCCGGGTAGGGTGGGGAAAAGGAGGATGCATCAGGGACATACACCGTCCCAGTAACGTGGTGATTGGGTTGACTTTTAAAACGGACCAGCTCGACGGTTACGGGCCCGGTGCGGAACCGGTCTGTCTCTACGGCGTCCAGTGAGACACGCTCGGGAAAACCGCCGATCGCCTCGATGAACTGTTCTCGCAATCGGCGCTGATACGCCGTAATATCGGCTGCGGTCACCCGATCCTCGAAATCCTCCTCGACACGGTTGAGGGCACGTCGGGACCTCGCCCGCACGAACTCGACCATCATCTCCGAAGGGGGTACATTTCGATACTCCTCACCGAGCACGTCGAAAGTGCTGCCCGGGATACGCGCCGGGAGCTGCTCCTGTTCTTCCATGCCTCCATGCGCGATACGCCGGGTTGTCAACCTTTGCCTCCAGCTTGGTATCGCTCTCACTTACTGGTGGATGACGGTATCCTGCGACAACCAGGGAGGTAGTTGCATTACAGGAAAAGAAAAGGTCATGGTGTATCGCTGGACCACACACTATCATCGCTCTTTGATGTGACCAGACAATGGCGGCACTCACCCTCAAGAATCCGTACGAAACGGTGGATTGGACGAAGACACAGCAAATTCGCGGGCAATTCCACACCCATACTAATCGGCCGAAGGATAGCGACGGGCACAGCGGGAGCCACGACGCCCACGAGATCGTTGATTTTTACGAAACCGCGGGCTTCGGCGCGCTGACTCTCGGTGACCACGAGTCTCGCGGGCCGCCGCCGTTGACCTGGCCGTGGACGGAACTCACAGCTATCGAGTCGACCTGGGAGAACCGCATTCCGATCGGCTCGCACACGGTTGCGGGCCCCGACGACGTGACAGTCGACATGGTGGCCGTGCCCGGGCTGGAACTCGGACGGGTCCGGGATCCCGAGGACATGGTGAGCCTCTTCAGCCACCTCGCGACATCACCCTCGGATGACAACGTCGAAACCCTCGCCACTGTCGCCGAGCGTGGCGGGATCGCGTGGCTTTCGCACCCGAGCGCATACGGAACTGCCGAAGAGTGGGGCGAGCGCTGGTGGCGGGAAGCGTTCACCTCGATCGACGCGTGTCTTGGCATGGAGATTTTCAACCCCGGCTACAACGCCGATGAATCCGTAGCGATCTGGGACGCCGCGCTGACGGATTTGCTCCCGGAGCGCTCGGTGTGGGGATTTGCTGGCGACGATCTCCATACCATCGGGGATGCGTATCCGCAGGCATGGCAGGCCATCGTCGTCGAGGAACATGCCGCGAAGGATGTACGAATGGCGCTCGAAGAAGGCTGGACGTTCCCGCAGCACCGAATTGGTGCCGATGACGGCGACGATCCACCCGAGATCAGAAAAATCGAGGTCGATCACGAGACAGCCGTCGTTCACCTCGACGCGGCCGAAGTCGACGAGATCGTCTGGATTAGCAATGGGTCCGTTGTCGGGGAAGGTAACGCATTCGAGATCACGCCGACCCACAACCCGTATGTCAGAGGTGTCGTACGGAACGGGGCCGGCGAGACCTGCACCCAGCCGATCGCCATCGAACCGTAATACCGGTGTCCACGACCGGTAGGCACCCCGCTCGTAGACTTGAGAGAGTTGTGAATGTGCGGACGGATTCGGCACATTCTCAATGATGCCCATTCCACCAGCGCTCGGTGGCAGAACGGACTCGTCGGCTGGTGTGGACCGGGACCCTCTTTGTGTTAGCCGCGGTTGGCGGGGTCGCCCTGCAAGCACGGGGAGCGCTGTTGGTCAGTTTCGAGGAGACCTTCGGGGTCTCGGAGGGGTTACTTGGACTCGTGACGCCGGCCGGGACGCTTGGCTTCGTGTCCATGGTCGTGCTCGTGGGCCTATTCGCCGGTCGCGTGCGAATCCGCCGGTGGGTGATCCTCGGCGTGACCGGCACGGCGATCGGGTTCCTGCTAATCGGTGCCGCGCCCACGTTCTTCCTCCTGCTCGGGATGATCGTCCTGCGGAACGGGGCGACCGGCGCGTACCGGGCACTCGACCGGCCGATCCTGAGTCACCTTTATCCGCACCAACGGGGCCGCATCTTCAATTTACAAACGATGTCGTGGGCGGTCGGGGCGACGGCGGGGCCGATGGTGGTGACCGTCGTGCTTCTCTTCGGGGAGTGGCGGCATGTGTATGTACTGCTGGCCCTGGCGCTCGTCCCGATTGCGATCGCGTGCTGGCGGACACCGCTGCCCACGAGCGTCGGCAACGAACGATCGTTTACACGGGAGGACCTCAGCGCAGTGGTGCGCCACCGAGAACTGTTGGTGATGGCGTGTGCGCTGATCCTGGTTGGCGGCATCGAAAGCGTCTTTTTTACCTGGTTGCCGTTTTACGCGAACCAGTTTTTCAGTCCTGGACTCGCCAACCTGACCCTGTCGGTGTATCTCGCCGCATACATCCCTGGACGATACGTGTTCAGCCGGTTCACCGTGGCCTACTCGTATCTATCGGTCGTGATAGTGACAGCCCTCCTCTCCGTGATCGCGCTGCCCACCGCCCTGTATCTCGCGGGTGATCTCGTCTTCCTTCCCGCCATCTTCATCGTGGGACTGCTGGTATCTGGAATGTTCCCAACACTGCTTGCCTGGGGTGTCGAGGTCACGCCCGAGTTCACAGGCCCCATCAACGCGGCGGCGTTGACCGCCGCACAGATCGGATTCTTCGTTTTCCCGGCGAGTGTCGGACTCCTCGCGGAACGATTTACTATCGAATTCGCGATGTTTCTACAGGCCGGACTGATGGTGGCGTTACTGGGAGTCGTACTCACCGGGCGCTGGTACACCAGATCATGATTACATCGCCCGACAGCGGTCGTTTGGGAACTCGTTGAACTGGCAAACGAAGGCTTATAGCCGGCGCCAGGCCACACCGATCCATGCATCGGGACATCCGGGACGTCCTCGTCGTGGGTGGCGGGGACGTGGGCATGCTGACGGCACTCAGCTTGCGAAAGGTCGACGAGGACCTCCGGATTCGAATCGTCGACGATTTCGACAGTCCGCCGCCGCGAGTGGGGAAAAGCACATACCTCGCAATCATGCCGCTGCTCCACGGCTTTCTCGAGATCGAGGAGAAGTCCTTCGTACAGGAGGTAAAGCCGGTCTGGAAGGGAAGCATCTGGTTCAGAAACTGGGTCGGGCAACCCGATTTCCACTATCCGTTCGACGATGGTTTCCCCGCGTTCGAGGAGGCCGACAGACACGAGTTGTTACACTCGATCTACCGGGAACCGAGAATGACCACCTCGATCGGCGAGGAGATCGTCGAGCAACGCAAAGCCGCCTGGAACTACAACCCACGGGGCGGGGGATTTCAGCGGTACCAGGAGGTCGCCTATCACCTCCCCATCGATCGATTCCGTGCGTTTCTCAAGGATCGATGTGAACAGCATGGTATCGACCTGATCGACGATCGAATCGAAGGGGCCACGGTAGACAACCACCGTGTCGAATCCGTTAACGCGGCGGGACGATCCTACGAGGCGGACCTCTACATCGATGCCTCGGGGTTCGGACGGGTAGTCCGTGGTGAATTCTCAGAGCTCGAGTTTACCAACTTTGACCTCCCCCTAGATCGGGCGGTGAGAACGGCACGTGATCGGGATCTCAAGGACGTCATCCCGGCGACCATCGTGGAGGGGCGGGACGACGGGTGGTGCTGGACGATAGACACCTACGACATTCGAGACCGGGGATTCGTTTACGCCTCCGAGTTTACCGACGACGAGACGGCCGCCAAACGCCTCTTGTCGGAGGTCGAGGGGGACCTAACGCGGGAAGAACTCGACTTCTATCGGTTCAGATCGGGGTTCGTGGACGAACCGTGGGTGGAAAACCACGTCACGATCGGGAACGCAGCTGGGTTCGTCGAACCGTTGCAATCGACCGCGCTGACGACGAACCTTCGATTCGCAAAATTCCTCGCCTACATGTTAAACACGACAGGTTACCGGCTTGATCAAAAACCGCGTTCGACGTACAACCGCTTTTTCCGCACGTCCTGGAACAACATCTATAGTTTCATCTCGATCCACTATAAGTTCAACGACCTCGATACGCCATTTTGGAATCGCGTTCGCTCGGTCGAACTTCCCCCATTGGCCGCGGAACTTTGTCGGATCTACGATGAACACGGTTTGTCCCACTACGAGAACCCGAAAGCGGCGATGAGAAGCGACGAGAACGGCTCGGTTCTAACCGGAAGTCCCTTCGGCAAGGAGGACTTCTTCCACATGCTCACGTACATGGGCGTCGACTCGGCGTATCATGAATCCCTGGAGGACAACATCTCTCCAAGCGTGATGGAGCGACGGCGGGAACTGCAGACGGACCGGGAGGCCAGAGTGGCCGACTTTCACGATTACGTCGAGTTCTACAACGTCATGGGCGGCGAAGGAACGGTTAGCGAAATGGGATGAAAACCCAAGCCAGCGGGTTGGTCGTAACCAAACATCACACGGAAAGCACGTTAGTTCAAACAACTTACCAGTACGAGAAAGAGTTCGATCGTCACGGATCGTCCCCGCCCTGGACTGACCCAAGGTTCTCAACTCCGACTTCGGAGGGGGGATCAACTTCGCCCGTTGGCGACCCCAGCGCTCTATAACCAGGTTGGTACTGTCAGCGAGACCGCAATCACCCAACACTATCTCGAACCGAAATGCGGATCGACCAGCAAACCGTCCAATCTGTCGAAATTCGAATGATAACCAAAAAAAAACGACACTGCCTACCTGAAGACGGAGGCTGCGCTATCCGCTTGCGAACAGCTCCCGCTGAGAAAATGTATTCTACCCACAACGAAGCCGTACCTGGCGTAAGCGGAAAATAGGGCGAACGGTTGCTGAACAGGAAACGTGGATAACATGTCGGTTTCACGACTAACATCACGTATGGACCCTGCAAGTGGCCCCGTTACACGGACGTGGTTGTTTCCGAAAGTCACTGTCGTGGCCGGGTTTTACGGAGCGTGGGATTAGCGAGGACCTACGTCCAGTTTAACCCTTGCTTAGGAGCCATCATCGGCCGTTTGGAAAGCCACGTTAACCGTCTAAAAAGCGTCCCGTCTTGCCGATTTTCATCTCGGAAGCGTTAAGGTCGAATAACGATCGTTTTCCATTGAGCCATGAGTTCGAAACATCGCGTTAACCGACGAAAAAAACGGTTAAATGCGTACAAACAGTGGCGAGGTGCGCTGACTCGCCGACGGATGCTCCAGCTCGGTGCCCTGGGGACCGGCGGCGCCCTCGCCGGTTGTATCGGCGATGACGACGATGTCCCGGACGACATCCTCGCTGACGACCCCGACGCGACGGATATCCCGGACGATCCGGACGACATCGACGATGGTGAACTCCCCGACGACGTGCGTGTGGACGGCCAACGGCTGATTCTCCCGTGGGATGACATCATGAATCCCCAGTCACTGAATCCGTTCTGGCACGCGGAGTACGATCCAGATACCGAGGAATCGTTGATCGACGAGGTGGATCAACCGGATCTGGAGAGTTCAAACCAGCTCTATTATGCGACCCACGGTGTTGGTCTCTGGGGCGAATGGCACGCAACGACGTTTCACGACCTGGAAACCCAACGCTTCCCGGCACTGTTTGACGAGGTCGAATTCCAGCACGATAAGACCTATCACCGTATCTCGGAGGACGCCTACTGGAGCGACGGCGAACCGATCACCGCGTGGGACGACGCCGGCGGCTGGCTGTTCTGGCGAGGGTGGGATTACAGCGATGACGGCGGCTTCGACACATTCAACAGCCTCGTTGGCAAGGCGTACATAGAATTTCCGGATGGGCCGGATGGGAAAACGACAGAGTGGCAGCGTTGGGACGATGACGATCCCTTCGGCGATCGCTGGGCTGAAGTTGGCCTCGACTGGGACCATGACTTCTATCTTTACTGGGCCGCCGGTCCGATTCCACGCGACGGACTTCGCCATGCGACACATGCCGAGCCGTGGGATCAGGTCGCCGAGAACGCCTGGGAGGACTACCAGAACGCGATCGAGAACGGTGAGCCGAAAGGCCAGCAGGGCGATTACACCGAAGGAGTCCTGACGGCCGAGGATTTCTACGCCTGGCGTGAAGGGGAAAAGTGGGTCTCCAGTGGGGCGTGGGTACTGGACGAGCTCCTCGGCACCGAAGGGGCAATCCTCAAACCCAACGAGCACTACCGTCACGCGGATTCGATCAACTACGACGAGGTGTTCCTCGAGTTCAACCCGGACCCCGTGCGAATGCAGGCCTCCCTACAAGCCGGCACGGCTGCCAGTCTCGATTGGGCGGAGGTCGATGCGGCACCGGAAGCGGTTGACGCGATGCCGGACCACTACACCGAGTGGCACACCCCGTCCGACGAGGGTCGATCGATCATGATGGACCACAGTCGCGAGTTCGGCGACGTCCGTGTCCGACAGGCGATGAAGTTTGCATTGAATGAGTCGGATATCGCTGGCAACGTCCATCGTACGGCAGCTGCCCCGGTGTATACCCCCGGATGGGACCACTGGGGAATGGACCTGATCTTCGACGAATCCTGGGCGGAAGACAACCTTATCAACTACCAACAGGACCTAGATCGGGCGACGCAACTCATGCAGGACGCCGGGTTCTCCCGAGGTGGCGACAACCTCTGGGAGCGCAACGGGACCCCGATCCAGTACCCGCTGGCGACCCCGTCGGCAGACGTTTCGTTCGAGGAAACCGTCGTCTCACAGCTCAATGAATTCGGGTTCGAACTCAACACCCAGACGTTCGACGAAGCGACCTTCGAAGACCGCGTGTGGGGTGACGAGTTCCGCGAACCGGAGGAACTCGACGACGTAGAACGAGATGGTGAACGCGACGACCGCTGGATTGAAGAAGAATACGGCGGCCGCGGTGATTTCGGTATCTGGGCACGAACCCCCCAGGGCGATGCGTTCTCGGCATGGTTCGACACCGTCAGTGGTGGCTGGGGTACCCTCATCACACGGGAGCGTCGGATGCGTTCGATGAACTTCTTCGATCACGAAGTGCAAGAGGACGCCCTCATGCACTATATTCCCGGTACGGGGCACTCCGGAACTGTCGGGTACAGCGCCGTCGCGCCGATGCTGGCGATCGAGATTCCGCCAATCGGTGAACCCGACGGCGAGCTGGAGACCTTCAGTCCGTGGCACACTTCTGCGCTCACAGGGGCCGGGGATCTGACGCCGGCGGACCCACAGCCGGATAACCCCACCTACAACCCGCCGCACGACGAACGTCACGAGGAGAACGAGACCTACTACTGGCAAAAATTCGCGTGGGCACTGAACTGGTGGCTCCCGGTTATTCCAACCGTCCGAATGCAGGGTCAGCACTTCATGAACACGCAGAATTGGTTCTGGCCAAACGACGCGCAAGTCGATCGTCCCGTCGACGAGGAGATGATGCAATACCTGGGTGTGAGCCACGGTGGCTGGCGAATGGCGAGCCGTGCCAGCGTGATCGCCGACACGGAGAATCCGAAGGACAACGCGGAAGTCGTCCCGGACGAATAACCGGCCCGGAACGAAGCAACTCGCGTTCGTTGTTGGGATCGCCCGCGAACACGTCTGTTGGGATTACACGAAGGAGTCAACTCAGCTGGAAGGTAGATATTCTCGTCTTGTACCCTGGCGAGCCGGGCTCCCAAGGCATCGTCAGTCGTGACAAGCGTGAACGTTTCCGCTGCCTTACGCCGACTGGAGGGCCTCGATTACCAATTGCCGTGCCTGGGGGATGTCCGCGAGATCCTTTTGGCGTCCATCGACATCACGCGTCGCGAGTTCGAGTGCGACTTTGAGTCCCGTCGCGTCAGGCGTGCGTTCTCGCAGGAGATTCACCAGCTCGAAATCCTGAATACCTGCACCGAGCAACTCCCACCGAATGCTCGAATCGGGGCCTGTCTCGCCAGGATAAATCAGATATTCGTCGCCTTGCACGTAATTGTGGATGGGGTTTCGATGAAGGTCTCTCGGCCAGGAACAGTACGCCCACCGCAGATAGCCGTCCAGGTCGTTTCCCGCGACAATCCAGGGGAGCATGCGCGCTTCAACAGCCGGCGAAAACGCCAGGCAGTTCGGATGGTTTGGTCGGCCGGCAGTGTAGAACGTCGTTCGCTTACCAGCGGCAGCACGTTCGTGGACGAGCGAGGAATCGAGTGGCATCTCGTTTGTGTAATTCGCTGAAAAGTCCGCCGCAAACGGTTCGGTGTCGAGGGACCCCGCAATCTGGATGCGCTCTGCCAGCTCCGGGGTTACCGTTTCCAGAAGCGAGCGGACGATCTCCATGTCCTCGTCATCTCGTTCGTCGACCGCGAGGTAAGTATCCTCGAGCCAGCCCCGCGCGATCAAATGGTCCTGGAAATCCCCCAGAAACGCCGTCCAGCATTCCCGCCACCGATTGCTCCCCAGTTGTAGCTCTTCCTCGATCAGTTCCCCGTTCTGCCAGTAGCTCACCCGCTCCGGCGGGTTGAAACTCAGAATCGAGTAGGCGGCGATATCCGGGCCCACGCCGTGCTCCCTGGCGGTTTCGACGTATCGGTCGAAGATATCGTAGTCGAACGAGAACGCATCGCCATCGAATTCCCATCTGACCATGCTGTCGAAGGGTGAGGCCGTCTGTTGCCAGGGTTGATCGCAGATGGTGGTGAGAATCATTCCTTGCGCGTGGCCCGCCAGATCGCCGAAATAGCGCTCGAGCAGGCCCCAGTGAGATTCAGACCACGGGGAGACATCATGCTGGTCCGCGATGGCGTTCGGGTTCGCCCATACGTCCAGATGAAACGCATAGTTCGCGGGATCGGGTAGTCGGGGAGTCGCGACCTCGACCGTGAGCGTGAACGTTTCGGCCCCCATCCCGTCCCCATCGAGACGAATTTCGCCCGTGTAGCTCCCGGGCGAGGCGTCCGCCGGGACGTCGATCGTGATCCAGATAGGTTGTGCACGATAGGCCGGCACGTCGACCTGCTCCCACGATCGGAGCGGGTCGCCCACGAGATCCGGGGCGCGCGCACCGGAGATCTCCGTATCCGCCACCTGTTCGATAACGGCCGAGAACGAGTACTCGCTCGAGGCACGAACGATCGGGAGATACTCAACGTAGCGGATCGACACGTCGACGGGTGATAGTTCGTCCTCGAACCCACTCACGTCCGCATGGAGCCCTTCGATCGGTAACGCCGAGACGACAACCAGTTGGCCTGATCGGCGTTCGTTTCGGACGGCAGTCGTTGTAAGGCGGTCCGGTGCCGTCGCATCGATCTCGCGGGGATGCCGTGGTACGCGGAGTAGCCCGGAGGTATCGAACACGCCGCCGGGGAGCCAGACCGTCGTGTCCTCGGTCGGCATCGCTCGACGAACCCACTTGTCCAGCCAGGCCGGTTCCAAGGCATCGATCATATGGTCACACCTCACCCAAGAACGGGTTATGCGTAGCGATTCGCGAGCTTCAACACGAATGATCCAGAACCGTACCTCGAGACCGTCGAGGTCGAGTGCCGTTCAGCGTCGCCGGTTCCAGGGTTCGCTCCCTTGATTGTAATCGGGGAGATTCCCCACTGAAACTCCTTCGTTCCCCGGCTCGCTGTACTGCTCGAAGGCAGCCTGCAATTGCCGTTTCAGTCCGCTTACCACGTGCTCGTGTGCTGGATCGTCGATGACGTTTCGTGTCTCACGCGGATCATGCTCGAGGTCGAAAAGGAGATCCGGAGCGTCGAAATATCGACGGACCAGCTTGTAGCGCTCGGTCCTGATCATGCGGACGTCACCGTACTCCCCAATCTGTACCTGCTCCCACGACGGATCACCCCCGACCCGTGAAAGTTGTCGCCAGTAGCTTTGCCCCGGGTAGGCACGGTCCGCTGGAGGCTCGACACCGGCGGCATCGAGAAGGGTCTGGAACAGATCACAGTGGTCGACGAACTCCTCGCGCACTTGGCGTCCTTCGACCCCGCCATGGGGCCCGACGATCAGTGGCACACGGATCGACTCCTCGAGCATGTTCTGTGGGACCGTGCCGTTTCCCTTGCCCCAGATGCCATGGTGGCCGCAGTTGTGTCCGTGATCGGCGGTGTACACGGTGACCGTGTTCTCGAGTTCGCCCGCATCGTCGAGCGTGTCGAAAAGCCGTCCGACCTGCTCGTCGATCCCCTGGACAGCGGCGTAGTAGTTTGCGAGGGATAACTGCGGGTCGTCTCTGCGGATCACGTCACCGTCGCCGTATCGGTAGGTCGTATCCTCGGGGATATCCTCGAAGCCGGAATGCTCGTATTGTGCTACCAGTCGCTCGGGCTCGCCATCCCACCCACCGTGCGTCCCCGCAAACCCGACGAACAGGAAGAAGGGGCGCTCCTCGGACGAAAAGTCGTCAATCATCTCGACGGCCCCATCCGCGACGCATCGATCCCGCTTGAGCGAAAATCGGCTCCCTTCGAAGTCGTCGCTGTGGTGGATGCTATGCACCTCGTCGAACTGTTCCGGGACGGCCGTGTGGCCGCAGTGCCACTTGCCTGCGAGGCCGGTTCGATACCCCGCATCGCCGAGGAGTTCGGGGATCGTATCCTCGTCTGCGAGCCACTCGCGATCGCCGTCGTCATCGGCTATTCTGATCCAGTCGTGAACACCGTGTTGGCTCGGTCGTCGGCCGGTCGCAAACGATGCCCTCGCGGGCGAACAGACCGGGGTCGGACAGAAAGCGTTCTCCATGCGAATCCCGCGTTCGGCCATGAAATCGAGCGTGGGTGTCTGGATCTCCTCGTTACCGTAGGGACCCGAACACCACTGGCCGTGATCGTCGCTCATGACGACCACGATGTTGCGTCCTGGCATTGGCTCGCTCGAGTCGACTGGCCCGGTCACCAAAAGCGTTCGAATCTCCGCTGGAGGTCACCTCGAACGGCGTCCGAGGCGGCGGATCGCTCTCGCTCGTTCACTGGCCGACAAGCCCCGGTAGAACTCCTCGGGGGTCAGATACTCCTGGACCCGATCCGGGATCCCCTCGAAAACAGCGTCGATGCGTTCCTGAATGTCCTCGCCGACCTCGATGGAATTGCCCTCGTAATACGCCGAGGTTGCGCCCATGTTTCGCATGATATAGTAGTAGTGGGCGAGTTCGAAGACCACCGCATCGTGACGGAGCGCCGTGACGTCAGTGTTGATCCCGTTCGCATCGTATTCCTTGACGATCGCCTCGAGGTGATCCGACCCCGTCACCTCGCTCATCCGGTCCCAGAACGGGGTCCCCCCGCATGCGTAGCGGTAATGGGCACACACGAAATCATAGACAGTTTGCCAGATCGCCTGCACTCTGGCATTGAACGTCCGTCTGATCCCTGGGTGGTTACACCTATCGTGGGCGGCGAGCAGGATCGAGAGAATCGAGGCCGCTTGCGCATTCGCGGTCAAGCCGGTGGACTGGAGAGGCTCGATGAAGCCGCCGGCGTTCCCGATCGCGATACAGTTGCCGGCCCAGGCATCCTCGTAATACCCCGAGGTAAAGGTATAGTGGCCGATGCTATGATCTCCGTCGCCGAGATCAAACCGATCACGGAAGGAGCGCTCTGCTTTCTCGCGGCCCACGAACTCCGAAGCGTAGACGTACCCTACATCGCGGTAATCAAAGGTGTCGATCTGCCAGAACCAGCCGTGCTCGCCCGTTTCGATGACGGTCGCGGGCTCGACGTCGCTCAGATCGCGGGGGAGACGGGTGTTGCACGCCGCGTCCAGCGGTAGTTCGAAATCCACGAACGAGCCCGGAAGCTCACTTTTGAGGACGCGGTTGAAGCCCGATGCGTCGACGTACAGGTCCGATATGTATTCATCCTTGCACCCACGGGCGGTTTCGATACGGCCCTCGCTCGTCTGGACACGCTCGATCCGATCGTCGACCAGCGTGATCTCCCGGTCCGAACACAGTTCACGGAGAAAGGCATTGAACCGATCGGTGTCGAGGTGATAGGCGAAGGCGGGATACCGATCGAGATCCCCGTTTTCTGCGAAAAAGAAGGGTGATACCCCTTGCTCGACCATCTCGCCGTTGACAGTCCGATAGTCCGGGTCCGGATGGACCGTATCGTAGTGGTAGTATTGCTGCTCGGCAAGGCGGTCGTTCGGCGGCGTCCGGAAGAGCTTGTAGGTATCGAAGGGGAAATGGAACGGCGGTCGATCACGCCAGTGCCGAAAGTAGACGCTCGCTTTCCAGATCGGTTTGACCTCCTCGACAAATTTCGCCTCGTCGATCTGGAGGAACTCGTGCAGGATATCCACGATCGGTTGGAAGGTGCTTTTCCCGACGTCGGGCCGAGAGGCCGCGACGTCGTCCACGATACGGATGGCCACGTCGGGATTCAGCTGCCGAATGCAAAGCGCCGTCAACAATCCCGAGTCCCCACCACCGACGACAGTGACATCCGCAATCTCATCGACCATCGGCTACCTGTGGCGATTGACCTTTTAAACCGTTAAAATTTTCGAGCCGCGCGTGCTAGCCGCTGTGTTCAACGAGGTCGTGAACAGCCCCGACCAATCGGTCCTCGACACTCGGATCGTACGGCGCGGGATGGGAAGAGTAGTACACCCACCGTTGCGCCTCGTATCCACCCTCGTAGCGCACCCGCGCCGATGGCACGTATCCGACCGATTCCATGGCGTACCCGACGGGCCAGACTGTGCCCGGCAACGAGGCTTTCAACCTGGTCGCGTAATCGACAACGGGTTCCCCCGGAAGTACCACCTGTGTGAGTTCCGGGCCGATCTGCACCACCCCGACCGGTAGCTCGTTGGACCGAGGGAGCTTCCCCTCGGCTGAAAGTCGCTCGAGGAGCCGCCGCGCATGATCCCGGATCGGCTTTCGCTCGCTGTCGAGGCGGCGCTCCAGCTCCTCCCGTTTGGGAACCGTGTCATAGGGAACCGTCACGTTCGCTCTCGCTATCGTCAGGGAGCCCTCGATCATTCGTTCGTCCGTCGAAAGTGCCGTCTCTACCGCGTTTGCCATCGCACGACCGTGGTCCTTTGCGTATTCGAGTTCCCGGCGGGGATATGGGTTCTGGTCGCCCGCACAGCCAGTCAGAAAGACAGTCGTCACACTGGGATGGGATCCCCGCAGATACTGTTTTGCATAGCCCGCCCAGTCCCCACAGTAGCGATTAAAACTCAGTGTGGTATTGTGGCAGGCGTAACCGAAGACGACCGCCCGCAACGACTCCTCTTCGTTGACACCCGGGTCGTCAATACGAAGGACGGGGACCTCGTGATCGACCGGCCCCCACGGGTGGGGATGATTGGCGACCCCGTCCTGCCGTGGGGTGCGGCGATTCATCGCGAACCCGCACCGCGCTTTCGTGTAGCCCAGCCGGGCATCGCTACGGTCAGCCAGTGCCTGTTCCACTGTCGCGACCAGATCGTCCACCAGGGATTCGGTATACGCGTCGATCTTGACGACCTCTTCGTCGGATAGCGAGCGGGAAGCCGGCTCTCGGACTTGGGGACCACAGTGGGTGTGAGATGCGACCAGGAGCAAGGAATCCGGATCGAGCCCGAGTTCCGCCTTGGTTCGACGTTCGACCTGTCGGCGTAAGCGGGGCGGAAATCCGATAAGGTCGGCCCCCACCAAGACGGCGTGGGACCCGCAGCCATCCTCGAGAGCGACCGCGGACGCAAACAGCTCCTGTTCGACCCCAGCTGCTGGTTTGTCTCGGGCTGCATATCCCGCCATCCAGATGTTCTCGTCCGGGGTGATTTGTGTGCGTGCGGTTCCGGCTCGCCAGTCGGTCCCTGCTGCCATTCGGTTGTCTCGTCGACGCTGGGTAGAATACCTTGCGAGACCGCTTCACAGCGGATCGGTCACTTCGACCGGCTGTTCCCGGTCTACCGATTCCCGGATCGCGTTCGCCACAGCAAGCGACTGGATTCCGTCCTGCCAGGTCACCGGCGGTGGTGTCCCTTCTCGTATACATCGAACGAACGCGTCGAGCTGATTTCGGTACATACCCCGGAGCCGGCCGTGGCACTCACTCGTCGGTGTGTAGGTAAACCCCGTATTGTCGGTGACGGGGACACCATCGTCTTCGACCACCAGCCGCGCGTACCCGTCCGTGCCGGTCAGGCGGATTTCCTGGGTGAGTTCCACTGGATGATCACGATGTCGCGCCCAGTTGGTCTCGATGGTGCCGACTGTCCCTGACGGGAATTCGATCGTCGTCGAGAGAACTGCCGGCGTGGGTTCGTCTCCGATACCTGAACTGGCGAACGCGGAGACGCGCTCGACCTCCTCGCCAACATACCAGCGAAGCATGTCAATGTCGTGGACAGCGAGGTAGTAAACCGGATGCGTCCAGTGGGCCGCTCGCTCGTACGACTCGATGCTCCCGACCCGGGCGGCCTGAACCCCGAGCAGCGAACCAAACTCCGCATTCTTTAGTTTCTCTTTCAACGCGGCGTACTCGCGGTCGAAGCGACAGCAGTAGGCGATCATCAGCTGCTCGCCCGTGCCGTCGACCAGCTCGCCAATGCGACGAGCGTCGGCGAGCGTCTCCGCGATCGGTTTCTCTAACAGGACATGGCAACCGTGTTCTAGCGCCTCGCGGGTCGAGGCGAGATGGTCCCGTTCTGGTGTCGCGATGACGACCACGTCGACCTCGTCGTCGGACAACACGTCCGCTAATTCCTCCGTTACTATCGCGGCATCGTATGTTTCGCCGACGGATGAAGCGCGCTTGCCGTCCTGGTCGACAACTGCTCTGAGGCTTGTCTCGGGGTGTTCGGCCAGCAAGCGAGCGTGTCGTTCGCCGATCGTGCCGACGCCGACTACGGCGGCATCCAGAAGTGCGGTCATGGCCCAAGCAGAGAACAATCCCAGATAGGTCTACCGTTCTCGCTAGCCACAACAGGCAACGGTGCCGTTACTCCCTCACGCCGGGAGAAGGGCCTCGAGATTCCGGTATCGAACATCCGCTCACTGCTCTTCGGTCAGCATGAACGTCTCGAAGATATCGAAATTGGGCACCTCGTGAGCCGGAACCAGGTAATCGGTGCCGAAAGCCAGCTGAGCGGCGTATGTCCGCATGAAGGGCTGTCCGAAGTTGGGATCCCGGCTCACCGCGTGGTACCCCGATCGACCAGACAGTTCCCCGTAGATGTTATCGTACTCCTCGAACAGGCGTGGAACCGCGCCCTTGTCGTCCACGGGGCCAGCCGGATAGCCCCCGAGTTCGTCCGGGTCAACATCGCCCGAAATCCTGGCCCACCAGCCCATCCCGTGCCCCAGAAAATCCACGTTGGAATATGACTGCAACACCTGCTCGAGCTGGCTGTGGTCGGTGTCGTCCATGAATGCCTTGTCGCCACTGTGAAAGAGGATGGGCAGGTCATACGCGAACAGAGCTCAAACAACGGATCGTGCCGTTCGTCGCCGATCTCCAGTCCAGGTTTGTACTCGCCGAATCCGCGTGCACCTTCCTCTTCTACGTAGGTCCTGAACTGTTCCTCCAGTACGTCGACCCCGTAAGCATCTCCAGCCCGTGGATCGAGGGTTGTGTAACTGTTACAGAATTCAGTCTTTATTCGTAACTACCAGTAATAAACAGAACCACCTGAATGCCACGGTCGTACGCGATTGGCGAGTTCGCAGACGAACTCGGGGTTCACCCTTACCCGTCAAACGCTGACGTCCCAACGACGATCTCGACGACACCCGGACACCGGTGGTGAACGCCGAAAATGCCACCGGAAACTTCGCCGCCTCGCAGGCGACGATCGGCCGACCGACCGTGTTGCACGCTACGCCCGCGTCTCCAGTC
>SKQO01000080.1 GCA_007118975.1 Halobacteriales archaeon | reverse complement strand
GTGTCCGAGAGGCGGTAGGAGTGGTGCACACATCCATCGCTGCCGGAAAGTCGTCGTCCTCGAGGAAAACGAGGAACTCCACGCCTTCCTGACGTCGGGACCCACCCAAAAAAAAACGCTTGAGGCCGCCGCAAACCTGGACGAACGGATCAATGCGGTCACAGGGAGGCTCGGATCCGGAGAACGGCTCAAACGATTGCCGGCACGTCGCCTGTTTGCATTCGCCTGGCAGGATGATCACGGTGTCGGCGCATTTTACGAACCCGATATCTGAGGACCAGCAGGTCGACGGGAAACACTTAGTATCGTTCCGTGATACCGATAAACATGGATGGGGAACCCACCGGTTCAGGCGCGAAGGGCATTGTGGGCTTGCTCGTGCTGTGCGTGCTGATGAGCTCACTGCTGATTTCGCTCGGTCGAGCACCCGTCTTCGCCTTCGTCGTGATCGGCGCGCTGGTGTGGTGGGTCGACCGGCTGTTGCGGGCGCAGGCCCTCGACCCTGCGTGGGTGAACCCACCGGAACTGTCCGCGCAAGGGTGAGCACAACAGGGACCAGCTCGACGGGGTTCATGGAACGCGGCCCGGAGACAGGTATGACTGACATGTTGATCGCCGTACCGTCTAGCCCGAGCCTTTACGCCATGCGTCGGAGCACGACACCGAGTACAGCGACCACAAGACCACCGATCGCGAGGAGGCCAAAGCCGGGGAGAAAGGACCCCGTCGTTTCGTGAAGCGCCCCAATCAACACCGGCCCGAGGAAGCCACCGATCTCTCCGACTGCAAAAATAAATCCAACCGCAGTGCCCGTCAACCGCGCCCCGATCCCGTCGAACGCCGGGGGCATCGCGCGCAGTAGTGGCGAAATCCCGCCCGCACCGATACCGGCGATCACGACTCCCACGACCGAGAGGCCGGGTGTCGGGGCGAACATGATGGTGAGGACGCCCACGCTTACAAAGATGCCACAGACGCTGAGCGCAGTGGGACGACGGCCAAGTCGATCCGCAATCGTCGGAACGGTCACGATACCAACGACGAGGGCCACGACGAATCCACTCGTCGTAACGCCTGCGACCGCGGCAGAGATCCCCCGGTCCTCCAGAACGGTCGGTAGCCAGCCCTGGACGCCGTGACCGACGAGTAAATACATCGTTCCAATGAGGACGAGTACCTGGAGTTCGCGGTGGGACAACACCGTGAGGAGATCGTCGACCATCCCCTGCAATGACCCGTCGCTCGGGTCCCCCACGTTGTCGAGTCCGAGCAGGAGCGCGAGGCCTAACCACCCGATCGCGTACACGACCGCCAGGAGCCCACTCCAGAAAAACAGCGGCCGCCAGCCACCGAGCAGCGGACCGATGAGCGGGCGTCCAAGGGCAAAGGCGGTCGCGGAACCGGTATTCGCCGCGACCAGATAGATGGCGGATGGTGCGCCGGTACGATCCGGGGGGAAGAGCATGGAGACCAGCTTGGGCAGCCCAAACGTGATGGTCGTCGCTCCCACCCCGATCAGGATCGTGAATCCCAGCAACGACCAGAAATCGGAGACGGTACTCCGGCCGATCTGTGCGAGACCAAACAGCAGCACGCCGATTGCGAGACTCCGGCCCGGACCGACGCGGTCGACAAACAACCCAGAAAGCAGTGCCAGTGGAATATACGTCAATGGAACGGCCCCCACGACGATCCCGGCCTCCGTGCTCGAAAGCCCCAATTCGTCGATGATCGGGGAAAGATATGCGGGGAGGGTAAACCAAATGAACATCAAGCAGGTGTACGAGAAGGCCGCGATACCCACGATCGCGAACGTCCGACGCGTGGGTGCTGGTGGCGAATTCATCGTTTTACGGATTGTGCGGTCCTGAAGCTGTCTAGGTGAACTACCCCTGCCTACTCGCCGCCTTCGGTGGCTCCTTGAGGCAGGGGTTTTTTGTTTCAACGACGCGCTTTGGAGACACATCATCGGGTGTTTTCTCAGTGTCCCCAGGGAGCGCAGTCTCCGCAGGCGTTGATTCTGCCATGCCCTGACCTACATCTTCCGCCGAAGTTTCGATTCCGAGTTGTTGCAGTCCGAGGCGTTTGATCTCTAACGCAGCGTTGTGGTCCCTATCAACTTCGAATCCACACGAGGGACACGAGTGCTCACGGACCCATAGCGGCTTTTCCGTCTTACACCCACATTGGGAGCAACGTTTCGTCGTGCCTTCCGGTGGCACCTCGATGACGTAACACCCGTTTTTCTCCCCGTGGCGCTTGAATGCCTGAATTGTTTGCCGCCACGACATCGCTGCAATATTCCGACTATTCCTGCCATCTTCCTTCATCGCTTTCATGTCTGGGTCTTCGAGGAACACTGCGTCGTACCGAGTGGTGTATTCGTGGGCAAGTTTCTGCCGGTAGTCTTCACGCCGGTTGTGCAATCGGTCGTATGCCCGAGCAAGTAGTTGCCGGGCTTTCTCCCAATTGTTCGAGCCGTGTTCTTTCCGGGAGAGATCACGGTGTCGTCGGTCAATTCGGTCGCGGTCACGCTGCTCGTCAAGTGAATCGAACGAAAGACCGTCTGAGTTGTGAATGAACTTTGTGATGCCGAGGTCGATCCCGACTGTGTCTTCCGGGTCGATGTCTTCGACAGCCGGGTTCTCCGGGTATTCCGGGGCGTAGTCGACGACGATACTGACGGACAAGTCACCGGTTTTCTCTTTCTTCAGGATGATCAGTGTGATGGCTCCGTCGTCGGGGAGTGGGCGGTGGTAGGTGAGGTGGAAATCACCGATCTTGGAGAAGTTCACGACCGCGTGGGCAGTCCGGTCCGTGTGATGATCCACGTCGAAACCGGACTGGTTGTATACGATGCTGCGGAATTCGTGCAGTGCTTTCCATTTCAACCCCCCTACGTCATAGCCTCGGGCTTGAAGAGACCCAAGTACGCTCTCGCTTTGTTTGAGCCGACGGACAGCCATCTGCAGGCATTTGGAGTACGCAGTACTCCATTTGGGCCACCGCTCTTCCCACGCCGTGATTTTGTTCTGCATCTCCCGGTACGATGGTTTGTCGTAGTCAGGTCGGGGGCGGTATTCCTGCGTGAGTGCATGGTTGTACACGTCGCGGCAGGTTTGAATATCGCTCCACGCTGCGGCGGCTGTCTCGTCGCAGTCCGGCGTTACAACGTAGTTGAACGTCTCCTCAACCACTACGAATTTGGTAGGCTGGCTGCCACTTGAACGTTCGGTAAGTCAAGGAGTGTACGGCTGTATCCCCGCCCTACTCGCTCCCTTCGGTCGCTCCTTGAGGACGGGGCTTAGCCTGCAAGAGTTAAACACTCCGACACGGCGCTGAGCATGCCGGTCATCTCCCCACCACGAGCGGAAGTTGGGGGTAGCCCTCGCCGACTTGCGTGCGTATTTATACTGGACCGCCGTTTACTGCAGTATGGCGAGAACTCACGAACCGCTAGCCGCTGCCCAAACCACCGTCACGAACCGTCTACCGCCCAATCGTTGGTCGGGAGTACTGAAACTGGAAGCCGATCGCGAGAGGGCTGTATAGGCGATGTCTGGTCGGGTCGATCGAGAGGAGCTCTTCATCGAGGAACGCTCCGAAGTACGATTCCCGATGCTCCGGTTGTTCAAGGAGTACGGGATCAGATATCCGTTGCCTGCCGGTATTGCGCTGGTGTCGAATATGGTCTCCCCCCTCATGGGGCTGGTGCCAGCATACATTCTGGCTTTGGCAATCGACTCGCTGTTCACCCAGGAAACACCCTTCGGGCTTCCGGGAGTGCCCGACGCGTGGATTCCAGCTACCCCATCCGAACAGCTGACGCTCATCTTTTTACTGCTGATCGGGATTTACGTATTGAACTCGCTCTCGACGTGGGCCGGCAGTTGGGGTTGGGCGTACTTTGCCGAGGAGACCCAACACGCACTTCGGACCGACGTTTACGATCAAGTCCAGTACCAGGGAATGGGGTTTTTCTCGGACAAACAGACCGGGGAGATCATGGCGATCATCGCCAGCGACGTCAACCGACTCGAAGGATTTCTGAACGGCTGGGTCGGGCGAATTCTCAACATCATCGTGCAGGTCGCCGGGATTACGGTTGTCATGCTCGCGATCAACTGGCAGCTCGCCCTAGTCGCACTGTTACCAGCGCCGTTCATTCTCCTGGTGAGTTATATGTTCGTCAGAATCGTGCGCCCGAAATATCGAGCCGCCAGGGGCACGTTCGGAAAGCTGGCCGCGCGACTCGAAAACAACATCAGCGGCATTGCAGTAGTGAAGGCGTTTACGACCGAACAATTCGAGGCCGACCGCGTCAGCGAATCCTCCCTCGAACACAAGGAAGCACGGTGGGATGCCCGCCGTTGGGGCGTTCGGTTCGGGCCGTCGCTGACGTTCATCAGTGGCGCCGGATTCGCGCTGGTACTGTTCACCGGCGGGTACTGGTTGATGTTCGGGGCACCGCTGTTCTTCACGGGAGACATCACGGTCGGAATCATCGTCATGTTCCTTGATTACACCCGGCAGATCCAGGCACCCATGGCGCAAGCGGGCCAACTCCTCAACAACTACCAGAAGGTCAAGGCATCCGCCGAACGCGTCTGGGTGCTTATGGACTACCCCGGGAAGATACCGGAAGAGGAGGGGGCACACGAGCTAGAAGACGTGAGCGGGCGCGTCGAATATGATGACGTTCACTTCTCATATAACGAGAAAGAAAAGGCACTTGATGGGTTGTCATTCGAGGTCGAACCGGGCGAGATGATCGGTCTCGTCGGACCCACGGGGTCGGGAAAATCGACCCTGATGAAATTGCTGTTGCGATTCCACGACGTGGATTCGGGTGCAGTGCGGGTCGACGGGTACGACGTCCGCGATATCAACATCCGGAGTCTGCGGAAATCGATCGGCTACGTCAGCCAGGAACCGTTCCTGTTTCCGGGGACGATCCGCGAGAACATCGCGTACGGGAAAGACGTCCCGGAGGGCGACATCCGTCGGGTGGCCGAACTCGCAAACGCACACGGATTCATCACGGACCTCGAAGACGGCTACGATACCGAGGTCGGCCAGCGCGGGGACAAACTCTCCGGCGGACAGCGCCAGCGGATTGCGATCGCCAGAACGATTCTTGAGGACCCGGAGATCCTCATCCTCGACGAGGCGACGAGCCACGTCGACAACGAGACGGAGGTTCTCATCAAGCGAAGCCTCGAAAACCTCATCGAGAATCGAACGACGTTCGTGATCGCCCATCGGCTCTCGACTGTCCGAAACGCCGATCGCATCTTCGTGCTCGAAGACGGACAGATCAACGAGCGTGGTCAGCACGGGGAACTACTGCGGAACGACGGACTCTATGCCAACCTGTGGCGGGTCCAGGTGGGCGAGGTCGAGGCACTGCCAGAGTCGTTCCTCGAACAGGCAGCCATGCGCGATCGAATGTAGGCGACCAGGTGGGAGGCGCTCCTGGGCCACATATACGCACATCAAACGTTGATACGTTCGGCGTGGAGTATCCGCCTCCAGCACCGGGTTCTTACATAAAGACGACTCGTCGAGTGTGACCCTTTGTAGTGCGGCCAAATGTACGAGCGATCCTCCAGCTTCACGAAGCTCGTCGGTCGTAAGCGATACGCCGTACAACAAGCCCGATCGCCCCGGGCATCAGTCATCACCGTCGATTCGCCGCTGGATGGGTGGGATTTTGAACACCAGCGGGAGGATGGCGAGGGCATCCACCCCACCGATCGTTACCGCAAACCGTTCGAAGGCACTGATTTCGGCCGGATCCTGGCCGATCGGCACCGTCAGGATACCGAAGCCGAGGTATCCGGCCATGAGTTCCCCACCGAGGAACGACAAACTGAGTGTCGTAGTGGTGACGGATGGTCGCGGCGCCAGCAGATGGATACCAGCGAGGATGGCGATCATCCCTGGGGCAAGCAACCCTGCGATGGCACCCTCGCCAGCCAACCAGGCGGTACACCGATCCCGTAGGCCACAAGCAACGCCTCGACCAGGCGAGTGATTGCCCCGATTCCCACCATCTCTGTGAGGACGACGAATTGACCGGATAACGATACTAATCCCGCCTATGTCGGGGCCACCAGCGCCGACCGGAGCGAAGGGAGCCCGACGGGGATGGGCAGCACCCAGTATTAAGCCGGAGGAGTGCGAATCATCGCGTGCTATGACGGATGCGTACGTCCACGTAATGGTGGAGCCGGGAGCGGTCAGGGAAGCGGCACAAACGATCGCTGAAAGCGATCTGGTCGAACAGGTTCACCTCGTTACCGGAGAGTATGATCTCATCGTCACGCTGAACCTCGACTCCAAAGATGATATCGCGGTGACGGTAACCGACGAGATTCACTCGGTCGCGGGCGTGTTCGATACCGTTACGAGCGTCGCATTCGAGCCCTGATACCCCGGTTGCGGCCAACATCGACTCAGGGCACTTATGCGACTTCTTCGATTGATGCGAGCCTTGTGACGACATCGTCCCAGTGGCTGCCCTTCCAGAACACTCGGTGACAACGATCGCAAACCCAGCAGGGCGTTCTTGGATCGCTCGGTGCGTAATCCGGCCGATCGATGGGGTGAGATTCCGGCGAAAGCGGACCGTTGCACCGGCCGCATCGTGTCGGTGGATCCGCTGGCGCAAGGTGGATCCCCGTATTTGCCAGCTCGGCAAGCATGTCCTCGAGGTCGAGTCCTTCTAGCAACAATGATTCATTCGCCCGATTCGCAAGCGTCTGATCCCGCGTGACGATCGTGCGCCCTTCGTTGTCGGCGATCGCCAGTACGGCATCATTCGTTTCCACACCACGGTCTCCCGCGTAGGCGGTATCGTACCCACACATACGGAGATAAACGGCAAGTTTTCCCAACATTACGTCACAGAGAAATCGAGGTACATCTTCCACAGAGATCACCGTCTCATGGGACACCCAGGACCTGGTGCCGTCGGTACAGGTAATAGGGCGCAATCACCAACCCAATAAACGGACTGAACAACCACTGGAGCGCTGCTACCAGTCCGTATAGGACCGGGTCGGGATCCCAATCGACGTTTGCAGCCCGTATCTCCTTTGCGTCCGCGTACAGTGCTACGGGCAACACGAGAAACACGACGAGGAATCCCACTGCGAGGCCGAGGAACAGCACGCCGCCCAGGACAAGCGGGACCACGATGAGTCCGGACGCGCCCGGCTCGACCTCGATCAAGATCACCGCGGGGATCACCACCAGCGCAACGACAAACACGATCAGCGGGACGAACACCAACAGGAACAGCGGATAGGCGGCGATCCAGTACCACCAACGAGAATCCACTGGATTCGTCGAGCGATTGATTCCCGCTCCCATGAACGAAACGATGCTAGCCACGAAAATATAGGTGCTACCTGGATCAGGCGAGATCGACGCACCCGCCCGTTAGTGTTAAGCGGGCCCTGACGCTCGCATCGATCGAGGAGATGCTAGAACTCTACCGATTGCCAGGGTGTCCATTTTGTCGAAAGGTCGAGCAAAAACTGAGCGATCTCGATCTCGAGTATATCACGCACGACGTGCCCGCGGCGAAATCCCAACGTGACGAGGTTGAAGCGGTGAGCGGTCAGCGCGGCGTGCCGGTCCTCGTCGATGAAGAACACGGAGTGACGGGACTCGCCGAGAGCGATGACATCGTGGCACATCTCGAAAAAACGTACGCATAGGCTTCATGGGCCCGTGTTAGGATCGGGGCGCGAGACGTTCCCGCGAGGACGACAAAGGGTTTATACCTGCGACTGACGTTAGAGTCAGGCGTGTACCATCAGGTCTTCGGCCAGGTCGTCGCGGGAGATTCTGTCCCGGGGACGCCCGGGAGAGGGCCGAACGCGGGCAGGGGCCTCACCAGTCGGCTGAGCCCAGCCGTGGCTCCAAATCTCACAGGGCTATCTCGGTCGCGCGCGCAAGCGGTTGCTGACCCTTATCGGGATTCGATCGCCCCAGATGGAGCCCCTAGCCTCGGGACGGTGTGATGGTATGAGCAGCCTGCCGAACAAGCCGTTTCGCTGTGTGATCTGCAAGAGCCTCTTCGAGCAGCCAAAGAATCGTTGTCCCGAATGCGGACAAGCGGGTGGCGTCATGGTTCGAGAGAACCTCGACGTCGACCTCAGCAGTCAGGCCGACCGGTATCCGGCGGACACCAAGTCCTATCGGTGTATTACGTGTGGAAACGTGATGGATCGACCACACAAGGAGTGTCCGCGCTGTCACGAGCGGAGTATCGCCCCGTTCGAGCGGACCAAATCCGCAAACGACGGTACGATAACCATGCTGTTATCTCGCTTGTAGGCGCGCGTATCACCGGCTTGATCGCATACGATTAACTGACTGGCGACACGCCTGCACCCATGGTTGATCTCATCGACACGCAGATTATCGATCGCAATCGAATCCAGCCCCACCACGCGAACAACTTGGGAACGGCCCATGGCGGGAACGTGTTGCGTTGGATGGACGAGGTCGCCGCGATGAGTGCCATGCGGTTTGCGGGTCGTCCTTGCGTGACCGCCCACATCGATTCCGTGGATTTCGAAAAACCGCTCGCGATCGGTGATATCGCCCTCGTCGAGGCATATGTGTACGCTGCGGGGCGGACAAGTGTTCGCTTGCGTGTCCGAGCATTCGGCGAGGATCCATTGACGGGAGAAACGGAGCTGACGACCGAGTCCTACTTCGTGTTCGTGGCGATCGATGATAACGGGAAGCCGACGCCAGTCCCGGATCTCGAGGTGTCAAGTGAGGAGGGCGAGCGGCTCCAAAGGGCCGGCCTGGACGGCGGAGGTTGACATCCTCTCCGCCCTGAAGCACGGGGTTTGCTCCTTGAATCTCCGTAATGCCTCTTCGTGTGCGAGGGGAGCGACCGTTTGTGTTTGTGAGTGTGAAGCACCGGTTGTTCGATAACGACTAACTGACAGCCGGCCTAACGGGGTCCCATGAGCGAACTATCCAACGACGCGCACTTGGAGCTGGTGAACGACGTGGACATCGAGTCGCCGACGTTGATCGAGGGACTCCCCGGGCTCGGACTCGTCGCCGCAATCGCAGTCGACCAGATCAGTGACCAGCTGGGTCTCGAGCACTACGGCAGCATTCATGCCGCGGAATTCCCGCCGGTCGTCACTTTCGAAAACGGGTTGATTCAGGATCTCGTGCGCGTATACGCAAGCGAATCGCATGGGGTTATGACTCTACAAAGCGACCTGGCTCTCCCGCAGCGCGCATTTGAAGGGCTCAGCCGATGTGTGCTCTCCGAACTCGCAGAGACGTTCGAACGCGCGATCTTCCTCGCGGGCGCACCTGCGGAATCGGAGGACCAATTGGGCGAGGTACGTGGCATCGCCACGACACCCGAACTCGTCGAAGAACTGGAGGACGTGGGGGTCGAAATCCCGGACGAGCACGGCGTGGTCGGCGGCATTACCGGTGCCATCGTTCGAGAATGTTATCGGGCCGACGTCCCGGCAACCCTGCTCATCGTACGGGCTCATCCCCAACTCCCCGACCCCGGCGCGGCCCGAGCCGTTATCGAAACGGCGCTGGAGCCGATGGTGGACTTCGACATCGACACGACACCACTCGAAGAGCAGGCCGAGGACATTAGGCGGCAAATGCAGCAGGTCGCCAGGCAGTACCAACAGGTTACCGAAGATGAATCGCCGCCCGAAGCGAGGACAATGAGCATGTACCAGTGACGAAGTCCCGACTCGAAGGCCGACATCCTTTTTCGGTCGCTCCTCCGTCGATGACATATGCGCGAGGAGAGCCCGCGGTATCGTTTGGCGACTCGCATCGCGGGCGAGATTGTCTGTAGCGAAGAGCCGGGAGCCACGATCCGAAAGTGGCGAAACGATTTCGGTCTTTCTCAGGCATCGCTCGCGTCTCAGCTCGACGTCTCCGCATCGGTCATCAGCGATTATGAAGGTGGTAGACGGGAAAATCCCGGAATCTCCGTCGTGCGACGGCTAGTCGAGGCGATGCTTACGCTGGACGAAGCCGCGGGCGGGGAACGCATCCGCCAGTTCGAACGCGTCCTCTCCGCGGGGTTCGACGAATCGATCGTTCACGATCTCCGTGAGTACGCGGCGCCACTCACACTGGATCGGTTTTACGAATCGATCGAGGCGATCGAGGTGACAGCGGGCACCGCAACCGCGATCAACGGCCACACCATCATCGACAGTATCGACGCAATCACCCGGCTCTCCAGCGACGAATTCTACCGGCTGTACGGCCAGAGTACGGAGCGAGCACTGGTATTCACGCGTGTTACCCGGGGCGAATCGCCGCTCGTGGCGATGCGCGTGGCGAGTCCGAAGCCCAATGCCATCGTCCTGCACGGTCTGACGACCGACGACCTGTGGGACCACGCGCCGGATCTCGCGAGAATTGACGGGGTCTCCCTCGCCGTGACCGAACAGCCGCTCGAGGAGTTGCTGGATCGTGTCGCACGATTGCCCGACGAGTGACCAAACAGGCTCAGGTGACAAACCGGTACTGGCGCTCGTTCATCGGCCCCCAGCCGTCAAAGACAAACTCGTGTTCCGGGACGGAAAACGTTCGCAAGTCGGTCCCGGTGTCAACGTCATGGTTGTGCGCGTCGTGGACGAGTTCGTACTCCTCGAAGTCGATGTCGCTGCGGCGCTCGAGGTGGTCCTCGATCGGAAGCTTTTGAATTTCCCGCTTCCAGCCGGGCTGGACCGCTTCCTCGTGAATCTCGGCTTGAGCGCCACTCCCGTAGGATGCGACCAGAAACCTCGCGTCGGTAAGATCTCTCCCGTTCGCGGCCCCGTCCAGAAGCGCGCTTGCACGAGCGACGTGGACCGACCCGGTATACCAGTTCCCGACTTCGCGCGAGATCCATAGTGTCGGTTCGATTACTTCTTCATACCAGGTCGTGTATCGATCCGTCGAGGTGAGGGCTTCGGTGTACTCGCTGAGGGCTTCGCGATACTCCTCGGTGTCCGCGAAGGCCTCCGGCCGGGGTTGTGGACCGATCTTATTCGCGAGCGCCTCCTCGACATCCGTATCGCGTATCAGCCGGCGATAACCGAGCGCGGCTGCCTTCCGAACCATGCCGGGGAACGGCGTGTGGAAGGGAATGTGGGCGTAGTCTTCGGGGTGCATCTCACCGTTCTGTCCCTCAAAATCCTCGATTGCCTCACGCATGCGGGCGAGATAGACCTGTATCGAGCGCTTGCCGTCGACGCTCGGGAACTGCTGGTTTGGCTTGAGGAAGTCGGTCTCGTCCATGCTTCCGAACCCCTGGGCCTGACTGAGCGTCATGAGTTTGGGATTCTCCGCGATCAACATGGCAATCGCGCCGCCACCCTGAGTCGCCTCTCCGGCGTCACCTCGCTCGTACAGTGCGGTATCGGTCGCAATCACCAGCGCGGATCGGCCCCGATGTCTCCCCGCACGAATCCAGTTGTACGCGTCGTCGATGGCCTGGGTGCCCGAGACGCACGCGAATTTTCGCTCTCCTTTGTTGGCGTGTCTGAAATCGCCGTCGTATATTTGTTCCAGACAGCCCGCAATGTACGTCGATACGGGTTTCGAGTTATCGAACGCGCTCTCGGTGGCCACGTCGATCCGTCCGATATCAGCGGGGACGACGTCTTCGCGCTCCATCAGCCGGTGGGCGGCGTTTGCCCCCATGGTGACGATGTCCTCGTAGGTGTCCGGGAGCGAAGAAGCGAACAGTCCGAGACCTTTGGTGTATTTCTCGGGATCTTCACCCTTTGCGGGGGCGAGCGTTCCAGGGAGATCCAACCGGAGTTTGCCGGTCCAGATCTCGATCGCATCAATCCCGACGTCGGTCATACGTTGGGAATCCCGGCTGACCCTATAATGAGTGTCGATACGAACATCGTCAATCGTCGAACCTCACTCCTCGACGACTTCGGGATCACTGACGGCGCTTGCCAGGCTGTCGAGTCCGTTGATCCATTCTGCGACCAGCGAGTACTCCATCTCTTCGCCGATGGCGCGATCGAGGTGTTCCCCGTCGAGGATGGCAGTGCCGGCGCGCGCACAGTGCCACAGCGCATTATCGAGATCGTCCTCGGCCTCGGCAGCCTGGGCCGTCTCGATACAATCGGCGATCGATTCGTTCGATTCCGGACCGTTCACCACGTATTCCTCCGCTGCGAGGAACACACAGAGCAGACTCGTCTGTACCCCATCGACCAGGATCGCCTTGTCTTCGTCCTCGAAATCCACCTCCTCGAGGACGATTTCGCGGACCTCCTCGAGCTCCGCGAGCGTCTCTTCATCCCCGATTCGCTCTTCGTCGTACGCTTCTAGGATCTTGACGACCGCGATGGTGGTGTCGTCCTGGAGGTTCAAGAGCAATCGTGCCGCATCTTCGTCCTCTGGGTCGATGTCCTCCTCGCGGATCCGGGAAAGCCAGTTTTCCCATCGTTCCGGCGTGTAAAACTCCTCTTCGGCCGCGGTCATACACCACTGTTCGGAGCGGGCCTGAAAGGCCTTTCTCTCGGCGGGATCCCTGGGTCGCGCTCGCACATGGCTCGGTCGAGTGCGCCTACTCGAGCCGGAGGTCGTACACGAGCTCGGGAGTCTCGACGTGGGCACGTTCGACGGCGGTCTGATGGCCTTCCGAAAGCAACCACTCGACACGTCGTGGGACGGTCTTTGGCCCGAGAACGGCACCGGGACGGTCGGGATCGTCGAGATAGTCCGTTTCCATCAGAAACGGTACGCCCCGGTTGACCATCGCTTCGATCGGGTCGGGCCGGGCGATCACGCTGGGAACTGGGCCCTCGAGCCGATCGCCTGCGTAGTGTTTTACGACCCGTTGGGCCGGGAGCCCCACCGCGGCTGCCCATTCCGTGATCTCGCGTAGATCTGTCGTTTGCTCGGTGTGCAACTGGACGGCACAATCGATCGCCGCCGCCCGCTCAAGTGCGTGCCGTAGCACGTCGTTTGACGCATCCCAGAGCTCCTCGGAAACGTCATAATGGGGACGTCCGGATTTGAGGGCTAGCGCCGTTCCCTCGACAACGTGTTGGGCAGCCCGATCGATCCCACCGCTCATCAGGGAAGCCGCTTCCTGCGGGGTGAACCCGCGATCATCGACGAGCCGAGAAATGAGCGCCGGGTGGACACCGAGGGCGGCCCACGCCATCCCCGGGAGTACCTCGGTAGCGTCGTCGACAATCGACATCGTCTCACCGTACCCCACTTCGAAGTCGGCCGGGTCGGTCACGTTCACCCCGTATGACCAGGAGGGCTTGTTGATCACGACCAGGTGCGTTCCGCCCGCAGCAACGAATTCCTCGACTGCCGCGATACCTTTGCCACGTTCTCGATCGAGATGGAGGTGATTGTCGAGGATCGGACCGTCGTAGGCCATGGGCGTTCAGTTCCACCCGGGGGCAAAAACGTCGCCGCTCCGCCACCGAGACCCCACAAACCAATACCGTAGCGCACCGATCGATCGAACATGTCGAATCGGAAAACCCCGTTATACGACAGTCACGAGGCTCGCGGCGCTCGCTTTACGGAATTCGGCGGCTGGGAGATGCCAGTCACCTTCGATTCCATCAAGGTCGAACACGCCGCCGTCAGGGGGTCGGTGGGCGTCTTCGATGTCTCCCATATGGGCGAGCTTTCGGTAGCGGGACCGGACAGTCGCACACTCTGCCAGCGGCTAACCTCCAATGACGTGGATCGGCTCACGCCAGGGGCGGCGCAGTACTCGACAGTCACCGACGAATCAGGCATCATCCTCGACGATATCATGCTCTTTCAGCGTGATGCTGAGGATTACCTGTTCGTCCCGAACGCGGGAACCGACGAGTGGATGACCGACCACTGGGTGTCCCATCGGGACGAGTGGGGGCTCGACGCCACGGTCGAAAACCAGACCACCGAATATGCGATGCTCGCGATCCAGGGGCCTGACGCCATCGAAGTCGTTGGAGCGATCGGCGAGGACGTCCCCACTGACCTCGATCGTAACCACCACGCGGTGGGGACCGTCGCGGGGGTCGAGTGTCGGGTGTCCCACACCGGCTACACCGGAGAAGCGGGCGTGGAGCTGTTGATTCCGTGGGACCAGGCGACGATCGTCGACGAGGCACTCGAGGCCCAACGGTGCGGACTGGGCGCCCGCGACACGCTCAGGCTCGAGATGGGGTACCTGCTCGGCGGCCACGAGTTCGACCGAGAATCGAATCCACGCACGCCGCTCGAAGCCGGGGTGGATTTCGTCGTGTCCCTCGACGCGGAGCCACCGTTCCTCGGTCATGATCGCCTGGTCGAACAGGCGGCGAACGGCCCAGAGCAACGCCTTGTCGGGTTTGAACTGACCGAGCGCGGCATTCCACGTCAAGGCTACGACATCCTCGACGAAGCGGGCAGTGTTATCGGGGAGGTAACGAGCGGAACGATGAGTCCGACACTCGGTGAACCGATCGGCATGGGGTACGTCGATTCGAGTGCGGCCCAGGAGGGGCGTGAGATCGGCGTGAGCATCCGGGGAGCGGCCAAAAAGGCAAGAATTGTGATCCCCCCATTCCTGGAATCCACACGATGACCTATGAGGTCCCGGAGGACCGGCGGTACGTCGCGACCCACGAATGGGTCGAAGATCGCGACGGGATCGTTCGCATCGGTATTACGGATTTCGCACAGGACGAGCTCGGCGACATCGTGTTCGTCGAGCTTCCGCAGGTAGACGACGAGCTCGAGGCGGAGGAAGCGTTCGGCGTTATCGAGAGCATCAAGGCCGTGTCGGATCTGTACGCACCGGTCGGCGGAACCGTCACCGACGTCAACGAAACCGTGATGGACCAGCCGGAACTCGTCAATGAGGATCCGTTCGGGGATGGGTGGATGATCGAGATCGAACCGACGGCGGCCGACGCGGTCGACGAATTACTCTCTGCGGCGGAGTACGAAGATCAGCTCGAGTGAACGGTGCACAATCGATGGGATACGTACGTTACGTAGACGAGCCGGTGAACCGTATGGAAACTACCCAGCGCGGCGGGAGGGACTAACTGCGATGGCCCACGAGACGGACGGCAGCCCGTTCACCCCCCACGCTCCCGAGGAGACGGCAGCGATGCTCGAAGCGGTCGGGGTGCAAACCGAGGACGAACTGTTCGACATCCCGGATGCCGTCGCGTTCGACGATTCCTTCGGGATCGACCAGCGCACCGAGCGAGAGATCCGCGAAGAATGTGCTGAACTATTCGGACGCAACGACGAGCTGATCGAGTTTCTCGGTCGTGGCCATTATGGCCACTACATTCCGTCCGTCGTCGATGACGTCGCCGGTCGTTCGGAGTTTCTCACCTCCTATACCCAGTACCAGCCGGAGATCGCCCAGGGATTCCTCCAAGCCCTGTTCGAGTACCAGTCGATGTTCGTCGAGCTCACCGGACTACCGGTGGTCAACTGTTCGAGCTACGACGCAGCGGCTGCCCTGGGGGAAGCGGCGACGATGGCCACCCGGCTTCGCGGGGTCGACGGCGACCGCGTCCTTGTGCCGGAAGCGATGGTTCCCGGTCGACGATCCGTGCTCGAGAACTACCTGGCGGGGACCGACGTCAGTATCGAGGCGTATCCGTTCGCGGACGGAACGGTGGATGTCGACGGACTTCGCGATCAGGTGGATGCGGACACGCTCTTCGTGTATCTTGAAAATCCGACGGTCTACGGGACGATCGAGCCGGCCGTTGTCGAGGTCTGTGAGCTCGCGGACGACCACGACGCGCTCGCGACGCTCGGAACGGACCCCGTGGCAATGGGCTTGTTGGCCGAGCCCGCAAGCCAGGGAGTCGACGTCGTCATCGGGGACGCCGCCTCCCTCGGACTCCCGACGAGCCACGGGATGGGACTCGGTCTGTTTGCGACCCGCGATACGTTCCTCAGGCAGGTACCCGGGCGGCTGGTCGGGGCGACGACAGATGACGACGGACGGCGAGCGTACACCCTAACTCTTCAGACGCGGGAACAGCACATCCGGCGGGAACGAGCCACCAGTAATATTTGTACAAATCAGGCCTGGGTCGGGTTACGGACAGCGATGCATCTGACCTGGCTCGGGGCCGACGGACTGGTCGACCTGGCGAGCGAGTGCGTCGAACTGGCGGCCGAACTCGCGGCACGGCTCGACGAGATCGAGGGGGTAACCGCTCCGGTGTACGAAGCCCATCATTTCAGGGAGTTCGTGGCGCGGACGGACGCCTCTGCGAAGTCGGTTGCCGACGCCCTCGTTGGCGCGGGATATGCCGTGCACGTGTTGGACGACGATCATCTGCAGATGTGTGTCACGGAGCTCACGGCCGACGCGATCGACGGGCTGGTCAAGGCATTCGAGGAGGCGACGGCATGATCTACGACCAGGCGCGCTGGCGGCGAACGGAGGAGCCGGTATACGAGCCACTTTCCGCCGAGAAGGCGGAACGGACCGTCGATCTCGACGACCGAGACGTTCCCCTCCCCGACGAGCTCACCCGTGACGAGGTGACACTTCCCCGATTGAGCGAACCGGAACTCGCACGTCACTACACCCGCCTATCGCAGATGACCTACGGCGTCGACAGCGGTCCCTATCCGCTGGGATCCTGTACGATGAAGTACAACCCCAAATTCACGGAGGACGTTGCGGCCGACCCGGCCGGACTGATTCACCCCCACCGGGGCGACGAAACCACCCAGGGGACGCTCGAACTCTGTGGGAGATTACAGGACTACCTCGCCCGCATCGGGGGCATGGATGCGGTTACCCTGCAGCCGCCCGCGGGCGCGGCCGGGGAATTCACGGGGATCCGGATTGCGGCCAACTACCACGACCACCGGGGGGAGAGCCACCGGGATGAGGTGATCGTCCCTGATACCGCACACGGCACCAACTTCGCGAGCGCTGCACTGGCCGGCTATGACGTCATCGAACTACCGAGCGGGGACGACGGCCGCATCGACCTCTCGGCCCTCGAAGCGGCCACGTCCGATCGGACGGCTGCCCTGATGCTGACGAACCCCAATACGCTCGGACTGTTCGAGCGGGATATCGAAACCATCGCGGCTACCGTCCACGACGCGGGGGGACTCCTCTACTACGATGGCGCTAACCTCAACGCGTTACTTGGCCGCGCGCGCCCGGGCGATATGGGCTTTGACATCATGCACTACAATGTCCACAAAACCTTCGCCACACCGCACGGCGGTGGCGGCCCGGGCGCAGGACCGGTCGGGGTCACCGAAGATCTTCAACCCTTCCTGCCGACCCCACACATTCGCGAGACGGGCGACGGGTTCGAGACCTACGAACCGGCACAGTCGATCGGAAAGGTCCACGGATTCTGTGGAAACTGGCTGGTACTCATCAAGGCGTTCGCCTATATCGCTCGCCTGGGGGATCCGGGACTGGCCGATACCAGTGCGAAGGCCGTCCTTAACGCGAACTATCTGGGCTCGCAACTCGACATGGAGATCCCGCATGAACCGTATCACCACGAATTTGTCGCGAGTGCCGGAGATAAGGACGCCGCTGAAGTGGCGAAGGCGATGCTCGATCACGGCGTTCACCCCCCGACGACGAAGTGGCCCGATATCGTCCGGGAGGCACTCATGACGGAACCGACCGAGAGCGAGAACCGGGACACGCTGGATCAGCTAGCCCGGGCGTTTAACACCGTCGCGGCGGGTGATGAGGACGACTTTGCCGATGCACCGAGACGCACGAGCGCCCGCCGAATCGACCAGGTCGCGGCCGCCCGGGACGTCCGCCTCTCCTGGCACGATGTCGAATTCGAATAATAATCGGCAACCCGTGAGCGACGGGTTTTAGGAAAAGTTAACAACTACTCAGCCACAATTTAACATATGACAGTAGTAAGTATCTCGATGCCCGAAGACCTCCTGGACCGCATTGACGAGTTCGCGGACCAGCACGGATATACAGGGCGGAGTGAGGTAATGCGCGAGGCGGCCAGGGATCTCCTCGGGGAGTTCGAGGATCGAGAGCTGGCTGATCGTCCCCTGATGGGCGTGATCACGGTACTGTTCAACTACGATACGCTGACCGTCGAGGAGCGAATGATGCGGTTGCGACACGAACATGAGGATCTCGTCAGCTCGAACGTCCACACACACGTCGGCGAGCACTACTGCCTGGAACTGTTTGTCGTCGAGGGAAATTTGACCCAAATTTCCGAATTCGTCGGGAAAATTCGGGCCACACAGGATACCGTCGCCGTCGATTACTCCGTCCTGCCGGTGGACGACTTCGTCAACACGCTCGAACAGCCCTAACCCGACCCGGCGGAGACGACTAGCCGGGCGAATCTGTGTCCCAGTCGATCCACTCGTGGGCCAGGCTCTGCCGTCGCTGAGCCGCCCGTTCCGCGTGCTCCCGATCCTCGCGTCTGGTCCGATTGCGTTCGATAGCACCCGACTCCTCCCCCGGGAGGAGCATGGGTTCGACGGCGATCGAGCCGAACCGTCGGACAACCTCGTCCCCTTCGACGGCGACCAGTTCTTGGATGCCGGCACCCAGCGGAAGGACCATCCGTCCGTCCGGTGCGAGCTGATCCTGCAGCCGTCGCGGTGGATTCACCACTGCCGTTTCGACCAGTATACGATCGTACGGGGCATAGGGCCCTAATCCGTGTGCACCATCCCCTTGTGACACCAATACCCCGTCGTAGCCGGCGTCCGCGAGGTTACGGCGTGCCAACCGTGTGATGTCGCCGGAAAGTTCGATCGCGTGGACGTTTCGTTCCCCGACGATCTCTGCCAAGACCGCGGCGGTATACCCGACGCCAGCACCCACGAGCAGGGCCCGATCGTTCGGATCGGGCGCGAGCGCTTCCACGAGTCGGGCGACTGTGCTCGGAGCGAACACGATCGTCCCCGCGATGCGGTGCTCCCGATCCGCGTGAGCCGCATGCGTCTCCTCCAGAAACACGTGACGGGGGACCGTCCGCATTGCCAACCCGACAGCATCGCTCGATATCACCCCCTTTGCCTCGTGCTCGAGGCTATCGACCATATCGTCACGGAGAACCGCCGGGTCCATGTACCCGCTAGGCAGACGATCGACTTGAATCGTGCGACTGCACCGGCTCACTGACGCCGCATTTTCACGAACCGGACGCCACCGTGGTTCTCACGCTGGATCGTCTCCCCAGCACGCCGTCGGAGTCGGATCAAGTCCTGTCTGGTACGGCCGATCGGACCCACGACAACGCCGTCGGGGACTTGCTCGACGACAGCCTCGGGAAATGACGTGGGTGCACACGTCAGATACGCGGCACGGTACGGCGCATGGGTGGGCCACCCGTCGTGACCGTCGGCGACTTGTACCGTAACGGCGCCGTATCCACAGGCCTCGAGCACCTCGCGAGCCTCCCTCGCGAGAGAATCATGGTATTCGATCGAAAAGACGTTCTCTGCTCCCACGAGTTCCGCCGTGACTGCCGCGTGATACCCGCATCCCGTTCCGATTTCCAGGACCTTATCGCCACGAGACACCTCCAGAAGATCCGTCATCATCGCGACCATATGAGGCGCGGAGATCGTTTGCCCTTCACCGATTCCGAGTGGACGATCTGCGTACGCGGACCCCGCCTTGTCCTCGGGAACGAAGGCGTGCCGTGGAACCGCACGCATCGCCCCTGCCGTTTCCTGGCGTGTGATACGGCCGTTGTGCTCGAGGCGATCGACCATTCGATTTCGAGCGCTCGCGAAATCAGTCTCGGCGGGCGACGATCGGTCCCCGTTACCGCCGGTCGGATCAAAGTTCATCCCAGGCTGACCTCCATCCTGACGCACCCTGTTCGCGGGCGTACACTCGGTTGATGTCCTTTGCCTGGACCGGCTCTCCCGCTCGGTCGACGAGGTTAGTGGAATAGGCGATCGCGTCTTCGCGGAGCTGGATACGTTCGATCCGGACGGTCGCGTCGTTTACCTCCCGTTGCTCCCCTACCTCGACGGTCTCGTCACCGGGCACGTACCACCGATCGCTGGTGGTTGCCTCCCGGCGGCCGTCGGCAGGATGGACGGTTACGTTTACGGCGACGTTATCGACCGCCCGCGTCCAGATAGTGTTGATCGCCGTGGCCGGGGCGCTTTCGACTCGCCGGTCTCCCTCGAGTTCCAAGCTCGTGATGCGGACCCCCAGGACGTCATCGTCGGTCTCGACGACGAACTCTTCGCCGACAGCGAGAGTCTCCTCGGTAGGCACGTCCGCCTCCGTCGCCAGCGACTCATCATCGACCGAAACCACAACGCGGATTGGCTCTGTCGTCTCGGGTTCGATGCGAGTTTTGTGAACGTGATCGCAGGTCAGACACCGCACGGTGGCCTGTGTGGAGGGCTTTAGGACCTCGTGGGGCTGCGGCCGTCCGTCCGCACAGGACGGGCAGCGGGCCACGACATGGTCCCCGACGTCGAGGTCCCTGGCGGTCATACCATCCACTATCACGGCCCATCGCTAAAAGTTCCCCGAGAACGGCGAAAAACGCCGGGCACGTGGCTAGGTGGTTGACCCTGGCAGCTGGAGTTCCGCCCCGTCGACGTACACCGTTGGGGAGCGCAGCACGCCATCCGCGTGGATCGGTGCATCGGTATCCCCGCCGATACTCGCGTCATCACCCAGGGCGATGTGGACCGTGCCGGCCGCTTTCTCGTCGAGGAGTACTGATCCCGACAGGTCCGTCACCCCCAGATTTGTGCCGATGCCCAACTCCGCAACGTTGTACGCGTCTCGGCCGACGCTCTCGGCGGCCCGTTCGAATGATTCGCGAACCCGGTCGTCGTCAATGTCGGTCGCGTACCCGTCCTCGACGGTGATCGTGATCCGCTGACCCGGGTCCAGCAGTCCGTAGGGGCGCATCGTTCCGTCGACGACGTAGGTTCCCGTCGCCGCGGCCGGACTGATAAAGACCTCTCCAGCCGGGAGGTTCGAGAAGGCGCCTGGCTCGTGGATCAAACCCGTGTCCGATCGCCACTCGCGAGTTCCCACGTCGAACGTCACGTCCGTTCCAGCAGGCGTGGTAACACGGACGCTTGATACCCCGTCCAGGCGCGTTTCGAGCCGTTCACACGCCGAACGGATTGAATCGTAATCGGCTGCCAGGCCCGTTACGAACACATCCTCAGTAATGCCCGGAAGGGTTGCACCCCTGGCGCCCGCCTCGCAGGCGGCCTGACGTGCTCTCGTGTGGCTAATGCTCTTGCTGGTCGGGGCCAAGAACGCGTCGACGGCCGCCATGGCAGTACCCGTCGGCACTGGGGGCTCCGCTCCGTGTTCGGCTCCCGGTTCGTATCGAAGCTGGGTCACCGTTGCACCCGTTTCCGCCGCTGCTCCATACAGTGCCTCCGCAATCGCCAATCGGTCGTCGTCAGTGACGATCAGACACGTTTCGTCCGGCGACAGCCGCAGACACTGGTTTACGGCCGTGGCGGCCGCTGGCTCGAGTCCGGTGTCGTCCATACACCACGCTCGGCTAGGGTGGAGTTAGTCATTGTCTTCACCGTCGCTCGGCCATTCGTGCCGCGGCGGCCTCCAGGGCCGTGACCCCTGCGAGCGATTCACCAGCCAGCGCGCGAACGTATGCACCGCCGGCAATAGAGACGTGCGAATAGTTCCGTTCGTCGAGATCGTATAGATCGAGGACGCGGGAGGTGTCGCCACCCCCGATAACCGAGAACGCGTCGCTCTCGCCGATCGCCTCGACCAGTTTGACCGTCCCGGCGCTGAATCGATCGTCCTCGAAGACGCCGACTGCACCCTTCACGAACACCGCCGCGGCATCGTCGATCACGTCGCGATAACGATCGATCGTGTCGTGGCCGATGTCCTGGAGGTCCCGTGATTTCGAGAGACCGTCGACGTCGAGCTCCGACCGGCCTCCCGTTCCGTCCTCGTAGGCCAAATCCGTCGGCAACTGTAGTTGATCCTCGTAACTACGTACGAGGTCGCGAATCTCGGTGGCGTGTTCTCGCCAGATCGGATCGAACAGCTCGCCATCGTCGACGTCAAACCCTACCTCGTAGCCTTGGGTCCGTAGGCACAGTTCCCCGATGACCCCACCGAGCAGGAAGGTGTCCACCCGGTCGCTTACACCCTCGATGACGCGAAAGAGATCGTCGGCTTTGGTCCCGCCGAGTACCATAACGACTGACCCATCGAAGGACCGTCCCTGGATCGCGGAGTTCGCCTGGTACTCCCGTTCCATGACACGACCGGCGACAGCCGGCATCACGTGGGGGAACCCGACGATGGAAGCGTGTTCTCGGTGCGCGGTCGAATAGGCGTCCCCGACGTAGGCCTGCGTGTGTGCTGCCAGCCCGGCGACCAGCCGCGAGCGTGCGTGTTCCTCGGGTGTTCGATCGGCCAGTTCCTCCTCGACCATCCGCACGTTCTCGAGGACGAGAATGTCGCCGTGTCCAAGACCGTCGATCGCGTCTGCGGCCGTTCGTCCAAGGGTCTCGGGACAGAACCGGACCTCCTCGCCCAGATACTCCTCGAGGATCACGGCGTGTTGTTCGAGTGAGACGAACGTGTCCCGACCAGGCCGACCCTGGTGGGCCAGCACGGTCACCGCGTGCTCGTCTTCGATGAGCTCACGCAGCGTTTCCACGTGTCGGCCGAACCGGCGATTGTCCTGTACCTCGCCGTCCTTGACAGGTGAGTTGAGGTCCAGGCGCGCGAGTATTCGTCTTCCCCGTGGGAGGTCGTCGATCGTCGCGAACATAGCAGGTGAGCGTCACCCCCCGGTAAACGGCTCTGCACCCGGGCTCACGCGGGTCGGCCCCGGGTCCAGCTCCTCGCCTGTCGAGATATAGGACGCCACATCCAGCAGACGGTTGGAAAAGCCCGCCTCGTTGTCATACCACGCGAGCAGTTTGACGAATCCGTCGCCGGCATCCATCGTTGACTTGAGATCGACGTACGAGGAAAACGGGAGGCCGATGATGTCCGAGGACACGATTTCCTCGTCCGTGTATCCGAGCACGCCGGCGAGCTCGTCGTCCGCTGCACGCCGGATGGCCTCGTTGACGTCCTGGCGATCGGGCTCGGCTTCGAGGTCGACCACGAGGTCGGTCACCGACCCGTTCGGAACGGGAACCCGCATCGACATCCCATCCAAACGACCCTCGAGCTCCGGGAGAACTTCGGTCGTGGCGACGGCCGCACCCGTCGACGTCGGAATGATGTTTGCGGCCGCCGCCCGACCCCGTCGTCGTTTTGCGAGGGGGGCATCCACGAGCGCCTGCGTGCTCGTGTACGCATGGACCGTCGTGAGCAGCCCGCGCCGGACGCCGAAGGCATCGTGAAGGACTTTCACTGGCGGGGCGACGCTGTTGGTCGTACAGGAAGCGTTCGAAATGACGTCTTGGCCGTCGTACTCATCGTGGTTGACACCGTAGACCACCTGGAGCACGTCTCGGTCACCTTTCGGCGGTGCGGAGATGATTGCTTTGTCCGCACCGGCAGTCAAGTGTTTACTGGCGCCCTCGTAGTCCCGGAACAACCCGGTGCACTCGAGGGCCACATCGACATCCAACTCATCCCAGGGAAGCGCGGCTGGATCCTCTTCGCTGAGGAGTTCGACCTCCCCGCCGCCCACCGAGAGCCGGCCATTCGTCGCCGAGACGTCATCGAGACGTCCGTGGACCGTGTCGTAGCTCGCGAGATAGCGCATGTCATCGTTGTCCATGATGTCATTGATGGCAACCAGTTCCACCCGATCGTGGACCATTGTCGCCCGTAACACGTTTCGACCGATCCGTCCGAAGCCATTCAGGCCAACCCGGACCGGGGTACGTCCGTTCGCAGAGCTCATGGGAAATATTCTGTCGTTCGACGGCAAGTAAGTACTGTTTGCACCGAAGCTCTCCGACCTGCCCGGGAGCATGAACGGGAATGAGTGCAAAAAGCATATCCCCCGTCCTCGCGAACTTCCGGTAATGCCCCCACGTGACGATCCGTTCGATGACCTGTTCCGCGAGATCGAGCGGATGATGAACGAGATGATGGGCGGATCGGCCGACGTCCGGGTCAGCACCGGTGCGGACAGCGGGTTCGGCCAGGACACGCACGTCGATATTCACGAACACGACGACGAGGTTCGTGTCATTGCAGATCTGCCCGGCGTGGAGAAGGACGGCATCCAACTGAAGTGTGACGGACGCTCGCTGACGATCAGTGCGAAGAACGATCGGCGGGAGTACGACGAGCGGATCAACCTGCCGGCCCGCGTCGACGAGAACAGTGCAGCGGCGACGTACAACAACGGAGTTCTCGAGGTCGTCTTCGACCGGAAAAACCACTCCTCGGACATCAACGTCTCCTGAACGACCGTCACGGCTTTCCTGCCGTGCGTTTGATGAGATCCGCCAGTCGGTCGAAAAACCCCGGCTCATATTTTGTCGCATCGTCGATTGTCGGCCGAGCATTCGTTTCGGATACCAGCGCCCGGTCGTCTGTGACGAGGATGTCCACCCCGACGAGGGCGAGGTCTAGTTCGGCAGCGACAGTCTCCGCGAGCCTTCGGACCGAAGCGTCCGGCTGAATTCCGGTGGCGACAGCCCCCCGGTGGACGTTGTGTTTCCACTGCCCCGCATCCCGTGCACGATCCGGAAGACGACGCTCCACCGCGCCCGCGTAGGTCCCGTCGATGACCATGACGCGGAGATCTCGTGCTCCACGCAGGTATTCCTGCACGAGAAAAGATTTGTCCCCGGTAGCGACGAAATCGTGGACGAGCCCGAGATAGTCGACGATACCCAAAAACGAATCCAGGTCGTCCGCACGCGCGACCCCGACCCCTCGCGTCGTGGAATTCGGCTTGACGACGACGGGGCCATCAAAGCGGTCGAACACCTCCCGGAGCGTCGATTCATCAACCGGGTTGGAGACGAGGACGGACTCCGGCACCGACACGCCGGCGGCTGCGAGCCGAGAGAGCACCCCACCCTTGTTCCGCGACCGAAGCACATCCGCCGCCCCATTCACCCACGGTACATCGAGCCACGGATCGGCCACACCGCCTTCCATCAATCGCGAGGGATACACGTACCCGACGTCGAAATCCGTTGGGTTCCACGGCGCGTCGTCCACGGTCAGGGCCACCGCGCGTTCGTCGACTTGCAAATGATCGACCGAGACGGCTCGCTCGCCGAGCGGTTCCTGGAGTCGCTCGTACGTCTCGGAGGTCGTCGTCACCGCCAGCCGCACCATGCCCTCGAGTGTTCCCGGGATCGGCAAAAAGTAACCGCCTCGCCGGAAATCCAGCCAGTTACGCCACCAAGAGTTCCTCGCCGCGTTCGACCGTGATCGTGCACGGCGGGGAGATCTTGTTGTACGCCCGCCGGAAGGCCTCCTTGACCACGGGCGCCTGCTCCGGCTCGCACCATGCCGTGAACAGGCGGTCACCGCGCTCGATGCGCGCCGCCATGCCGACGACCTTCCCGAAGGCCAATCGCATCCCGTCGGAGACACGGTCGGCACCTGCCCCGGTCGCCTGCTTGTTCTCCCGCAGCACCTGGTGGGGGAACTTCCGCAGGATCATCTTGTAGTTCCCTTCACCCAGTTCCTGTATGAGATACCGGTTGGCGGATAACCGGGCTGCTTCGAGGGCACCGTGGCGAAGCTGGCACGATTCGTCGACTGACAGGCTGATTTGGATCGGGTAGTCGTCAGGTTCGGCGTCGAAGTTACCCATTTTGTACTGGGCGATCTTCGAGCCGGGGATTCCCGTGATGTACTCCCGCCGGGTGTACGGCGGCTTCGTGATGTCCCGGTACATCGAAGCTGGTTTCTCCGGCATAGTGATCGTACACCAAGAAAGACCGAGGCGGCGAATAAACCCTTCGAACCGGCCGTTTGCGCGGGTCTGACACCGTCCCCTCACCGGGGATCTCACCCGATCGGACCGATTAATCCGTTCCTATCCTTCGACTGTCGGGCTGTTGGGACGTTCTTGACGAAACTGTCACCGCGTACGTGAACATTAGTTACGCTCGGAGACACTGTAAAAGCGTGTGCTCCGGGGGGACCGTCAGATTTCCCACACGGGCATCGATCCACCTGGAACGCCGACGCGCCCCCGGAGAACCCGTGGGATGGAGGTCGCCCCGCGGGAACGAGCGAACGCACACCAACTATGGCACAAGCACACAAACTGGACTGTGAATCGGTTTCGGACACCTGCCGATTCATCATTCAATCCGAGAACGAGGACGAAGCAATAGAACTCGCACAAAAACACATGCGGGAGGTCCACGACCAAGACCTCTCGGAAGACGAACTGCGGGAGAACCACCTCCAGATCGTCTGAGAGGGTTCAGGGGGTCGCGCGCGAGATTCAGTCGTTACTGCTCCTTGCCGATCGGCTTCACCCGAACGCCAACGGCGACTGCCTCGGGAAGGGACACCGTATCGGTCGCGTCGGTTGGTCGCAATGTCATCATTCCGAACGGCGCCACTTCCTCGATCCGCAGGAGCGTGCCCGGTTCTATGCCCCGTTCGGCGAGATACTCCAGGACCTCGGGATCCCGGTCTCGGACCCGCAAGACTTCTACCTCGTCGAGTTCCTCGAATTCCAGGAGCGTCGCTCCAGCTCGCTCGTCCGGACGTTCCAGTTCCGCATTCGGGATGGGATCGCCGTGCGGGTCGGCCTGGGGATGATCCAAGGCGGCCGCCACGCGCGCCTCGAACTCTTCGCTGATATGGTGCTCGAGCCGGTCTGCTTCCTCGTGGACTTCTTCCCAGGAGTAATCGAGGTGCTCGGTGAGATACGCCTCGAGGAGCCGGTGGTGCCGAATGATCTCGAGGGCGACCCGCTCTCCGTCCCCGGTCAGGCGAACACCGGCGTACTTTTTCCGATCGATGAGTTCGCGTTCCTCGAGACTCTCCAGCATACTCGTGACTGTCGGCGGCGTAACATCCAGCCGTTGGGCGATCGCAGAGGTGCTGACGCGGTCGTCGGACTCGACCTGGAGTTCGTAGATCGCTTTGACGTAATCCTCCATGACCGCGCTGAGCATTGCCACACGCTTGTGGCGGACGCGACCTAAACGTGTCGTGAACGGGGTAGGAAATGATGGCTGAGGGGAGTAAGCCCCCTTCTGTTCGTCCCGACATTCGGCTGAGCGTCCGCGCCGATACCGGGCTACCGTCGCGCGGACTTGCACCGGCGAGGGTGGCCGTTCCATCCACTCTCGGGGGTCGGTCCTCGGTGGCTCGGATCCCACCTCATCGGTCTGCCCGAGCGGTGTCGTTTCTGTGCCAGGGCCGACGGTCTCCCGCCCCGGGCTTGCGCCCGGTCGCGCGCCCGGCCGGTGGGGGGACTTTCCTCACGATCCGTCGGGATCGCGGCAGTCGGGCTCCCTCTGCCACATACACGTAGAGGCTGAAGCGATATAATCGACCCGATGACGGTCTTTTCGGCGACCGGTTATCGCCCGGATCACCTGATGATGGTGGGTTCAAAAGCGATGCGACCAATGAGAAGCGTTCAAGTTAGCGTAGGTCGTGTCTGGTCGTATGGCAGAGGCCCATACCGTGAGCCTTACGTATGAGGACGGAGCGCGCACGGTGGAACTGGCGCGGGAGGCGATCGAGTCCTACGTGGTAAACGGGCAACGCGAGCAGCCGGGCAGTATGCGAGAAGCCTTTTACCAGCGGACTGGGGCATTGGTACGCCTGGAGTCCTCGCGAGGTCGGGGGAGTCTCCGCGGCTGTGCCGGCTCGTATCGAAGTAACGAACAGTTGGGCCACGAAATCGTCGAGGCCGCTATCGAAGCCGCCAGCGACAGTTCTTGCGGCTCCGAGGTCAAACCGGCCGAGCTGTCGAACTTGCTCGTGTCGGTGTGTGTGATCCGAGATCTGTTCACCACGGAGGACCCGTTGACCGACCTGGAACTCGGCCGTCACGGGATTGCCATCGAGACGCCACGCGGCGCGGACTGGCTCTACCCGACGATTCCGATCGAGAACAACTGGCCAGCCCAGGCTTACCTCGAGCGCACGTGCAGGAAATGTAATATTCCCCCGAACGGGTGGGACGATCCGGATGTCGATGTCCTGTTGTTCGACACCGCCGTCTTCAGGGAGCGAGAACCGATGGGAAGCGTCGAGCGCGTCGGATCGAGCCGGTAGTTAGAAACCGACCGTCGCGGCGTCGGCGCGGGCACGCCGGGCCGCACTGGTTAGATCGAACTCACGAACGATTTCTCCACTCCGGAGCAATGGGTGAAGTAGCGGTTCGGCGTCAGCCGGTGGCTCGTGGTCAATGAGCCGGATCGCGTGCTCGCCCGTCGCAGTCCGGTAGACCGCCTTTCGTCCCGCCAGTTTGCCGCGCTTGGAGATCGATTCGCCCTCGACCGAGACGATATCGAGGGCGAAATCGACTGGATCGGCGTCGGTGATGTAACTGCCCACACCGAACCCGCTCGCCACGTCTTGCAGGGTGGCCAACTCGGCCGCGCCGAGGCCACCACTCGCGAAAATATCGACGTCGTCTCGGCCGCGTCGGTCGAGCTCCCACCGAAGCTCCTTGAGAATGTGTTGGAAATTCCCCCGACGCGAGCCAGTGGTGTCGATCCGGACGCTTTCCAGATCGGCGCCCAGGGACTCGACGGCGCGGAGTACCTCGTCCATCTCGTCGCTAAACGTATCGCACAGGGCAATCCGGGGAACCGACGGGTCCATGGCGTCGTTGAACGCCACCCACGCCTCCTCCTGGTTACCCCGCCCGAAGACTAATAGCAAGGCGTGAGGCATAGTCCCGCTAGCGGCTCGGTCAAGTACGTCTCCCGCCGCCACGTGAGAGAAACCGTCGAACCCCGCAATGAGGGCGCTCCGCTCCACGACGGGGGCAATCGCCGGATGAACGTGACGGGATCCGAAGCTGTAGAGGTGGGTATCCGGTGCTGCCAGCCTGGCCCTGAGTGCGCGGGTTGCAAACCCAGCAGCCTGGGAGAGAAATCCGAGGAGAGCGGTTTCGTAACGAGCGATCGTTCGGTACCGGCCGCGGATACGCATTACCGGCCCCCCGTCGAAGAGCTGGCCCTCACGCAACGCATCCACATCGACGTTCATGCCTTCAAACAGCGCGGCTGCATCTTTCACTCCCGCAAACACCTCGAATTCGCCCGTTGGGAACTGGTCCGCTGTCACTTCCAGGCTGACGCGTGGGTTTTTTCCAGCGTGTTCGAGTGTCTCCTCGGTCCGCAGAAAGTACGCGTCCGTCGCGCGACCCGATTGGATCGTCTCCGCATCGAGCATCTCGAAACCGGCCATGGCGCGGGTTTCCCCGCACGGGCGAAAAATCTACGCTTCGCGACCAGCGGCGCCTCCCCGCGAGTGACGGGCGAAAATGACGAGCATCGCCGCCACGTAGCTCACAATTGCCAGCCCCACCCCGAAGCCTGGCATCGCCTCCAGATTATCGACATCGTCCAGATGCTCCGGTTCGATCGGAACATCCGAAGCGATCTTCGTGGAGACGTTGAGCAGTTCGCCTTCGTCGGACGCATACACCAGTGTCACAGTGTCACCCGAGACGTTCATCGCGTACGCACCGTCGTTCGTCGGCCCTTCCAGACGATAGACTCCCGGATACACTTCTTGCCCCCCTCTGATTTCGACCAGTTCGCCATACCCCTGGGCAAAGGCCTCCGCGTCCGCGTCGGACTCCCAGGTAGACCGCCATACCCACCCCGTCTCCTCGTCCTCTAGGACGTATGCGTGGAACCTATCGTCCGTCCAGCCGCTGGTTGCGGATATGTCGTAGTTCAACGGGTCGACGCGCGGGGTGGGTTCGGCGTGGTCGAAGTTGAGGACATCGTCCGGATCAACCACGGAATGACCCGGATCCTCGTAGATGGTGGCGGCAAACATCGCCGACATGCTTGCCTGCCCGAGCCGCTGGTGGTCGATCTCGCCACTCGGACGCAATCGCTCCCACTCACCCCGGTGGGCGTCCGTCAGATTGGCACTGGAAATATCGATCGCATCGGATCGGTTCGGATCAATGACTTCCGCAGTCGTGTTCGGCGGGTTCTCGTAGAGGTTATTGACGGCGTCCCATCCCCCCTGCTCGTAGGTGCGGTTCACCAGGGCCGGCCCATCGCTGTACGGATGAAAGTCCCGGAGGAACAGCCCCCAGTCGATGTCCCCGTCGGGCTCGGTTTCGTGTTCCGGGCGCACGCATTCCCACTCGGCCTCGCATCGTTGTTCATATCGCTCCTCGGCGTACACCGCGTCCCCCTCGATTACCGCCAGTCTCGCGAGCTGCCCGTCCCGTGTGTCCGCGTCGGCAATCGATGAGAGGTTCATGTGCTGATCCTGCCAGGCGTGGACGAGCTCGTGAGCCAATGTGATCTCGTCGAGGACGAGGTCGTCGTCATCGGCGATCAGGACGATCTCTCCCGTCGCAGTCGAGTAGTAGCCACCCACTGTTTCGTTGCGAAGCTCCGCTTCGATGGTTTCGATGTCCTCCTCCCCGTCGAGGAAGAACAGTGCCCGAAGTTTCACGTTATCGAACGTCCGGGTATCGGCCGACCGAGTGGGTACCGTCGATTCGTTCCGGAAGGTCTCCCGGTCGATTACGGTGACGTTCGGTCGCTCCTCGAACCGTACGTCTCTGATCGCTTCTACGCGGGCCATACTTCGGTTGACGACGCTATCTACGTCTGCGGCATCGAGTCCTTCGCTCTCGTTGATATCGAGCGATTCGTTGGCCTCGTACGTTTCCCACACCTCGAGTGTTTCGTTTTCGTCACTCTCGAATAGTGGTGTGTTGTCTATCGTCGCAAAACCGGCCATCGCTACCGCCAGGAGTACGACCACCCCGATCAGGACCGCGGCACGGGCGGCCATCGGATACTATTGGTCTCGCGGGGTGATAAGTCCTCACATCGGGCCGTTCGACTGGCGCAATCCTTTCGAACCGGGGCAAACAACAGCGATGCATGCGAGTTCAGCCGGATCGGACCGCCCTCATCGTCGTCGACATGCAACATGCGTTCTGCCATCCCGACGGCAGCCTCTACGCCCCGGGCAGCGAGAGGGCTCTCGAACCGGTCGCGGCACTCATCAACCAAGCCCGGGAGCACGGCGTCGAAGTCATCTTTACTCGAGACGTGCACCCTCCCGAACAGTTCGATGAGAACCACTATTACGACGAATTCGAGCGATGGGGCGAGCACGCAATTGAAGGCAGCTGGGAGGCGGAGCTTTACGAGGACCTCCCTGTCGACCCGGAGGATCAGGTGATCGTCAAACACACATACGATGCATTCTACCGGACCAACCTCGGCGCATACCTGGATACCCACGGCATCAGCGACTTGCTCTTATCGGGTACACTCGCCAACGTATGCGTTCTCCATACGGCCGGAAGCGCGGGCCTCCGGGACTACCGTCCGGTGCTCGTTCGTGACGCCATCGGCGCGATCGAGGAAGACCACAGGGCATATGCCCTCGAACATGCTGACTGGCTGTTCGGCGAGGTGACGACGAGCGAGGAGCTCACATTCGGCTGACGGGACCGATCACCACGGTTTTCCGGGGTCGGTGACCACAGCTACCTATGCAGGCAACTATCCACACCGACCGGGGAGCCATCGAGATCGAACTGTTCGACGAGCGGGCGCCCCGCACTGTCGATAACTTTGTCGGGCTCGCGACCGGGGAGAAGTCGTGGGAACATCCCGACACTGGCGAGGACATGCCGGGCACGCCGCTGTACGACGACGTCCTCTTTCATCGGGTCATCGAGGATTTCATGATCCAGACGGGAGACCCGCTCGGCACCGGTCGCGGCGGTCCCGGTTACACCTTCGACGACGAATTCCACCCGGAACTCCGGCACGACAAGGCTGGCATCGTCTCGATGGCGAACCGTGGTCCCGACACGAACGGATCGCAGTTTTTCATCACGCTCGCCCCCACGCCACACCTGGATGATGGCCATGCGGTGTTCGGCGAGGTTGTCAGTGGCATGGATACTGTCGAAGAGATCGGGAGTGTCGAGACCGACCCCAACGATCGACCGACCGACGACGTCGTGCTCGAGTCCATCACCATCCACGAGTGACGGAACGGGCCGATCTTGCGGTGGTAGGGGTAAATCGTTAGATGACACACCGTCCGAACCGAAAGCAGTAATCCGGGCGAGCGAGTAGAGCGACGTGCCGTCCGCGAGGGGATAGCCAAGTGGCCAACGGCGCGGGGCTTAAGACCCCGTCTCGTAGGAGTCCCGGGGTTCAAATCCCCGTCCCCTCATAGCAGGCCCGCTACGATTGAGCGTGGTCGCTCGGGAAGATTCCTTTGGTCGGTTCGATGATGGATCGGCAGGTGGTGGCGCGCGCTTCGCGAGAGCCGATACGGGACCGAAGGGAGCACTGAGTTCTTCAGGTGAGATGACTGATTGATCAAAAATCCGAACAAACCCTAGATTCTTTTTCTCAGAACTGCTGATACGGCCATGCGTGCAGCAGTCATTCTTTCATTCGTGATATTCATTTCCGGGGCAGGGGGCGTCGTCGCGTTCGACGGAGGTGGCGGCGACATCGCCCTCGAACCACAATCAACGACCGAAACATACGCGGACGGTCCGGGGCAGGCGGCCACCGCCACCCATTCTGTTTCGTCGGTCGACGGTGAAACGGGTTCGCAGACGAACCACTCCCACGACGAACTCACGATCCACCATCTCGATGTCGGACAGGCCGATTCGACCCTGCTCGTGACCCCGCAGAACAAGACCATCCTCATCGACACCGGTGACTGGCGCCAGTCGGGTGAGGAGGTCATCGCTTATCTCGAAGCCCACGACATCGACCGAATCGATCACCTGGTCGCGACACACGCGCACGCAGACCACATCGGTGGGCACGCAGAAGTTATTGCGTGGGCAGAAAAGGAGGGGGACGGCATTGGTGCGGCCTACGATTCCGGCGTGGCACACGATACAGCGACCTATGAATCGTACCTGGACGCAATCGAGGAGTACGAGGTGGATCTATTCCTGGTCGAGGAGGGGGACGCACTCCCCCTGGAAAGTGAAAACCTCACGAACGAGATCCTCAACCCCGCAGCCGGCGAGTCAGGGACTGATCTCCACTACAACAGCGTCACGATCGTTTTCGAGTTCGGTAACGTGAGCTACGTGACGACGGGCGATGCCGAACGAGATGCAGAGCATCGCATGCTTGCGGAGTGGGAAGAAAACCTCAGCGGCGACGCGTATCAGGCCGGTCACCACGGCTCGAACACGTCATCGACGCAATCGTTCCTCGAGGCAATCGGGCCGGAGATCGCGGTTATCTCGAGCGCACTCGATTCACCGTACGGCCATCCCCACGATGACGTGCTCGAACGGTTCGCAGCGCACGATATCGAAACGTACTGGACGGGCGTCCATGGCGACATCGTGATGACGACGGATGGCTCGGATCTAACCGTGCAACCGGCCGAGACGTATTCGACCGATCCGTTGGACCTGAAAGATGCAAAGCCCAACAACGACGAATCGGTCGTCACGAGTCGTACCGGTATTGACGGGCTCGGCTATCGGGTAGCGGTATGAACGACGGCCAGTACCGCGGCGTGATCGATCGAATCGTCGATGGACGGACTGCGGTGATTCTGCTGGAGGACGAGAACGAGGTCATCGAACAGTTCGATGTGCCAATCGAGGACTTGCCGGATGCCGCACAAACCGACGGCGCGGTGCTCGAGGTGACGGTCGAAAACAGCCGATTGGCTGACGCCAGCTATCTTTCGGAGGAAACAGAGAACCGCTCGCGGGCGCTACAAGACCGACTCGACCGGCTCTCCGAACCGCTCTCGGAAGATGAGGCGTGCGGCCAGCACCCGGACGACAGCTCGACATGACGGGGAGTTGCCTCCCGCTAGGTCGATTCGATCGAGGAGATGATCTCTCCCAGCCGATCGATGAGGGAGATGCGGTGATCCAGTGGGATCCCACGGAAGGAAACATTGAGACGAGTCACGCCGGCAGTTAAATACTGCTCGATGACGCGTGTATCGTGGTCGCAATCCCCGGTTAGATACGCCGCTGCTGGATCGCTCTCGCGATCTGGACAAACCGGAACTGGCGTCGCCAATCCGGGTTCCCCATTCCGATCGAAGTCATCCCATGTAGCGAGCAATCGTTCCCGCATGCCGCCGAGTTCCTCGGGAGAATGGTGAAACGTCGTCCATCCCGTCCCATACTCGGCGACTCGCCTGACGGCGGCACTCGACTCCCCACCGACCCAGATCGGGGGCCCTGCAGCTCGAACGGGACGCGGGTAGAACCCCGTCCGCCCGAATTCATGATGGGGTCCCTCGAATGCGAGTGTATCTGATCGACACACACGCTCGAACAGTTCGAGGAACTCGTCGGTTCGAGCACCACGTTGCTCGTAGGGGACATCCAGAACGTCGAATTCAGCACGGTGGACGCCGACCCCCACACCGAACTCGAACCGGCCCTCAGCGAGGTTGTCGAGAGTTAGTGCGAGTTTTGCGAGATGTACCGGGTGGCGATAGGGGACCACGCAGATATTCGTCCCGACGTGGAGCCCGTCCGTCATGGCGGCAACATGCGAGAGGATCTGGAATACGTCGTAGGCAACGGAATCGATGCGCGCGAACGGTCCGCCCTCGGGGATGTGCTCCGGAAACACGATATGATCGCCACGCCAGACCGCATCGAAGCCTGCTTCCTCCGCGGCGCTTGCCACACGTGTAAAACCGTCCGGCGTCGCAGCGTCGCTCCACGCCGGAAGTATCACCCCAAATGTGACTGTCGGATTGGCCATGGGCCATACAGCCGGTCGGGTTCGGATTAAATAGTGGGGTAAGCTCCCGTGGGACGGGAGGCTACTGGAACAGTCGCGTGCCTTTTGGTAGCTGGGTGAACGTTACCGTCTCGAGCGCACCGCGTCTCGTAACGTGAGGGAAAGGGTCGCCGCGCGCTGAAGGTCGAGGCTTGCCTCACTGAGTTCCCTGGCGCCACCAGCCAGATCCTCGTTCCGAACCAACCGCTGTGCGTCCGCTGTGCGGGATTCTATCGCGGTCGGGAGCGCCTCCAGAACCGCTTCGAACTCGTCGAGAGCTTTCCCCGGGCGGGAAGCCGCTGTGTTTTCGATCTGGTCGAGTCGGTCTCCAAGCTCGGAGCCCATGCCAGGTCAACGGACGGCGATGGCGAAAGCTGTGATGGGCGTGCGGAGCGCCACGAGGACGTTCCGCAACATCACGCCTGTTCCAGCACGCGACGAAGAGAACCGACATCGATATTTCGGCCCGAAATGGGGAAGGCTACGGAGGCTCCCTGGAGTTCCTCCTTTGCTGCGCGCATCGCCGCAAGGCTGGTCGCGGCGGCCCCCTCGGCTAGAATCGAATCATTCGCCAGCAGGTCGAGCGTCGCTCGATCGATGTCCTCCTCCTCGACGAGTCGGAAATCATGTAGCCCGTCGCGTAGTATTTCCATGGGTACGGCAAAGGGCGAACCGTTTGCAACGCCCTCTGCGTGCGTCTCGACACGATCGTGGGGCTTCAGATGGCCGCCGTTCCAGGCTTCATACACCCCTGGTGCCGCGTGCGATTGGACGCCGATCACCTTCGTCCCGGCCAGTTGCCCGAGCGTGAGACAGTAGCCGGACGCGCTGGAACCGCCCCCGACGGGACAGAACAGGTACTCGAGATCGGGTTGTTCTTCGAGGATTTCCAATCCCGCCGTCCCCACACCGGCGATCAGGTCCGGTTCATTTCCCGAGTGAACGTACCGGTAGCCTTCAGTACTCGCGAGTTCTTCAGCGTGTTCGCGGGCCTCATCGAAATGACGGCCGACTTGTTTGACGGTCGCCCCCAGTCGTTCCATTGCGGCGACCTTCACCGGGTTTGCCGCCTCTGGAACCACGATGACCACCGGAACAGAGAGGAGCCGTCCGGCATACGCGATAGACTGTCCGTGATTGCCGGTGCTCGCAGCGACGAGCCCACGCTCGGCGAACCGTTCGGGAAGGCGAGCGGCGAGCGTGACACCACCGCGAACCTTGAAGGCGCCCGTCGGCAACGTATCCTCTCGCTTGAGATACACGTCCGCATCGAATGCCTCAGAGAGCGCCTCGCTCCTGACCAGCGGGGTGCGAGGAAGATGTCGCTCCACGATTGGTTTCGCTCGAAAGACGTCCCGGACGGTCGGGGGCGTGAGATCGTGATACGGAAAGACCGTCGTGGCGTCGGGGGAGTTGATGGGTTCAACTGGGTCAGCCATTCCTGGATACAGGGAGACAATGCCGGCGGATAGCCGTTTTGGGACCAAGCCGGCTGCGTTCGAGCCGTTGAGTCGGTGGTTGAGCGGGTGGACTGCGAAAACTGTTGCATACCCCGATTGCGACGACAGGGAGAGAGCGTGGAGGCACTGTCTCGGCGCGCCTGTTCACCCGCTACGCGTCTCGTGTCGGTGAGACTGTGGACGGATGGCGAGGTTGGAATCAATTACGGCCCCACCACCACTGCCGTGGTGAACGTCTGAACCAAGCACTATGGCCTGACGTCGGGTATCGGATCGTCCAGTCCGAACGCTGGCATGAGCGAAGCCGTATCACCGCACAGATCGTCGCCAGGACCGCCGGACGGTCGGCTTCAACCGGTGCAAGCATCAGCCATCGACACGCGCCACGAGCTCACGTGCCCGGGTTGCTGCCTCCTGTCGCACAGCTCGTTCGTCCAACACGAGCACGTCCCGGTCTTCCATCAGTACCTCGCCGTCGACGATCGTCGTCTCGACGTCCGACCCGCGAGCTGCATACACAGCGTGTGAGATCGGATCGTGGGCAGGCGTCAGATGAGGTGCGTCGAGGTCGACGACGATTAGATCCGCCGGCCGCCCTGTTGCGAGCACGCCGGTCTGAAGTCCCAACAGTTCGGCCCCGCGGCGCGTCGCCATGTCGACCACGTCCGCGGCTGCCGACACCGTCGGATCGCCAGTGCTCACCTTCGCGAGTAATGCTGCGTGGCGCATCTCCGAGAACATATCGAGCGTGTTGTTCGAAGCAGGACCGTCGGTGCCCAAGCCCACACGCACACCGGTTTCCTCGAGCTCGGTCACCGGTGCGACCCCCGCCGCGAGTTTCATGTTTGCCGACGGGCAGTGGGCGACGCCCACCCCACGCTCACCAAGCAACGAACGTTCTTGCTCGTCGAGGTGCACACCGTGCGCGACGAACGCAGGACCATCCCAGCACCCCAGTTCGTCCAGGTGCACAGTGGGGCGGTTTCCGGTCTCCGCGAGGTATTCCTCCACTTCGCTCGATGTTTCGTTCAGGTGGATATGCAATGGAACCGATAACTCCATTGCCCGTTCGGCCGCCGCCTCCAGGAACCACTCGTCACAGGTGTACGGTGCATGTGGCGCGATCATGCCGTGAATGCGTCCCCCGGCGCGACCGTCCACGTCACGGACGAACCGGACACCCGTCTCGAGTTCATCGCGGGCCGCCGCCTCGTCTTTCCCAGCCGTAATCATCCCGTATCCCAACCGTGCGCGAAGGCCGGATTCAGCGACGACGTCGGCCACCGATTCCATCCCGAAGTACATGTCGGCGAGCGTCGTGGTCCCGGAGGTGATCATTTCAAGCGCTGCCAGGCGCGTGCCCGCTTCGATGTCGGTCGGTTCGAGTTCCGCCTCCACCGGCCAGATCCGCTCTTCGAGCCAAGTGTGGAGCGGGAGATCGTCAGCATACCCACGCAATAGCGTCATGGCAGCGTGCGTGTGCGTGTTGACGAGACCAGGGAGGACGAGCCCACCGTCAGCGTCAACTTCACGACTCGCCGTCGACACAGCCCCGAGAGATACGATGGTTCCGTCGCGGATCCCCACGTCGATATTCCGCAACCCGTCGTCTGTGTACACGGTCCCGTTGCGTACGGCGAGATCCATAGCGAAGGGAAGCCTCGTTGACGATTAAAGCATGTGCATCGTTCAAAAGTGCATGTCGGCGTGATTCCACTCGTGGAGGTACGCCTCCTGGCGGTGGGTGAGTGAATCGATCGATACGTCGAGTGTGTCCAGTTTTAGTTCGGCCACGGCTTTGTCGAGGCGGTCGGGAATCGGATGCAACCCTGGGGACAGGTCCGAGGAGTCGCGGGTAAACGCCTCGATCGCGACGGCCATCATCGCGAAAGTGGTGTCCATGACTTCGGCTGGATGGCCCTGACTAACCGGGCCAGTCAGGTTCACGAGACGGCCAGCTGCCAGGAGATTGATCCGGCGACCGTCCGCCATTTCGTACTGCCTCACGCCCTCTCGTGGCGTTGTCACCCTTATTGCCGCCGTTTCAAGGGCATCCACGTCGATCTCGACGTCAAAATGGCCAGCATTTGCGAGAATCGCTCCGTCCGCCATGGCCTCGGCGTGTTCGGCTCGAACGACGTCTCTGTTGCCGGTGGCCGTGATCACGTACTCCGCCTTCGGTGCTGCTTCCTCTAGTGACATCACCCGATGTCCATCCATGTAGGCCGCGAGCGCTTTTCGCGGATCCACCTCGGTGACGATGGTCTGAGCACCCAGCCCGCGGGCCTTGCGGGCGATCCCGCGCCCGCAGAATCCGTAGCCGGCCACGACCACGGTCGCGCCGGAAAGCATCATATTCGTCGTGATCATCAGGTTCGCCAGCGAACTCTCGCCCGTGCCGTGGACGTTATCGAAGTGGTGTTTCATGGGGGTATCGTTCACCCCGAAGACGGGAAACTGGAGGATCCCGTCAGATTCCATGGCCTCCAGTCTGGTAATCCCGGCAGTTGTCTGTTCTGCGGCCCCGATAACGCCGGAAGCCACCCCGGGATGATCCGCGTGTACCTTGGCGATCAACTCACAGCCGTCATCAATGATAAGATCCGGGCTCGCTGCCAGGAGCTCGTGCTGTCCCGACGCCCAGGCTTTCTCATCCATCCCTGCCTCGACAAAGAGCGTGATTCGTTCGTGTTCTTCGAGTGCGGCAACCACCGCAGCTTGGGTACTGTACGGTTCACTGCCGGTGACGAGGACGTCGGCCCCGGCGGCGGCAATAACTTCGATCAACCGCCCGGTCTTCGCTTCGAGGTGAGAGTTCACCGCGACCGTGTGACCAGCAAACGGCTGGGTATCCCGGTACTCCTCCGCGAGCGCTCCCAATACTGGCATGTGATCGCGTACCCACCCGAGTGGACCAGACATGCCTCCAGATTGGGCCCGCAGCGGCAAAATCGCGCGGGACGGCTGCATTCGGATGCCACCTGCCAAGAGTTTATAGTGTGCTCGAACACGTCCTTTCCGTGGAGTCGATGGAACGGGCGTGTGGGCTGCTGGCAGTCGTTGTCACCCTCGGTGGCGTTCTTGGGGCAACGACGATCGATCCGACGTTTTCCTGGAGTACGGACGCACTATCGGATCTCGGGACGCGAGCGGGGAGTGCGCCCGTCTTCAACGCGAGTGTGATACTGGGCGGCGCGTTGGGCGTCGTGTATGCCAATGGCTTGCGACGCCAAGCCACAACCCCGCTCGCCCATTGTACCGGGTTCACGTTTGGGCTGGCGATGCTGGGATTGATGGGGGTCGGACTGTTTCCACTCGGCCATCCGATGCACGTGCCGACAGCGGCCGGGTTTTTCGGACTGTTCACCGTCGCCATGCTCTGTGACGGGATTCGTCGGCGGGACGAAAACACCGGCAAAACGACGCTTGGGCTGGTCGGCCTGCACCTGCTCGTGTGGGCGACGTGGATACTGGGACTCTGGCCGATGCCCGGACTGGCGCTCCCGGAAATCGTCGGTGCGGCCCTGCTCGTCGCGTGGGTGGTCGTCAGTGGGTCAACGCCCGCAATCCCCTGGCGTCGGAAACAGCCGAATCGCAATTTCCATTGACGCGCGGCGGGTCGACGGCATATGAGCCAACGAGTAGATGAGGTCATCGCCGCCTTCGATCGGCGAGATGGGTTCCGCCGATCCGCCGATCGCGTCGTGATCGAAACGTCGCCATTCGACGCCGAGCTGGTCATCGCGGAATCGGAAGGCCGTCTCGATTTCAGGGTTGATGTCACGTTCCCGTCGCTGGACGCCGTCGTGCTGGACGAGACCGTCCCGGACGTCGTCCTCGAAGGATGGGCAGAGACCCTTTCGTTGCGGGCAGCCGACGCTCACAAGGCCACCGACCTCACGGCCGCCGAGTACGAAATCGACTGGAATCGAGAGACCGTCACCGTGGGCATAACCTTCGATCGACCGGCAGACGCTCCCCCACCGGTCGAGGCCGTCACCGCGTTGGTCACCTTTCTGGAAGGCACCTATCTACAGGGGGTAATCCCGGGGTATGCGTACGGCCCGCCGGTGAATGATATGTTGTCGCAGGCGCGACGACAGGCGGGGGAGGACGGTATCGAGCCGCCGTGAGCGTTCAGTCCATCGCCACGTAGGTGCGCGTCGATTCGACGCCCTCGATGGCCTGGATCCCGTCCGCTGCGATTGTTTTCACGTCCGCCGGACCATCGACAACGGCCTTGGCAATGAGGTCTACGTCGCCCGCGACGATATGTGCCGTCTCGATTCCCGCGAGGGACTGGATGTCTTCCCGGAGTCGATCCGCCTCGGACGTCTGAGCCTTGACCATGATGTATGCAGTGACCATTTCAGTATCCTCCCACGACGGCTTGATCCTCCGGTCCCACGATCAGCTGGCGAACGTCGGAAAGGACGTCGAAATCCGCCAGTACCACGACGCGATCGCCCGGTTGTAGCGTTTCGTCCTCGTCGGGGATGGCGAACGAGGCGTCCCGTTTCGCCATGGCCAGAATCGTCGCGTCGGCAGGGAGTTGGATCTCGCCCATGCTATAATTTGCCATGGGCGAATGTTCTGTCACCCGTAACTCGAGGATCTGGAGATTCTGGGCGATGTCCGCGATCGCACGAATGTTTCCGCCGAGGAGGGCGTTCTTGGCGACAATCGCCCCAAGTCGCTCCGGATAGATGATTTCGTCGACCTCGGTTGCATATCGGCGATAGATGTCCTCCCGGTAGTCCTCGTCGATCCGAAGGACGGTGCGGCAACCGTGGTGTTTCGCAATCATCGCGGCGGCGAAATTCGTGTTGATATCCCCGGTCAGAGCCGCGACAGCATCCGCTTCCATCACGCCAGCCTCTTCGAGCACCGGCTCCCGCCCGCCGTCGCCCTGGACGACACGGATGCCGGCGGCCTCCAGGCGCTCGATGGCCTCGGGCTCCGTCTCGACGACCGTCACCCCGTGGCCCTCTTCAGTGAGGACTCGCGCCGCCCTCGCCCCGACACGACCCCCGCCAACAAGAACGAAACGCATTATGTGGGTTACGAAGACCGGCCAGAATAAACTTGTCCTCGGGCGGTGTGCAAAGGTTTTTACCCATTGTGTGGTAACCCATCACACGGATGGTCCACGCCTTCATCATGGTGAAAACCGGGGTTGGCGAATCCGAGGGAAACCTCGAATGGATTCGTGACCTGCCGGAAGTCCTCGAGGCACATATCGTCGCCGGCGACTACGATATCATCGTCGAGGTGGAGGTGGAGAACGTGTACAGCGTACTTCACGCAGCCGCCTCGAAAATACAAGGGCTCGAAGGGATCGTGGACACCAAGACGTACATTTCCCTGAGCCACTGAATCAGGTCCCGAGCCATTCCTCGAGACGTCTCTCGACGGATGTGATGACCGAGGACGACGAGCGGGTGGCATCGACGCGAACAAACCGGTCCGGTTCCGCGGCAAGGAGTGTTTCGTATCGATCGCGGACCGCACGCAGGTGTGATTTGTGTTCGAACTTGTTGGCCCCCTCGCTCCGGGCCGCTCCAACGGCCGGCGGCACGTCCAGATAAATGGTGAGATCGGGCTCGCGGGTCCACGGTTCGTGGACCGAGCGAACGAACGACATCGGCTCCGGCAAGACACCCTCGAGTGTTGTGCCCTGGTAGGCGTACCGAGAGTCCGAGTACCGGTCAGAGATCACCAGCTTTCCGGCCTCGAGTGACGGCCTGATCAGTCGATGCAGGTGATCGGCGTGGTCGGCGGTATACAGAAATAGCTCAGCAAGCGGGTCGGCGTCGGGCGTCGCGATCGAGCGTCGCACCGCCTGGCCATACCAACTCGTCGTCGGCTCCCTGGTCAACACGGCCTCGGGGTATACCTCTTCCAGGGCTTCACACACGGTGGATTTGCCACTTCCGTCGATGCCCTCGACGGTAATCAGCATGGCCAGCGTTCGCGCAGGCGAGGGAATAATGATTTGATTCGCCCGCCGGCCACTTTTACGTTACTGGACGCGAAATCGCGGCGTATGAACGTAGTAGTCGCCGGTGGGACGGGCTTCATTGGAACCCGCCTGTGTCGTGAACTGGCGACGAGAAATGTGAACGTGACGGCACTCTCTCGATCGGGAGCTGCCGCGGAACTTCCGGCCTCAGTCGGAACAGCGACTGCAGACGTCACCGAGTACGAGGGGCTTCCGGCGGTTCTCGAGGGGGCGGACGTCGTCGTCAACCTCGTTGCGTTGTCCCCGCTTTACCGGCCACGGGGTGGCGAGGAACGCCAGCAGACGGTCCACGTTGGAGCGACAAGGAACCTCGTGCGGGCAGCCACCGAATGTGGCATTCCGAAGATCGTCCAGATGAGTGGCCTCGGGGCGGACACGGAGGCGCCAACTGCACATCTGCGGGCAAAGGGGCAAGCGGAAGGCGTCGTCACGGCTGCTGACCGGGACTGGGTGATCCTACGGCCGTCGGTAGTCGTCGGCGAGGGTGACGAATTCATCGAGTTCATCCAACGGGTAACCACGCCGTACGTGACCGCTCTGCCAGGGGGCGGACGAACGCAATTTCAGCCGATCTGGGTGGGTGATCTGGTCGAACTCGTGGCAACAGCGATTACGGATGGGGCGCACGATGGCGAGGTCTACGAACTCGGGGGACCCGAGGTACACAGCCTCGCAGCTGTCACCCGGCTGTACTACGAAATGAAGGGTCAGTCGGTGCGAATCGTTCCGATCCCGATGCCGCTGGCGAAAGTGGGATTCACCATAGCCAAGTTCCTCCCACTGGTTCCCTTCGGGCCGGACCAATACCGGGCACTCGGCGTGAAAAACACCGTGTCAACCAACGATATCACCGCATTCGATCGGCAACCAGCCGACCTCACGACCCTCGAAGAACATCTCGAAAGACGACTCGCTTGATACCCTAATTAAATAGGGGAAACACTGAGACGGGTTAAAACGGTCCGTTTCCCCTCAACTCCGTCGGCCTCGATTTCGCCCGCCTGCGCCGGGTTCAGGTGGGGGAAAACGGCGCCGCGAGCAAAAGGTATTTATATACGACGTTGGTGCTTTTACCACGGAGTTACATAGCTGAGTTATGAAACTCGCGATGATCGGCTTTGGACAGGCCGGGGGCAAGATCGTCGATCGCTTTCTCGAATTCGATCGACAGACAGGGAATAATATCGTGCAGTCGGCAATCGTGATCAACACCGCGAAGGCGGACTTGCTCGGCCTCGAATATATTCCCGAGGAGAACCGCGTCCTGATCGGGCAGGCCCAGGTTAAAGGGCATGGTGTCGGGGCAGACAACGAACTCGGTGCCGAAATCGCCGAGGCGGACATCGACGAGATCCAGAGTGCGATCGACAAGATTCGCGTCCACGAGATCGACGCGTTCCTGATCGTCTCCGCACTCGGTGGTGGGACGGGCAGCGGTGGATCACCAGTGATGGCCCGCCACCTCAAACGGATCTACACCGAACCCGTCTACGGCCTCGGCGTGCTGCCCGGCAACGACGAAGGTGGCATCTACACCCTGAATGCCGCACGGGCGCTCCAGACGTTCATCCACGAGGTGGACAACCTCATGGTGTTTGACAACGACGCCTGGCGGCAAACGGGTGAATCCGTCCAAAGCGGATACGATCAGCTCAACGAAGAGATCGTCAAGCGGTTCGGGATTCTCTTCAGCGCGGGGGAGGTTAACGCCGATGAACAAGTAGCAGAGAGCGTCGTCGACTCCAGCGAAATTATCAATACGCTCGCTGGCGGTGGCATATCCACTGTTGGGTATGCATCCGATTTCGTTGGTGACGAACGCGGGAACGGTTCGGGGTTGCTTTCCCGCCTCATGGGTGCAGACGGGCCGGAGATCGATTCAGCCAGTGCGACCAATCGGATCACCTCACTGGTTCGCGAGGCGGCCCTGGGGCGATTGACCCTCCCCGCCGAGCTCGAGGGAGCCGAACGGGCAGTCTTGGTCCTCTCCGGCCCGAGCCCGTATCTGAACCGCAAAGGGATCGAACGCGGCCGAAAGTGGATCGAAGAAAAGACCGGAAGTATGGAGGTACGCGGTGGAGACTACCCGCTCGACAGTGCTGACGAAGTATCGGCCGTCCTGTTACTGGCGGGCGTCACCGACATTCCCCGTATTAAAGAGCTCCAGCAGCTGGCCATCGAAACCCAGGACAACATCGAAGACATCCGCGAGGCGAGTACCGAACGTCTCGAGGAACTCGTCCAGGACGACCAGGACGAGCTTGAACCGCTCTTCTGAGGACGCACGCCGACTCTACACAGTCGATTCAGACTCGATGCAGGTTATCGTTCCGTACACGCCCGAACGCCCGAAGAGCCGTCTGGGGGACCTTCTTTCGGCGAACGAGCGTCAGGCGTTCGCGAGGGCGATGCTCGGGGACGTGCTGGCGGCGCTCGAGCCGATAGACGTGAAGGTAACGGTGCTTTCGACGGCGCCGCTGTTCGAATCCGTCCCCGTCACGGTGCGGGTGGACGATCGGCCGTTGAGTCCGGCTGTCGAGGCCGCAATCCAACCACCCACAGCAGTCGTCATGGCCGACGTTGCGCTTGCAACAACCGAGGCCCTGCGGGACACCTTCGACCGAAATGGTGACGTGGTAATCGCCCCCGGCCGTGGGGGTGGGACAAACGTCCTCGTGGTGCGCGATGAGACGTTCGAGGTGGATTACCACGGGAATTCCCTTGGCGACCATCGTGCGATTGCGGCGGCGAACGAGCTAGAAGTAACAGAGGTCGACTCGTTTCGACTCGCGACCGACGTTGACGAACCCGCTGATATCGTCGAGGTCCTTCTACACACTGACGGGCGGGCAGCCACGTGGTTGCGAGAGCGTGGCATCCGCCTTGCGGTGGGAGACGGTCGGGTGACAGTGACCCGGCGGGCCCGAGGGTGACAAGTTTTTGAAGACGCACCGCGGATCACTTCCCGATGGCGACCATTCCGGGGGCCGGGGAGTGGGACATCGACCTGGACCTCGACGAGGACGCAGTCGACCAGCTCCTGTCGGTAACGCCGGCCGACGTAGACGCCGCGAACCGACTTACCTTCGCCAGAAACGTGTTCGTGCCGCTGACGACGGCGTGTCGATACACCTGCACCTACTGTACGTACTTCGATCCCCCCGGTGACGCGTCGCTCCTGACGCCCGACGAGGTGAGAGAAATCCTCGAACGCGGTGTCGACGCCGGTTGTACGGAGGCGTTGTTTACGTTCGGCGACGATCCGGACGATCGGTACACCGGGATCTACCAACAGCTGAACGATCTGGGGCACGATTCGATCCACACGTATCTGCGAGAGATGTGCGAACTCGCGCTGGATATCGGACTGTTGCCCCACAGCAATCCGGGCGATCAAACGAAAGAGCAAATGGCGACTGTGGCTCCGGTGAACGCCTCGATGGGAGTGATGTTGGAAACAGTCGCTGACGTTGATGCCCACGCGGGCCCCCGAAAAAAACAGCCGGGGCAACGGTTGAACACCTTGCGCGTTGCCGGTGAACTACAGGTGCCCTTCACCACGGGAATCCTTGTCGGAATCGGCGAGGACTGGGCGGACCGGGCACGGAGCCTCCTTGCGATCGCCGAGCTCCACGATCGATACGGGCACATCCAGGAAGTCATCGTCCAGAACGTCGTGCCCAACGAGCGATCGACGTTTGAGCGACCCTCCGTCGACGCCATGCGGCGAGTGACGGCGATGGCCAGAGCAGCACTCCCGCCGGAAGTGTCCGTTCAGGTGCCACCTAACCTCTCGCCGACCGCGGAGCTACTCGATTGTGGCGTCGACGATTTGGGCGGCGTGTCACCCGTTACCGACGACTACATCAACCCCACGTACGCCTGGCCGGCCCTGGAGGAACTTCGTGAACTCGCGGATCACGCCGGCGTGCCACTCGAGGAGCGACTGCCGGTCTATGAGACGTATCTACCGGCGGAATATGGCGGGCATGGTGACCGCGGGTGGATCAGCGAATCGATTCGAGCAGCCATTCGATCGAACTCGGCCGGTGGTCGGCGGTATCGGGCTGTCCTCGAGGGCGATTCGATTGCCGGGATCGATCCCGCGACTGGCACTTAGGACACAAGTTCGAGCATCGGCGTCCCATCGGCTTTTGGCCCGAGGACTGGCCCGAACGGTGGGTCCGCGGGGTCGAACCGGTGGCGACGTCGATAGTCCGTCGACCGCTCCACCGGAATACGGCCGATGGCGTCGATCATCTCGACGTATTCGGTAACGCTTCTTGCCTCCCCGAACCGGCCACCCGCCCGTTTGGTGATCTCCTCGGAGAGGATCGTTCCCATGAAATCGTTGGCGCCACAGTTGAGCATCTTGAGCCCGAGTTCGTCGCCATATTTGACCCACGAGGACTGAATGTTCGGAATGTTGTCGAGAAACAACCGCGAGACGGCGATCAGCAGTTCGTCCTCGACCGTGCTCGAACTGGCGGAGACGATCCCCTCGTTATACAGCGGCGTATCGTGGTGGACAAAGGAGAGCGGGACGAATTCGGTGATCGCCCCGATCCGATCCTGCAGGTCTCGCACGACGCGTAGGTGTTCCGCACGGTGACGTTCGTTCTCGACGTGCCCGTACATGATCGTCGCTGTCAATCCCAGCCCGACCTCGGCTGCGCCCTCCATCGCGGCCACCCACTCGGCCGTGTCGATCTTGCCGGGACAGATCACGTCACGCACCTCGTCTACGAGAATCTCTGCGGCCGTTCCGGGTGCAGAATCGAGCCCGGCGGCGTGCATTCGCTCGTACACCGTCCGGTAGGACCAGTCGGTGCCCCGTCGAGCGTGAGCTGCCTCCTCCGGTGTCATCGAATGGACGTGTAGCCCGTCGACGGACATAGCGCGAAGCTGCTCGCAGTAGGTCCCCGGATCCGTCTCGTAGGCCTCCGGCGGTTTGAAGTCAAGCGACGGATCATTCGCGTCTGCACGGAGGATTTCGAGATGTTCCTCGTCCAGCGCGAGGGCTGGATGGAGGCCGCTGACCGAGCATACCTCGGAAATTCCCCACTCGACGGCCTCAGAGACGATCCGGCAAGACGTTGCCGGCGTTTTGGTGAACCCGCCGTGGTCGGCCGGATTGTCTCGCTCGAAGCGGTGGGCCGTATCCTTGAAATTGCAGAACAAGCACCCGGTGTTACACGCGGTCGTGACGTTGTTGTTGAGGTTGGCGACGAAGGTGACCTCCTCGCCCACCGTCTCCGCCCGGTGAGTGTCGGCCGCCTCGAGGACAGCCTCCTTTCTGACGGGATCGATGCCATCGGAGTCAGTTCCGGTCGTGAGCAGCACTACTGCATCGTCGACGTGTAACCGTTCGCCGTCCCGCGCCTTCGCCAGCGCGTTCTCGAAGGATTGGTCCGTCTCCGGGAGGAGTTCGAACTCGAACTGATCCCGGGGAACGTTCACCGCCTGCGGGACGAGATCGCTCATCGGATAGCCTGTTTTCGTCGGATCACAAAAGCCTACGCGATCCACCGCGACCGGCAACCTTCTTTGCGCGACCCTACGCCGTCTCCTGTATGACGAGCGTCAAGGAGTTCCGGGTGTCCGTCGAACCAACCCCCACGGACCTCGGACGCGGCGCGTTCATCTTCACCGACGCGTACTCCGTGTTTGACTGGGGCCAGATGCCTGATGATATCCCGAATAAAGGAGCCGCGCTCTGCCTGATGGGTGGAGCGAACTTCGAAGCGCTCGAGAATGCTGGGATCCCCACCCATTACCTGGGTGTCGGATCGAGCGCGACCCGGACGACCGACATCGACGAGCCCGTCACCGAGATGATGATCGAGCTCACCCAGACCCCCCAACTCCCGTACGCCGATGGCGAGTACGACTACGAGGCGTTCCACGAGGTCGCCGGCGGTAACTACCTCATCCCACTGGAGATCGTGTTTCGAAACGAGGTTCCGGTGGGATCGAGTCTCCGACGCCGGACGGCACCGGAGGATCATGACCTCGAGTTCAGTGCCTGGCCGGACGTCGCGGTGACGCTCGCGGAACCGATCGTCGAGTTCTCCACGAAATTCGAGGAGACCGACCGGTATCTTTCGACCGAGGAAGCAGACGAGTTGGCGGGGGCCGCCGATCTCACCGAACTCACCGCGCTCGCGAAAGCTGTCAACCAGGTCATTACGGAACGAGCAGCGGCCGTCGGGCTCGATCACCTCGATGGGAAGATCGAGTGTCTCTATCACGACGGGGAGATCAAGGTCGCCGACGTGGTGGGGACATTCGACGAGAATCGGTTTGCATACGACGGTCAACAGCTGTCCAAGGAGATCGTCCGGCAGTATTACAAAGCGGCAGACCCAGCGTGGGTGAACGCCGTTGCGGCGGCCAAAACGGAGGCGGCAGATCGTGGAGTCGCCGAGTGGCGGTCCCTGTGCGAGACGACCCCGCAACCGTTGCCCTCAGCCGTCCGAGACACGATCGGCGACATGTATGCGGCCGGGGCAAACGCGTTTCTGGAGCGGCAGGTCTTCGTTGCACCGCCCCTACACGCGGTCGCTGCCGAAGTGAGCGCACTCGACGCCGGCGGGGAGTAGAAAGATCTTTCCAGCCACCAATCCCCCCTGTAGCCAATGACCGGCTATACCGCCACGGTAACGGTTCGGCTCAAGGCCGGCGTCCTGGATCCGGAGGCGGAAACAACCAAGCGCGCACTGCAGCGGCTCGACTTCGACGTCGAGAAAGTGCGCCGTTCCGATCGCTTCCAAGTCGAGTTCGAGGCGGACTCACCGACGGATGCCGAGGAACGGGCCACGGAAATGACCGAGCGACTCCTGGCCAACCCGACAATTCACGACTTCGACGTGGAGGTCGACCAGCAGTGAAGCAGACGAGGACGCCATGAGTGTCGCCGTGATTCGATTTGGTGGCAGCAACTGCGACCGGGATACCGTCACTGCTCTGGAAGAACTCGACGTTGACGGGAATCTCGTCTGGTACGACGACGGGCTCCCCGAGGAGGTGGACGGCGTGGTGTTACCGGGGGGGTTCTCCTACGGCGATTATCTGCGTGCAGGAGCCATGGCAGCGCAGGAACCGATCATGGAGGAGGTGAGAGCGGCGGCCGACGAGGGCGTGCCGGTGCTGGGTATCTGCAACGGCGCCCAGATCGGGTGCGAGGCCGGGTTGACGCCGGGAGCGTTTACTGTCAACGAGAGCGCTCGATTCCAGTGCGAACACGTCTACGTGCGGATAGAGACGACCGAAACGCCGTGGACGGCTGCCTACGAGATGGGCGAGGTACTAAAACTGCCCATTGCTCACGGCGAGGGACGCTTCGAAATCGATGCCGAGACGCTCGCCGACCTCGAGGACGAAGATCGGATTCTCTGTCGGTACTGTGAACCGGACGGCTCGGTGTCAGATCGGGCGAATCCCAACGGTTCCCGCGATAACGTCGCCGGCGTCGTCGGGCGACGTCAGAACGTCGCAGTGTTGATGCCTCACCCTGAACGGGCCACCCTTCCCTACACGGCCGGGTGCGATGGTGCCCGCATGCTCGCCGGCTTCGGTGGTTGATGTTCCACGACGTGTAGTAACGTATCTCCCAGAGCGTTTGCTGGTGATCGCCATCCTCCCCGCCGGGAGCGCCACGGTCCACCTCGGGCTCGGCAATCCCGAATTCGTAGACTGGTTTGCGAGCGGTGGGTTTTCGATCTTGGTCATCCTTTTTGTAGTCTCCGAGGGGGTAATTCTTGTGGGAATCGGTCCGGTCGCCGCCGGTGTGCTTTCTCTACGACCAGCCTCTGCACTCGGTGCAGGGATGGTTCTGGACTATCTAATCGGGTACCTCGACTGGCACGTGTTCTAGCTCGTCGAATCGACTCTGGGCCTCGAGGATGTCGGGCACGATCACCACCACGACCGCGATCACGAACATGAGCACGAGCACGTCCATGATTATTCAGATAGCTTGCTCGAAGTGCTGGTGGACCACCTGGTGGAGGATCCGATCGCGCTCGTTACGAAGACGATAGAGCTCGGGGCATTGGGAGGGTGCGTACTGTTGGCCGGGGGACAACGGCGCAGAACCATAGACTCGTGGGTCCCGGTTTCGCGGTTGGTTTCGGTACGCCGCCACTACTCCAACGGCAGGTTATAGCTCGTCTCGTGTTCCATGACGAGTTCCCACGTCCGCTTGCACGCGCACTCGACCTCCTCGAAAACGCTCGGTTCCCCGCGGAGCGAGAAATCCTTGATCGCCATGGCAACCTGCTCGTCGCACTCACCACAGTTGTGGGCTCCCCGATCCTCCCCGGCACCGACGGGATCCGAGACCACGATTGTATCAGCCCCCGTCGTTGACTCGAGTACCTCACAGATACTCCACAGCCAGGGTGGCCGGTATCCCCCACGGAAGTAAAGCTCGTCGACCATCGTGTAGCGCTGAACGTTCGTGGGATTCATCGAGACGGTGTGTGCGTGGGTTCCGCACTCGTGAATCGACTCGATCATGTCCGTCACGGCGGCTGCCTCCGTCAAAAACGGTGGTTTCAACAGCAAGTACGCCTTGGTACCTGCCCCGACGTCGCGCGCGATAGCTGCGGCCTCCTCGAAGTCAGCGAATGTGACGTATTTGTTCACACAATCCTGTCGAATACGGTCGGATGCGGTCTCGAGGCCGATCGCCACGTCGGTCGACAGCCCCTCGACCACGAAATCCTCGAGTTTCTCGGGTGCAACGAAATCCGGGAGGCTTTCGACGACGATGCGTTCTCGATCGGCGAACGTCTCCGCGATCGCCCGCCTGGTTTCCGCCCCGATCTCGCGTTCGTCCAGGAAGCTCCCACTGGTGTAAATTTTGATCAATGGGCACGGTTCGTCGGTGTGTTCGCGTTCGTGCTCCAGGGCAACACCCAGTTGGTCGAGCAGCGCCGGATGTGGCACGCTACCGCCGTCGACGGTTTCGGCGACGTAGCCACACATCGTACACCCGCCGGCCCGGGCCCATCGACATCCACCAGTATTCAGGATAATGGTGAGACTTTCCTGGAGCCCGTCCGGGGTCCGGTCCTCGTCGATCCAGACGCGGGTCGGCTCGTGGGGGTCGTACGCCGCCTCCGCCTGCGCCCTGATCCCTCGCATCACCTGGTTGTGCGCGTCCATGCCCCGGCCCTGCTCGTATACATCCGGGGATGGTTGACTCATTGGGGCACCTAGGCGCCGCGCCTCGTTTAGCGGTGTCGGCTCATTCCTCACCGCCCGCGACGGTCGTCTCGCTCACCTTCATCCCTTTCCCCTGCAGGTGCCGGAGCTGGTTGCGTGCGAAGTCCTCCTCGACAGAACCTCGCGTGGCGAGTACGTAGACGCTCGCACTGGCCGCCGGACGCATGGTCCGGCCCACCCGCTGGGTGCCCTGTCGGCGCGATCCCCCGAGGCCGGATGCGAGGATGGCGACCGATGCATCGGGTAAGTCGAGGCCCTCGTCGCCGACACGCGAGATGACGAGCACTCGCTCGTCGCCGTTGCGGAACGCTTCGAACAGTCGCTCGCGCTCTGCATGCCTGGTCTCGCCGCTAATGAAGGGGACGCCGAGCACGTCCGCATATTCGCGACCCTGGTCAAGCCAGTCTACGAAGATGAGGACGGGGTCGTCGGGATGGGCATCGAGCAGTCGCTCGATCTCATCCCGCTTGGCCGGGTTCATTCCTGCGAGCTGCCGGCGTTGATGTCCCTCCGCGAGATCGTAGGACTCTCTATCGGTTGTGGACGTCCAGGGCACGTATCTGATCTCGAGTTCCGGCTCGAGGACGTACCCGGCTTCCAGAAGTGCCGACCAGTCCGTGCCGATGGGTGGTCCGATGAGGGTGAAGATCTCCGCCTCCTTGTCGTCTTCGCGGACTGGACTGGCCGACAATCCCAGCCGGAACCGACTCTGGAGCGTCGCGGCGCCCCGGTAGACGTCCGCCGGAATGTGCTGTACTTCGTCGGTGACGATCAGTCCCCATTCCCGGTCGTCGAACAGGTGGCGGTGTCGACCCATCGAAGCGATGTGATAGGTGGCGATCGTGACCGGCCGGAGCTGCTTGGTGCCGCCGTGATACTCGCCGATCTGATCCTGCCCGAGGGTGGTCTGGGACAGAATAACATCGCGCCACTGGGCCGCGAGTTCCCGGCTCGGAACCAGCACCAGTGTTTCGCCCCCGACACGTTGCATGATCTCCACGGCGGTGATCGTTTTGCCACTACCCGGTGGCCCCACGATGACGCCGGCACCCGCCTCCATGAACGTATCTACCCATCTGGTTTGATACTCCCGGAGGGTCAGCTCGGTCTCGAACGCGAGGGGCTCGCCAGTATCGAGGTCCCGGTCGTCCTGAACTGGGAACCCTTCCTCGTACAGTGACCGTTTGATGGCTGCCTCGCTTCCCTCCACAACCCAGCTTTCCGTATCGGAGATCGGCCCGTGGAGGTGCTCCTCGTCGAGGACCTGGCGAGCGACGTTACCCATCAGCTCGGGGGTCACCGCCTCGAGGACAGTGTACCCGTCTGGGTGGGTGATCAGCCTGAACCGTCGGGCGCGCTGCCACTGGTCTGCTAGCCAGGATGCCAGCCCTTCGTCTAGGTCGCCGATCACCCGGACGACCGCGCCTTCGAGTTGCTCGAATTCCTCGTAGGGAGCGTGCCAAACGTCGACGGGACGAATACGATACCGATAGGCGCCGTCACCTGTCGTCGCCTCAAGGTGAGCAAACTGGGACAGCAGCGCCCTGGTGTACTGCTCGGGGTTTTCGACAACGATGATCCGCTCGTCCGGGAAGCAAACAACGTGTTCCCGCTCGAGTCCGGCGGTCCATTCAACCGGAAACCAGATTCGCTCGCCGGTCGGTAGCCGGCGCGTCCCGATGTGATCCGCGCGGACAAGGGCTTCCAGATTCCGGACAACTGACGGTTCGTCGTCTTCCACGACGTCGACGAGCTCGGCCGTGGTCACGACGGGCTCGCCGAGGCGCTGTAGCGCCGCGAAGAATTGTTCCAGCCAGCCCGCAGCGTCGGCAGTCGTCACTAGCGGAACTAGACCACCCTTCCCCTAACCGGTTACGACGTCGCGGCGTCCGGGAGCGCGGCCACCAGCCCGCCTAATCCAGCCACGGCAATACTCCCGAACGCGCCGAGGAGCATGGTGGCAGTGCGGTCGTCGAAGGTCGCCACGAGCGCCACCGACTCCGGCTCGCCCGGGGCAACGTGCGTGCTCAACGTGACGGCAGCGACGATCCCGACGAAGAGAACTCCCACCATGACTCCGTGGCAGAACCGACAGGCCCCCACCCTAGCGGCCATGGAACTGGCGAGAAATCCACCGAGAAAGAGTCCGATCCCCACGCTACCGAGCGGCAACCACGCCGGAAGGGTGAACACGTAAGACGGGACAAACATCGTCAGCGCGAGCAATAGGCCGACCGCTACGGATCCACCGTCGAAGCTCCGGTCGGCATCTCGACGGCGTTTTTCCCGGCGAACCCGCGACACTTGCGGGCGCTCGCTCCGGTCTCTCATCGTTCTGACGTGTCCATGTCCGGGGGGTCTGTGTCGAAGTTCGACACCGAATGGAAAAAGCCCTCCGGCCCGACCGGTCACAACTCTTCGGAATGGCGCAGGTCGACTGCTACGCCACGAGTACTCTCCACCATTGCGCGGCCGTGCATGCACGCCCGACCGATGCCGAAGGCGGACGGGCCCTCGACGACCACTTCGTCGCCCACCCTGATATCGGCTGAAGCGTCAAGGATACCAGGAGCGAGGACATCGCCGTGCGGCACAAAATCATCGATGGTCACACGTCGCACTTCCAAATCCGCCGCGACCCACTGCCGGGCTCCTGCAAGGGTCAACGCGAGAAGCCCGTATTCCGGGACCATCGTCGCCAGGTGTGCCCCGTCCGGGCCGAGCACCCGGTGTTTCGGATACGGTGCCTCGACGTCGAAGGAGGGAAACAGTGCCGCTGCGGCACCCGGGCCGAACTGATAATCGGCGATCGCCCGAATGGTGTGTTGTCGGCGATCGTATCGGGAGTACGCGAGTTCCCCATCGAGCGCTGCGGCCAGATTCGACAGGGAAGCCTCGACCGTCGGATGATCCTCGACGGTGTAGGTCACGTCGACGTCGGCAACCCCAACGGCGTGCTCGACGACCTCCCGGTAGCCGCCAGGTGGCATGTGGGCAATAATCCGTGGATAGTCGTGGGTCGCGAGGAATGCCCCGAGCTGTTCTCCGATGAGGGTCACCTCGTTCGGCGACCAGCGGCCCGTGACCGGCGTATCGTAGTGCTGGGCCGGATACGTACACTCGAGCTCCTGGGGAACGACGCCGATCGGCGACGAGATTGCTACGCGATGGGCACGGTACTGGATCACGTCGCGAAACTGGCGATGACTCTGGGATTCGCTATACGGTTTCCTCGCCGAACACGGAAGAAGGACGGCTGGCCGCCGGAAGCGGCACTCGTAGCGTTCGGCAAGGCGGTCCGCGTACCTCGTGATCTCGACGCGGTTGAGCACGTCGTCGGAACTCGCGAGGATGTCGCTTCTGCGGAACACGGGCGTGCGCTCCTCGAGGTAGCCGGGGTGGGCTTCGGACTCCCGGAGCGCTGCGGCGACCCAGGCCGTGTGACGACAGCGACCGCCGAGTAACTCCCGGAGGCGGCCATCGCGAATCCGCTGGCGGACCGTCGCGAGCTCCGCACGAAGCGTTGCCACGTTGTGATCGATACACGCAGCACGGTCGAATTCGTCAACGCTTCGAGCGCAGGCGGGACACGGGCACGGAAGCTCGGTCAGGTCATCGAGCCCGTACGAACCACTGGGTGTGAGATACTGCCCGCGGCTTCCCGCGATCTTCGCACGTGTGGCATCGACCAGATCGACTCCCGCCCACGCGAGCAGGGCGACGTTCGCCGGAGTCGCCACGCCGCTCAAACAGAGTCCAGTGTCGTCTGGGATCCCCGCTCGGACCCGCTTAATTGCCTCCCGAAACGCTGATGCATGACCGACAACGCCCTGGGCCGTCGATAGAATGTACACGTCCGCGCCGTGGTCGTCTGCCGTCCGCGGGTCGATCACGGCCGCGCTAGGGTACGAGACATCAGGATACGAGGGTGCGAAGGCGTCGACGACCTCGTCAGCCGTCCCCGGGGGGAACCCGCGATGCGGGAGGATCGTCACCTCATCGCTATCGCCTTCCGGCACATCTCGATCTGCGGACCAGAGATCACCCGCGTCCACCAGCACGTCGTCTGCGACAGCCGGCGTGATGAGACATTGATCGAGTCGAAGCTCGCCGCGGCGGGCCGGTCCGTCCCGCTCGACGACCTCAAAGAACTCCGTCATTGCTCCGGCTCGGGCCCCCGCGGAGAACTAGCTGACTCATTGGAACCGACAGTCCGCGCCACAACTCCCTCGGCGAGTTCATCGAGGGCATCTCCCGGCCAGCCCGGATGGAGGAACGTGATGGAAGTCGACGTGCCCTCGGCTAGCCGGTTAATTCCTTCCACGCCGCGCGTGTACGCGGCCGCGTCGAGCCGGGCTGGAAGTTCTGCCGTCGCGGGGTACGTGTGCGAGAGAGCCGGCGGAACGGGCCCAAACGGCCCCTGCACCAGCCAACAACCCTCGAAGTTTTCGGTCGAGACGACACCGTCCGGGAGGTCATGCTCCTCGTCCCACTCCCACGGGGCCTCGTCCGGAAGGCTATCGAAGAGCCGCGTATCGGCCAGGAGAAGTGAGGGTGGCGGCGAGAGTCGCTCGAGTCGTTGGTGGTGTCGCTCCACCGCGGGACGGCCCGCAGACTCCGCACTGACGTAGAAGAACGGCCGACGGCTGCTCGCCGGATCGGTGCAATCGAGCTGGGCGGCGTGCTCGAGCAGGGCTCGATAGCCGTCGAGGAGTGTTGGATGGGCCCGTGCCCGTGCTTCCACGAGTTCGAGCAACTCGCCGGACTCGATGGCCGCCCGAATTCGCCGCATTTCCGCAAAACAGACATGAAGGTTGTGTTCGGCAAGGAGTGTTTCCTGCTCGCGCGCTGGTGTCGCTTGCAGTTCTTCCGCCGAGCGCTGGGTACACACTGGACAGGCACACGGAAGCTCCGATAGTTCCCCGACGTCGACCGTGCCCCGGACCGTCAGGTAGCGTCCGTCGCGAGCGTACAGTGCGTACGCGGCAGAGTCGAAGAGATCACAGCCCATGGCCACGGCGAGCGCAAACATCATCGGATGGCCGGCCCCGAACAGATGGACCGGGGCGTCCTCGCCGAGTCCGCGCTTGGCAGCCGCAATCACGTCGACTGTCTCCGCGAACCTGTACTCGTTCAACAGGGGGACGACGGCGCCCACCGGAAAGACGTCCAGCTCCTGGGCGTACACCTCCCGCGCGGCTCGTTCCCGGAGGGTGGAAAACGTCGCCCCTTGGATAGGCGCGCTCAAAAGCATGTCACCCGCGTCGAAGGCTGCCGCCGTTTCGATAGCCGCCATCGTTTCCTCGAGGTCCCGTTCGGCCCGCGTTCGATCGGCGTCGGGTGGTGTCGGGACGTCTACCGGTGTCGCGATATCACTCCCGATAGCATCTTGAAAAGCCAATATTTCCGGAGTATCCACCTCGATCTCGCCATATTCCGCCAATTGAAACGAACCGGAGTCCGTCATGATCGCTCCGGGAAACTCGAGGACCTCGTGGAGTCCGTCCTCGAGCACTCGATCCCGATGAGTCGCGCTCTGGTGGAATACGTACGCGTTGGTGATAACGATCTGGGCGCCGAAGTCAGCGGCCATCCGACCAGCGGAGACGAGCTGCAGATGTGGGTTGATCACGGGGAGGAGCGCGGGCGTGTCTACGGTCGTGTCCGCCCGCGGAACGGTTAACTCCCCTCGGCGCCCCGCGGCGTCGTAGTCGCTCACCTCGAAGACGGGCCGCGACATGCTCGGATTTTCGGGGTAGCTCGGGTAAGCGTTCCGACACGGGTTATTCCGACCGCGCCATCTGGTAGTAAAGAACGCCCAGAACAGTGCGTCCGTCCCGAAGATCACCACGCCGCACACGCGTCAGGAGCTCCTCGTAGGGCATCGTGTCGACGAGAATGGTTTCGTCCTCGTCGAGATGCTGTTCGCCCGTTGGCGAGCAGCCGGTCGCCACAAAGTAATGGTGCACAGTGTTCGCGAGCCCGTTTGCCGGCTCCACGCTGACCAGGGGCTCTAACGTGTCTGCCACGTATCCCGTCTCTTCGGTTAGCTCCCGCCGTGCGGTGGCCGCGAGGTCATCATCACCCGGTTCGGCGGTCCCCGCAGGCAGCCCCCGGTTGAGACGTTCGACCGCCTGCCGCCACTCCTCGATCATCACGACCTCACCGTCGGTCGTAAAGGGAAGGATCACCACGCTCGGCGGCTCCGAGAGGTAATCGAACTCGGCTCTACCTCCCTCGGGGAGACGCACCTTCTGATTGACGATATCGAAGCCCTCGCAGGAGTACGCAATTGCCGACTCCTCGACGGTCCAAGCAAGCCGATCGTGGCCCATGCCGCATCGACCGGTGCCGTTCGTATTAGCTGCTCACGTTTTCATTCGTAGATACGTTCTCGCTCTCGCGTGGTACCTCCGGAGGAGCCGCCCATGAGGTACTTGAGTACAAGGTACGCTCCCAGCAGAAGGAGACCCACAACGGCCAGCGTGAGGATGATCCCGACGAGCCAGGAGAGGAAAGCCAAGAGGGCGCTCACGACCTGAAGTACGATCCAGAACAACACGATCGCGACGATGGCCCAGCCAACAATTTTGAGCGAGGAGTTCATATCGGTTGTATCGACACGAGGTAGCAAGAGTGTTGGGCTCTGTCTCGTTGGGAGTGATCCGTGCGTGTGATTGGAACCGTCCAATCCGTTTCGCCCTCTCGAGATTGCACAAGGAGATGGTGACACAAAAATCAGCGTGATATATGATATCAATACTAACTATGTATATGGGCATTCACTGGCCAGAACGCCCGGAATCATCCGTCGAAAAAACGTGTTACACCGTGTCTCGATAGACGAGTTCACACATCAAGAGGAGTGGAATACGACCCTCGTATCGGGACATGTCGGTTCGAATTACCTCCACCCGATCCGTTGCATACCCGATCTCCCCGAGCAGCAATCACAGCGATATTAGCGGGAGTGGACCGAAGCACCCGGCAAGCGGGCTCGATTTGGTGAGACGGATTGCCGGGCACTCGTGCTGTCTAGGGAAGTATATACCATATATAGAACTATGCTGAGATAGGCTGTGGTGTGACGGCTAATATATAATACCAGGACAAAATATATACATCTTAGTCGAGTATATGTAGTTCCAGGACGTATCGGAAAATGATGTGTACCAACCGTCGACGAGCGCATCTCGATCGGCGGGCAGCAATGGGAGCGATGGCCGGTGGGATTGCCGCGGGATTGGCCGGGTGTCTGGACTGGGTCGCCGCAGTCGGTACACAGGACGAAACGCCCATCCGAACGGTCGCCGTCGAGAGCGACCAAGACGGAGCGTTCTACCATCCCCTCCCCGAACACATTGAGGCTGGGCGGTACTCCCCGCTGACACGGCCACTGTACATTTACGTAAATCACGAGCGCCTCCAGGAGAATCCGGATGTGCTTGGATCGTTCCTGCAGTTCTACGTCGATGGTCAGCAGGACTTCGCGCGGGAGTCGGGCTATTTCGCGACCAGTGACGAAGTGGTCGAGGAGAACGAGGACACGATTGCCGCCCTGTTTGACGAACTCGGTATCTCACCCACGGCGGATGATCTCGACGGTGAAATCGACTGCGCCGGCAGCAATACCGTCGCTCCAGTCACGAGTGCGGCCGGGCAGGATTTCACCGAGAAACATCCCGATGTGCTCGTTGCCGTCGAACCGGAGGGTACGGGTGCTGGCTTCGCGGAGTTTGCCAGAGGAAACGCTGACATCCAGAGTGCGAGCCGGGAAATCCTTCCCGACGAAGCCGAACAAGCAGAACGACACGGTGTCGAATACACCGTGCTCGAGATCGGATGGGACGGCCTTTCGATCGTCGTCCACGCCGAGAACGACTGGATGGAAGAGATCACCCTCGAAGAGCTGTCGTCAATCTGGCGGTTCGGCTCCGATGTCACCCACTGGAGCGACGTGCGTTCGTCCTATCCCGATCGACCGATCGAACTCTGGGGCCGGGATTCTGCCTCCGGTACGTTCGATTTCTTTACCCAGACGCTCGGCACGGAGGTAGGCGATATCCGCTACGAGTACAGTCCACACACCGACACGGGGAGCGTGATGGAAGGTGTCGGGCAGAATCGTGACGCCATGGGTTGGGGCGGCGTCGCCTACTTTATCGAACTGGCAGGGACCCCGGGTGAGGTGAACCATGGCGGCTGAGGATGGATCTCAGTCGACGGTCGACGCCATCACTGGCGACGTGACCGCGGCGGATCGGCGGCGAAACCGACGGGTGAGGCGACTCCTCTTCGGCTGCGCCGCGATTACCGTGTTGACAACGGTCGCGATCTTTTTCGCCTTGCTCGACAACGCCTTCAGCTTCTTTTACGAGATCCGCCTCTATGAATTTCTGCTCGGGGGCGAGTTCAGCCAGCGGGTCAGCGTGTGGGAATTCGTGGCCGGGACGCAGTGGTACCCCAACCACGGCATCGCACCCGCGTTCGGTATTCTCCCGCTGTTAGCGGGGACGTTTCTGATCGTGGTGCTCGCGGCCTTCGTCGCCATTCCGATCGGTACCGCAACCGCGGTGTATCTCTCGCTGTACGCCAGCCCGCGCACCAGGGCCTACCTGAAACCGACCCTGGAAATCCTGGCGGGCATTCCGACCATCGTCTACGGGTTTTTCGCGATCTCGTTTATCACACCGGTGCTCCTTCGTGGCCTCCTCGGCCCGTTCGGCATCGAAGTGGGTCGGTTGAACGCCCTCTCGGCTGCGATCGCCGTAGGGATCATGACGATCCCCATGGTGGCTTCGATCAGCGAGGACGCGATGGCTGCCGTGCCCGATGGCCTGACCCACGGTGCGTATGCGATGGGTGCTTCGAAGTACCAGGTGGCGATCGGGATCGTCATTCCCGCCTCCCTGTCGGGGATTCTCGCCGCGTATATTCTCGCAGTCTCGCGGGCAATCGGTGAGACCATGATCGTTGCCCTCGCTGCCGGACATTCCCCAAACCTCACCAGCGATCCACTGGCCGAGGTCCAGACCATGACGGCCTTCATGGTCCATCAGGTACGCGGGACGTCCGCCGTCGGGTCCGTCGAGTATCAGAGCCTCTTTGCGGTCGGACTGGCGCTGTTTCTGATCACGCTCGCGGCGAACTTGCTCAACGACTACGTCAAGCGACGCTACCGGGAGGAATACCGATGAGTGCCGAAACCGCCGAAGAGCAGGACCTCTTCGAGGATGTCGACCTTCGCGGAATCAAGATTCGAGGGTGGCTGTTTCACGCGTTCTGTCTCGTCGCGGCGCTCTTCGGGGTCGTCATGCTGGCCATGCTCATTCTCGACGTCCTCTGGGAGGCGCTGGTCGGGTTCGCAATCGGGCTCGATCCGATTACCTTCCTTACCAGTACCGCTCACCGCGACCCGTTCTCCGCCGGATTCATCGCCGCCATCGTCGGTTCCATCTGGTTGATGGTATTCACCGTGATCTTTTCGATGGCGCTCGGGATCGGGACGGCGATCTACCTCGAGGAGTACGCACCCGACAACCGGGTCACCAGACTGATCGAGGCAAACCTCACGAACCTCGCGGGCGTCCCGTCTGTCGTCTACGGGTTGCTCGCACTGGCGGTATTCGTGAACGCGATGCGTCTAGGGCCCGTGATCCTCGCCGGGGCGATCGCGCTGGCCCTGCTAGTCGTCCCGATCATCATCGTCGCGAGCCAGGAGGCGCTCCGGGGAGTGCCCGACGGGATGCGCCAGGGATCTGCAGCCGCGGGCGCCACCCAGTGGCAAACAATTCGCCAGGTGGTGCTCCCGGCGGCGTTTCCCGGTATTATGACGGGGACGATCCTCGCACTGGCCCGGGCAGTCGGCGAGACGGCACCTCTGCTGATGGTCGGAGTGGTCCTCGAGTCCGGTCTCATCCCCGGGGATCCGTTCAGCCGCTTCGCCGCAATGCCGACCGAGATCTACTACTGGGCGTTCCGTCCCGTCACGGAGTTCCATCACCTGGCCGCGTACGGTATCATCGTGTTGTTGACGGTGATGTTCTCGATGATCGCCTCGGCCGTCTACATTCGAAACCGTTACGAACGCATTAGATAACTATGGCAACCTCAGAACCGACCGTCGACGACCTCGCACCGACCCTCGAAACAAACGTCGCGGCCGATGAACCGCCTGCAGACGCCGGGGAAGCGTCTGAAGAGACGGTTCTCCATGCATCAGACCTGACCGTATACTACGGCACCGAACAGGCGCTCCAGCCCGTGACTGCAGCGTTACCCGAACGGGAGGTGACGGCAATCATCGGCCCGTCCGGCTGCGGGAAATCGACATTTCTGCGGTGCATCAATCGAATGAACGATCAGATCGACGGCTGTCGCGTCGAGGGGAAACTTCGTTTTTACGGGAAGAACATCTACGACAACGATGTCGATCCGGTGGCACTGCGACGGAAGATCGGGATGGTCTTTCAGAAACCGAATCCGTTCCCGAAATCGATCTACGACAACGTCGCCTACGGGCCACGGATCCAGGGTTGTGACGACGACCTCGACGCAACGGTCGAATCTGCCCTCCGGCGGGCGGCCCTCTGGGAGGAAGTCTCGGATCGGCTCGACGAGAGTGCCCTCGACCTCTCCGGCGGCCAGCAACAGCGGCTGTGTATCGCCCGTGCAATCGCCCCCGATCCGGGAGTGATCTTGATGGACGAGCCCGCCTCCGCCCTTGATCCGATTGCGACGACCAAGATCGAGGACCTGATCGAGGAGCTCGCCGAGGAGTATACCGTCGTCATCGTCACCCACAACATGCAACAGGCGGCCCGTATTTCGGACCGGACCATGGTGTTTCTCACCGGCGGTGAGCTCGTCGAGTTCGATCGCACCGCAAAAATCTTCGCAGAGCCAGAGGATCAGCGGGTCGAGGACTACATTACCGGCAAATTCGGGTGAGGGTTTCGAGGCTGCCGGGTGCGCTTTTCCGCCGTTCCTTGCGGTGGTTCACTCCCACGCCAAGCATTTGCTTTCCCACTGCCGAAGGAGACTACACCAGAATCGCACAGCGCCGAGGCAACAGGCCGCCGATCCTCGTCGCGCGAACACTTTGTCTACATGAATCCCGGCGGTCCAACGTCGGAACTGGTGTTCAGCGTTCCAAACAGGGCATCTTCTGTCAATCTCGAGATGCGCGGATAAGTGTCCGTCTCGGATACCTAGTCACCTCGCCTCGCCATCGCCGAGATCATCCCACATCAGGTCAGCTTCGCCGGCCAGCTCTCCTATGGACTGGCCTGGGTACTGGTGGGGCCACCTGACTTACCGCTCCCGTGATCCGGAGCGTCAGCGCCGCCGGCAGAATTCCCAGCGGTCCCCTGCGGCACCAACAATCGCGGACAGCTCATCGTGCCGAGTGTTTGTTTCCCCCCTCGCAACCCAAAGACGTACCCGGCCGATGAACTACGAGCACTCCGGGCAGAGATAGGACCTCTTGGTCACTGAGAATCTCCGAGTCGCCCAGCACGTTTGCTCACAACACTCAAGTCCCCGCTTCACACCCGTTCGGATAATGAGTCCACGCCGGAGTTACCGCGCCCAGCTCCAGAACCTCCAGGACCGGATTCATCAGATGAGTGAAATGACCGTCGCCCAACTCGACGGCGCGGTCGAGGTGCTGGGGAGCGGGGACGTCGAGGCCGCCCAGACAGTCGTGGACGCCGATCACGACCTCAACGACCTGTATCTCGATATCGAACACCAGTGTATCGAGCTGTTGGCACTCCAGCAACCAGTCGCCGGCGACCTCCGGCTCATCGCCGCCTCGTTCAAGATTATTACCGATCTCGAGCGTGTTGGCGACCTGGCGGTCAACCTCGCACAGTACGCCGAGGACGAGGAAGAAACCGCGTACGTCGCCCCGGAGATCGAGGCGTTAGCGACGGTGGCCAGGGAGATGTTATTGGATGCGATGACCGCCTATGAAGAGGAAAACGCGACGATGTGCCGGGCGATTTACCGTCGAGACGACGAACTCGACGCGCGATGCCGCGCCGCCGGGGAAGATGTCGTCCGAAAACTGCTGGCGGACGAACCCGCGACGTTAGCGGAGGACGAAGTTCGGGACGTCGTCGCGTCTGCGTCGCGGGCACTCCTCACGATCCGCGATCTCGAACGCGTGGGTGACCATGCCGTAAATATCGCTGCAAGGACCTACTATATGATCGAAAACGACGACGAACTCATCTACTGAGCGTTCCCAGACACATTCTCCTCACGTTCCGTCTCCTCACCACAGCAGGCCGACGCCCATTCCGATGGCCGGGAGCGAAACCATGGCCAGAAGTACGGAGACAGGGACGTCCTTGCCGAACACCCGAACGCGTGGCGTGGCCCGTGGTGCCACCCGAACGGTGGGGAGATTCGACGATTGCGGCACGTCGGGAGCCATGGCAGGGTACCCTGGGGCTGATTCCTTCGTTAGGCAGTTCCTTCGGAGAATTCCGTGACTTCACTCCGAAAGTAACCGCCGTTTGTGGCTCCCCCGTCCTCCACTATGCACACCATACTCGGCAATCGACGGCATCGATCCCGTTGCCTTCTGTCGGGTTGGCTCAGTTGCACGAGCGTACACTCGGGTCCACTTTACCGACTACCAGCTACAACCGCGGGCAACGAGGTGGCGAGGATCACCGGATCGGTGGCGATCGTCCAACCTACACAGCCAGGTGCAATCGATTCCTTCGAAATTGTCGATACCCACCGAGACCACGGTCATGCGATCGAATTCCTCGATGCATTGCATTGGGGCCGTCATGGGCAAGCCAAGCAAGGCCCGGCCCTGAACGGCCCGGGATGTTCATTACTGAGACGACCAGCTCCATTAGGACAACTGACACCGAATTATCGAAGTAGACAATCATACGTACAAGCCGAGCAGGCCCGTGATCGCACAGTGAACAACAACATCCCCTGGGATGATCGATCGCTCGACGGCGCCCATCACGATCAGCACGAGGAAGGCCTGTTGACTCGCCTCGATCGCGCTCTCAGACCAGTCATGGGCCCCGCACTGTTGCCGAACACGACGGATTAGGGATTCCGCGAAGCCTGGATCGGCTAGCCACTCGATCCCGTCTGCACTGCGGAAAACGTGTACGGCGCCGGCCGGCTGATCGCCGTTGACGTTTCTGGAGAGATGGGAAGGCATGACCAGCGACCCCACAGCGGTAGTGATCCCGCCATCGTCGGAGGTATCCGCGGCATCCTCACCGCCGG